>NZ_JADPJQ010000117.1:290724-501065 GCF_023073515.1 Bradyrhizobium sp. 17 | reverse complement strand
TGGCATCGAGCGCGGCAGCGCCGGCCGCAACCAGGGCCTCGAACTCCGTGGGGCGGTGCCGGGCGGAGAGTGGGAATTCTTCTACGTTCGACATGCGGGTGCCCGGCTCTCGGGGGCGAGAGGAACGACGACCCGATACGAGCGTCGTTCGTGCAATAAACATGGGCGGACGCCCCTCCGGCCCGCCGAACTGCTCTTAACGCATCACGGGCCCCTTGGTTCCCCCCGTAGGTACGGGTTCGCGAGGGTCCGCTAAGGGCGGTTATCGGCGTCAGGACAAGCTGATGAGCATGTCCGCTAAGGGCCGCCTGACCGGGGACATTGCATGGCCGCGACCGCCACTGAGCGGCCTTACTGTCTTGTGTGGTGCTTGAGAACAGTGACGCGCCGATCTCTGTGCCACACTTCTAAATCGTGGCCGTCGAGCAGCTGTCTCGCTTTGGCTGTGGCCTCCTCGTCGTCGGCGCAATCCATCTCATGAACGCCGCTGATCCGCCCGTCCTCGCCCATGATATAAGCGCGGTAGTCCATCGCACGCGTTTCCCCGTTGGGAACGTTTTACCTCCCAGTTACGGGGCGCGGCTTTAACATAGATTAATCGATGTCGTGGGTGCCTCAATCGTCGCAATGAGCTCCTGGCACTTGAAGATGCGGACGGTTTTGAAGAAGCGTGTATCGAGATAGCTTTGGACCCGCAGCAATCGGGCATCGCAATGCCGGCAATCCCCAAATTGATATGGACTATCGTTGTACGGGCGAGCCTCGCAGGTCAGCTTCGGGTCACAAGCCATCGATCATGCCCGAGGTGGGAGACTTCCGCTTTGCGTTGGTAAGCCGACATTTATGAGTACGTCCTACCCCTGCTTCCCCGCAATAATCTCCTGCAACGTCGCGACATGCCGCGCAAACGCGCCGCGGCCGGCGGCTGTGGCAGTCACCGTGGTCTGCGGCTTCTTGCCGACGAACGCCTTCTCCACCGACACGTAGCCTGCTTTCGCCAGCGTCTCGATATGCGCGCCGAGATTGCCGTCGGTGGCGCCGGTGAGCTTTTTCAGCCGGGAAAATTCCAATCCTGCGGTGGCCGGCAGCGCGTTCAGTGCCGCCATGATCTTGAGCCGCAACGGCTGGTGGATGATGTCGTCGAGCTCGGCCATCAGATCCGCCGCATCCAGAGGCCGCCGAGGATCAGGCCTCCGCCATTGACGAAGGCCATCCAGAGCGGGAACGCCTCGCCGATGTAGAAATAGCCGATCAGCGTCAGCGCGGAGATGCCGAGACCGATCGCCATGAAGGCATAGCCGAACCAGAGACCCGCCAGCGAATAGAACAGCATGAAGTAGAGCGGCCAGAACGTGCCGAGCTGGCGCGGACCGAAATGACCGATCACGCTGGTGCAGAGATAACCGAAGGCGAAGAAGAGCGCGAACACCAGAAGCAGTCTGATGTTGAAGGCGACGCCATGGGAATAATGTGGCGGATTGAGAATGCGCAGCGCCACCAGACCGCCGGCGCCCAAAACGTCCACGGCAACCCAGGCGTAGCCCGCATAGACCGGCCAAAGCCAGGTCACGAGATTGCCCGCGAACACCAATGCGCCCCACCAGACGGCAGCAAAGCTCGCCAGCTCGTAGAGCTGCGATTGCTTCACGCGCTGGACGATGTCGTCGATATCGGCCAGCGCCGCCGAGGCTTCCTTGCTGTCGATCATGACTGCCCTGTCCCGCGCGTCGCCACATCGTCGGCGATGACCGAGATCGCCTTCGGGTTGGTGACGATGCCCATATGGTTGATGCCGTCGATGATCTTGACGTCGACCGACGGCTTCACCGCCTGCACGGTCTCCGCGTACTTGTCCGAGATCATCATCTCGTCCTCGGCGCCGCCGAAGATCGTGATCGGGCGGGTCGTCGCCGGAAAATCGGTGCGATAGCCGCGCGTTGCGAAATTGCGCGTCAGGCGGTCCGAATAGGTCGAGACGAGGTACTTTGCCGAAGTCGCGGGCACGGCGAGCGCGAGCACCGGAAGCTGCGAACAGCAGTCGATGCCGATCTTGCGCAGCGTGGCCAGCGCGAAGAAGCGCGGCAGGTCGACATTGGCCCAGCCGCCGGCATGCGGCTTGTTGGTCGGCGCGTCATAGCCGAGATAGGGCGCGAGCAGCACGGTGCGCACGAACATGTCCTGCATGATCGGCGTCGCGGCGACGCGCAGCGAGAAGCCGGCGCCGGCGGAATGGCCGATCAAGGTGAGCGGCAGCTCCGGCGCGGTCTTGCGGATTTGAGCGACGAAATCGACGAGGTCGTCCTCGAGCTGGCCGACATAGCCGATATCGCCGCGCGTGCCGGAGCCACCATGGCCGCGGATGTCGAGCGCCCAGGTCTCCACGCCGCGCGAGGCGATGGCCTGGGTCAGGGCATGATTGACGGTGCCGCTGGAGCCGGACGAGCCGTGGATGAAGATCGCGCCACGGCCGGTCGCGGGGCCGGAGCCATTTCCGTTCCGATGGGATCGGAACGGGGCTCCGGATTCTTGTTTTGACGCGTTTTCTTCACGCGAACCGGCTTCCACTTCGCTTGAAAACGCTTTGGCAGCGTAGTGGCGAAAACCGATCCAGGTGCCGTCGCGGGCCTGGAAGCGCTCCAAGGGCGGGAGGGTGGTCCAGTCGATTCCCTTGGCGGAGTCGGAGACCGATCGCATCTCCGGCGGCCGCTCCAGCGGCGTTGCGATCATCACGGTCAGGATCAGCGCCACACCGCCGACCGCACACAGGGCCCATTTCAGCCCGCTCAAAACGCCGCGCAGCACTCGAATTGCCATGATCTACTCCTCCCAAACTAATCAACTATAGAGAACTCTATAGTACAGAGTACTCTCCTAATCAATCCCCGGATTGGCGCGGCGCTGCAAAAATCCTTAACGTCGGGTCTGATCCCCACATGCCGAATCGTTTGCCGATGCCTTCAGCGGAACCCCTGATCAACACGCCCGAATTCACCGTTTCAGAGCTCTCGCAGTCCCTGAAACGGACGGTCGAGGACACCTACGGCCATGTCCGGGTCCGCGGCGAGATCTCCGGCTTCCGCGGGGCTCATTCGTCGGGCCATTGCTATTTCGCGCTCAAGGACGAGAGCGCCAAGATCGAGGCGGTGATCTGGAAGGGCGTGCACGGCCGCATGCGCTTCAAGCCCCAGGAGGGGCTCGAGGTCATCGCCACCGGCAAGCTCACGACCTATCCGGGGTCCTCGAAATACCAGATCGTGATCGAGGCGCTGGAGCCGGCCGGCATCGGCGCGCTGATGGCGCTGATGGAGGAGCGCAAGAGGAAGCTCGCCGCCGAAGGCCTGTTCGACGAGGCGCGCAAGCAGCTTTTGCCGTGGCTGCCGGAGGTGATCGGCGTGGTGACCTCGCCGACCGGCGCCGTGATCCGCGACATCCTGCATCGCCTGGAGGACCGCTTTCCTCGCCACGTGCTGGTATGGCCGGTCAAGGTGCAGGGCGAAGGCTCGGCCGAGCAGGTCGCAGCCGCAATCCGCGGTTTCAACGCGCTGCCTGAGGGCGGCAAGATTCCGCGCCCCGACGTGCTGATCGTGGCGCGCGGCGGCGGCTCGCTGGAGGACCTCTGGTCGTTCAACGAGGAAATCGTGGTCCGTGCCGCGGCCGAGAGCATGATCCCGCTGATCTCGGCCGTGGGGCATGAGACCGACATCACGCTGATCGATTTCGTCGCCGACAAGCGCGCGCCGACGCCGACGGCGGCGGCCGAGATGGCGGTGCCGGTGCGCAGCGATCTCTTCGTCGAGGTCGGCGATCTCGGGCGACGCACCCGGTCCTGCTGGCAACGCGGCCAGGAGAGCCGCCGCAGCGAGCTGCGCGCCGCCGCGCGCGCGCTGCCGGCCGCCGGCGATCTGCTGGCGATCCCGCGGCAGCGGCTGGATTCAGCGGGTGCGTCCCTGCCCCGCTGCCTCAAGGCCAACACGCATGCGCATTTCCGCAGGTTCACCGCCGCAGGCGCCAAGCTGACGCTGCGGGTGCTGCACGGCCAGATCTCGCAGGCCGATCACCGCCTCACCGTGTGCGGCGAGCGGCTCGGCCTGTCCACGCGCTCGCTCTTACGGCGGCGGCGCGACCGCTTTGCCGGACTGGAGGTGCGCCTGCGCGCCTCGAAGCTTTCCAATGCGCAGGCGCAGCGCAACGCGATTCACCGTCAGCGCGAGCGCACGCATCGCCTTGCCGAGCGCGCGGGCCGCGCGCTGGTGACGCTGTTGCAGCGGCTGGATGCCCGCATCGAGAACAGCGGCAAGCTGCTCTCCGCCTTGTGCTATCGCGGCGTGCTCGCGCGCGGCTTTGCCCTGGTGCGGGACGAGGCCGGCCATCCGCTGCATTCGGGGAATGAGATCGGTCCCGGCGCACGGGTCGAGATCGAGTTTGCGGATGGCCGTGTCGGTGCGACCGCGGATGCGGATCGGCCCGCGGCTGCAGCGAAGCGCGCGCCGGCGCAAGCGAAGCCAGCCGCGCAGGACGCGAAGCCTGCGCCGAAGCGCGTGGGCAAGCCGGTGGATCAGGGGAATTTGTTTTAGGCGGAGGGCGGCGTTCCACCCTGGCCGTCATTCCCCGCCTTGTGCGCAATTGCGCACAGGAGCGGGAATCCAGTACGCCGCGGCTTCTCGATCCATCACAACCGCCTCGGCGTACTGGATCGCCCGGTCAAGCCGGGCGATGACAGTGAGTGTGTGGGACGCGTGTCACGAACTCGCTGTCGTAGCCCGCATGAGCGTAGCGACATGCGGGAGCAGCGGCCCCGGATATCGCTACGCTCATCCGGGCTACAATACTGCGCGTCTCAGCGGCAAGACAATCCCGCGTCGATCGTGGTCCAGAAGCCGCAATGTTCCGGCGCGAGTTGCGGCGCGCCGGCATGGGCTTCAAACAGGAAGACCGCGACGGTGAAGACGATCAGGGCGGAGGAGAACAGGACGAAGCGGTTGCGCATGGGATTGCGTTTAATCGACATCGTGGTCGAATGATGGCGTCGTTACGAAATGAAACCATCACGGCGCGCGATCCGTAGAGTCACGGTCGGCCATTTTCCGTGCAGGGCGGTGGTCGATGCGGGGCTGTCCGCTGTTGTTCCCTCGGGCGGCCCCGCTCGCCACATGTAGCCCGCATGAGCGCAGCGACATGCGGGACAGGCCTACCCGGATATGGCTACGCTCATCCGGGCTACGGCACTGCCATCACCGTGCCAGCCACTCTGCGACTTCCTTCTGCGACGCCGCGCGCGCTGCCGCATCGGTGCCGAGATGGCCGTGCTCGGGCGCGGCGGCGTCGGTGCTGCCGCTCGCTGCGTGCAGCGGCGTGTTGGCGCGGTCGAAGTCGTGATAGGCGCCGGGATAGACCACGATGCGCGCGAGCGCGCTGCGGCCATGCGCGCCCTCGACCATCTGGCGGCAGGCCGGCGGCGACGAGACGTCGTCATTGCCACCGATCAGCACCAGCGTCGGCACCCGTGTGCTCCACCCGAGGCCGGCGGAAATCCTGCAGTCCGGATAGAACGCGATCGCGGCGCGGAAATCCGGACCCGTCTCGCGCGCAAGGTTTTGCGGACGCACGGCCCAGAGCAGCGCGCTGGCGCCGTTGGCCCAGCCCATCAGGCTGACGCGGTCGCGTGCAACCCAACTCTGTTTCATCAACCAGGCGCGCGACGCCGCGATATCGGTGACGCGTTCGCGCCGCGCCTTGACGTGGATCTCCTTGACGCGGCATTGCGGCCCGAGCTCGCGCGAGCCGTAGCTGTCAGGGAGCAGCACGGCGTTGCCGGATTTGAGCAGCCGCTCGGCCCAGTCGCGGTAGCGCGGCAGGACGGAATCGGAATGGCCACCGAGGCCGCCGCAGCCGTGGAGCGCGATCACGGTCGGAAACGGCCCCGTGCCCTCGGGCTTGTAGAGCTGCGCATGCAGCACGCCGGACGCCAGCGGAATCTCGACCGGCTGCGGTGCCGGCGAGCCGTGCGCGGCCGAGATCAGGAACGTCAGGAACAGGGCGGTGAACGGAAGGCGCATCGAACTTTGCCGTTGGATCCTTCGCTCAAGCACTATCACGCGGAAACGGCGCCAAAACATCACAAACCGGTGGGTTTACCGGGCGGACAAGCCACCCTATCTATGCTACATCCCGTCCAACACATCGTGCCCTCCCAGGTGATCCCGGAGCGGCCTTCCACGGAGACTTTCGACCGTGCTGAACAAGTTCGGCCCCTCGGGCCATGGCGAAGCGCAGGTGCAGTATCTCGACGGCGATTTCCGCGTGATCTCGCCGGGGACCTTCGTGCGCTGCGCGATCACCGATACGCGCATCCCGCTCGACGAGTTGAAATACTGGAGCGTGGACCTGCAGGAAGCCTACGCCACGCCCGCCGCCGTGCTCGAGCGGCATTACCCGGGCGCGCCCAAGCCGCAGGCGTGAGGCCGCAGCCGCGCGTCTATCGCTGCTCCGCGCCATCCGCGCCCACGCAGGTCTTGATGAAACTCTTCCTGGTCTCGCCGACGATCTTCTGATCGATCGCCTGCTTCAGGCAATCGAGCCGCGCCTGCGCCATGCAGAGCTGCATCTGGTCGCGCTTGTCCTGTCCCTTCAGGCTTGCCGTCGTGGAAAGACACGTCACGCGCTTGGTCGCGGGGACCGACACTGTGGCGGTGGACGCCGCCGGCGGTGCCGTCTGTGCAAACACCGGCGCAATGATCAGACCCACAAGACTGGCGGCAACGGCGGCGGACGGCAACTTCATCGCATTCTCCTGAGCGTCTGAAAACGATAGGAGCTTGCGATGAATGGCGCCTGAATGGCAGGCTGCTGTCGATGGGCAAAGCGCAGCTGCCCTGCCGGCATAGCACGAGCGGTGCAGCTTTTTCACGAGGCATGTTCGGACGCATCAGAAATGCTGCTCTCACAGCCGAGATGATTTCCGTTATGCCAATCCGCGTTGCATCGAAGAGTGCTTGCACTCCATGGTTAGTTATTTCGCGTTGTGGTTGGATTCTTTGTTGCGATTGGCGCTCTTAGGTTGTTTGACGAAGTCTTGGTGAAACAAAGCGCCGCTATGCTTCATCTTAGGTAACTGGCCCTGCTCTTTTTATCGCACAGACAATCAAGTCAGCCAAGCGGCCACTGAGCTCTGGAATTGGCGCCGTCTGTGAACGGGCTCATATCGAAGAGCCATCTGTCGGGCTACGATCACCTCGAAAATTTGCGGTGGAATATCTGTAATCGAAAATCAACGATGGGGGTGATCATGCCCACCATATTAGACCTGCTCTATCGTGAATATTGCCGCGCCCGCCTCGCTGAAATGCGGAAACAGCTTCTGATCGCAGCTGAACGCTTTGAAGCTCTCGACGCGCATCATCATCCGGATCAGGGTGACGATGAGAGGACGGACGCACAACGCAAGACCGGTCGCCGCGCGCCGAATTGAAGCGGCCCGAGACCGGCGATCTCTCCCCGTAGCAGTGACCAAGCAGTTGGCAACAGTTTGGGAGGCAGCAATGAATACACCCGAGTACTATACCGCCATGGTGGCCTGCGTCTCGTGCCTGACCATTATCGGATTGATGGCCGTTGGGGCGTGGTGAGCATGATTGACTGCTGAACGCCGCGGACGCAGCACGCACCGGACAGCATGGTTCGTCAACGCAGGCTGGAAGGCCTTCGCCTTGCCTCGGTTGCAGACGTGATTCTTGCTGTGAGATGAGCGTTGCCGCCGCTTCCTTCGACTGCGGCGGCTTCGCTTTAGATCCGTATGTCAGCTTCCGGGCGGAGTATACGAAGAACGCAGCTTCGCCGCGTTCTGGCGGACCTGCTTGATCTCGTCCTGCGTGAACAGCCGCGTCAGTTTCACGTTCTGCAGGGTGCCCGCCGTGACGGTCAGGCCGGAGATGGCCGGAGCCGCACCTGGATCAGGCACATCGAAAATCACCAACACGCCTGGGCCGTCGGCCGCAACGCTGAACATCGAAATCAGCTTTCCGCCGGCCGCTTCGATGAGTTTTCTTGCCGCCTCCTGACGATCGGTCTTGGGGTTCTCCAAAATGGCATTGAGAGCGCGGGGTGTGTATTGTCCGGTGAGGCAAAAATGCATGGCATGTTCCCCTCTGGGTTTTTGGCAATGACTTTCCTGCCATTCCGAACTCGTCGTTACGGCCGCTGCATCTGAAATGATGAAGGTACTGCCCGCCGTGGGCATAAACGCCGTCGATGATTTCCGGGAGTTCGGCACGTCCCGGTGACGGCTCTCATGCGAGGCTACATCAACTCCCGAACGTGCGGAAGGAAATTCATCAGTGCGACATGTCGTCCCGATCAGATCTCGCCCACCTTACGAGATCATCGCCTGGAAAACCGCCGCTCGCGCGCCTTGTAGAGATGATCGCTGATCAATTGCCGAAGCGCAACCGGGTCATCGAACTCGAGCTGCACCGCGAAAGGCACGATGTCATCCGGCACGCCTTCACGGCCGTGCAGGCGAGCAAGATCCTTTTCCGTCGTTACCAATGTTTGCTGCTCGCGCCCCGCCTCCGCAGCGAGGGCTGCGATCTCCTCGTTCGAGAACATGTGATGATCGGCAAAGGCGCGCGTGCGCGCGAGGTCGATGCCGCTGGCGCGCAACGTACGGAAGAACCGTTCGGGATCGCCGATGCCGGCGAACGCGAACACCGGCTTGCCCAACAGTCTTGCGACCGCCTCGGCGTCGGGTTTCAGCCGCGCGCGGAGTTCCGGCTTGTTGCGCCTGGCTAGCTCGGCCGCGACATCGTCGGCGGCGCGGCCGCCGCCGATCACGACCAGCGCGTCGGTGCGCGCGAGCTGCGCCTTCAGCGGCGCACGCAGCGGACCGGCCGGAAACACCTTGCCATTGCCGAGGCCGCGCTCGCTGTCGATCACGATCAGTGAGGTGTCCTTGAGAAGACGCGGGTTCTGGAAACCGTCGTCCATCAGGATCACGGTGGCGCCTTGCGACTTCGCCAGCACGACGCCGTCGAGACGGTCGCGCGCGACCGTGACGGGAACGTCGCGCGCCATCATCAGCGGCTCGTCGCCGACGTCGGACGCGGTGTGACGCGTCCGGTCGACCATCACCGGGCCCTTGAGGCTGCCGCCATAGCCACGGCTGAGCACCACCGGCGTCTCGCCGAGCTCGCGCAGGAGCTTCGTCAGCGCCAGCACGGTCGGCGTCTTGCCGGCGCCGCCGACATGGTAGTTGCCGACGCAGATCACGGGGATGCCGGCGTCGACGCCCTCGCGCAGCATCCGCCGTTCGGTGATCGCGCCGTAGAGCGCACCCAGCGGCCCCAACGCGTACGATTCGAGCGAACGTGGCCGGTACCAGAAGGCCGGCTCACGCATTGGCGGCCCCCATCTCGATCCGCAACTGCAGAAGATAAGGCTCGAGCGCGGTCATGGTGCGGTTGAGTGCGCCGCCGAGATCCTCGACCACGCCGGCGCCCGATTGCTGGATCTTGTGACGCACGGCAGGATCGGCGAGCAGCTGGCCGAGCTGCTTGATGAGCAGCTCCTGCGTGTCGGCCTGGCGCGCACCGCCGCTGTGATCGAGCGCCTCGTAGACGTCGGCGAAATTGAAGACGTGCGGACCATGGACGATGGCCGCGCCGAGCTTGATCGCTTCGATCGGATTCTGGCCACCATGGCGGATCAGCGATCCGCCCATGAACACGATGTCCGAGAGGCGATAGAACAGGCCGAGCTCGCCCATGGTGTCGGCGATATAAACGTCGGTGGTCGCCGTCGGCAGCTCGTCGCGCGAGCGCAGAGCCGGCTTCAGGCCGGACGCCGTGATCAGGCCTGTGATCGAGGAGCCGCGATCCGGATGGCGCGGCACGATCACGGTCAGGAGCTGCGGGAAGAAACCGCTGAGGCTGCGATGCGCCGCCACCAGCATCTCCTCCTCGCCCGGATGGGTCGAGGCCGCGACGATGATCGGACGCCCGCGCGTCATCGCCATCAGCCGTTCGAGCTTGGCAGGATCGGCCGGCGGCGCCGGCACGTCGAGCTTGAGATTGCCCGTGGTGACGACGTCCCGGCCGCCGAGCGCCGAGAAGCGCTCGGCATCGGTCTTCGACTGCGCCAGACAAATGTCGAAACGCGACAGCAGCGCCGAGATGGTGCCCTGCATGCGGCGCCAGCGCGGGAAGGAGCGCGGCGACATCCGCCCGTTGATCAGCACCATCGGCACGCGACGCGCAGCGCCTGCCAGGATCAGGTTCGGCCAGAGATCGGATTCGATGAACAGCGCCAGCGACGGCTTCCAATGGTCGAGGAAGCGCGCGACGTAGCGCGGGGAATCATACGGCACGTATTGATGGATGACGTCGGGCGGAAAGCGCTTTGCGACAATAGCAGCCGACGTGACGGTGCCCGAGGTGAGCAGAATGCGCAGGTTCAGATCGCGCAAGCGCTCGATCAGGGCCGCCGCGGCGAGGACCTCGCCGACGCTGGCGCCGTGAATCCAGACCAGCGGACCGTGCGGTCGCACGTCCCGGGACAGGCCCCGCCGTTCGCCGACGCGCGCGGGATCTTCCTTGCCCTGCTTCAGGCGCCGCTTGATCAGCACAGGCGCGAGCGGCACCAGGCCGCGCGCCAGGCGCCGGTACATCCGCAGCGTCAACGGCAGCGAGCCCGGTAGCGATTTAGGCATCTGCAGGTCCCGGCCGGCCGAGTTGCGCATAGGCGCGGCGGGTCGCCTCGTTCAAGGTCTCCTCCAGCTCGAGCCGCAGCGCTTCCATGGTGGCGGCGTCCGCATCCGGCGGAACGTGGATTTCCTTGATGCCGACCAACGCGCCCCGCCCGAACGGCAGGTTGATGGTGGTGCGGTCCCAGTTCTTGAGCCGGACGAAGCGGCTGGTCGCCATCGCAAAAGGCATGATCGGCCGCCCCGATTCCCGTGCCAGCATGATGATGCCGAGCCCAGCCACGCGCGAGCGCTTGGGGACGTCAGCGGTCAGCGCGACATTACAACCGTCCTCGAGCGTCCGCACCATTTCCTTGAAGGCACCGACCCCGCCTTTGCGGTGAAACGCGCCGCCATGGTCGCCGGAGCCGCGGATGGTGCCGATGCCGAGCCGCTCGGCGGCAATCGCGTTGAACTCGCCGTCGCGGTGACGGGAGATCAGGACCCTGGCCTTGTACCAGTCCTTGTTCTTGATGAAGGGGGTGAGGAAATGCTGGCCGTGCCAAAAGGCGAAGATCGCCGGGATCTGCGGTTCGACGCGGTCATAGACGTCAGGCGGATCGAACGTGAATGTGTTCGTCCGCCAGACCAGACGCAGATATTCGGCCGCCAGGATTCCGACGGCACGCTGAACGAAGCTGCTCCTCAGCGTATTGCGAAGCAGCTTTTTCAACGCGCCGGTTCTTGATTCGGGTCGAGCAGCCGGTGGAGATGGACGATGAAATAGCGCATCTGCGCGTTGTCGACCGTGCTCTGCGCCTTGGCGCGCCAGGCGGCGTGCGCGGTCGCATAGTTCGGATAGAGGCCAACGATCTCAACGTCGTCGAGGTTCTTGAAGGTGTTGTGCTCGAGATCGACGAGCTCGCCGCCGACGACGAGGTGGAGCAGTTGTTGCGGGGCACTATCTGGCATCGGTTCTGTTCCTAACGGGCTGCCCGGCAAAGCAGTGTTCGACAAGCACGAGAAAGCGCTTCACGGCAAGGGGCGGTTTCGAAAATGCGAGACAATGTTCGCATGACGATCGCGACCCGCTGCCACCAGCACCCCATGCGTGACTTGCCGGCGGTTATAGAGGATGGGATCTCCGGAGAGATCGCTCATCCTACCATCGGCTTCCTGCACGATCAAATCCGCCGCCGCAAGGTCCCAATCATGACTGTTGCCGCCCGCAAAAGCCGCATCCAGCGCGCCATGAGCGACCCGGCACAGACGCAGCGCGAGCGAACCGATTCGCGGATGCAGCTTGATCTCGCCCAGTGACGGCTTCAGGCGCTCGACCAGGGGCTTCGGACCCGCGACCCGCGAGAAGTCAAGCTCGGATCCCGACGTCGCCCGCACCGGCACCTCGTTGAGGGTCGTGCCCTGGCCGCGGGCGGCGAAAAAGAACTCTTCGCTCGTCGGCGCGAACACCGCGGCCAGCACTGGCGAGGCATCCTCGACCAGCGCCACGCTGACGCACCATTCGTCATGGCCATTGAGATAGTTGCGGGTGCCGTCGATGGGATCGACGATCCAGGTCATCCGCCGCGACAGCCGCACCTCGTCGTCGGCGCTCTCCTCCGACAGCCAGCCATAGTCGGGCGTCGCCGCGCGCAGGCGCGCTTCCAGGAGATCGTTGACGGCAATGTCGGCTTCCGAGACCGGCGAGGACGCGCCCTTGGTCCACTTCTTCAGCTCGGTGCGGAACATCGACTGCGCGAGTGCGCCCGCCTCCCGCACCGTCTCTTGCAGCAGCGCCGCGTCGCGCGTCAGGATGGCTTCGCCGGTTGCGTTCGCGTCAACGTCCGCCAAGCGTCAAACCCTCGATGCGCACCGTCGGCGCATTGACGCCGTAGCGGAACTCGAGATTGTTCGCCGGCTGCATCGACCTGAAGATCTCGAACAGATGGCCGGCGATCGTCACCTCGCTCACGGGATAAGTGAGTTCGCCGTTCTCAATCCAGAAGCCGGAGGCGCCGCGGCTGTAATCGCCGGTGACGCCGTTGACGCCCGAGCCGATCAAATCGGTGACGTAGAACCCCTGCTTGATGTCGGAGATCAGCTCGGCCGGCGTCGGCGTGCCGGGTTCAAGATGCAGATTGTACGGGCCGGGTGACGGCGAGGAGGACACGCCGCGGTGGGCATGGCCGGTGGTGGTGAGGCCGAGCTCACGCGCGGTCGCGCAATCGAGCAGCCAGGTCGTCAGCACGCCTTCGTCGATCAGCGCGATCTTCTTCACGGCGACGCCTTCGGCGTCGAACGTCTGCGAGCGCAGGCCGCGTTTGCGCAGCGGATCGTCGATGATGCGGATGTTGTTGGCGAACAGCTGCTGGCCGAGCTTGTCCTTCAGGAAGCTGGTCTTGCGCGCGATCGAAGCGCCATTGATGGCGCCGACGACGTGACCGACCAGCGAGCCCGCGACGCGCGGATCGAACACCACAGGCACCTTGCAGGTCTCGACCTTGCGCGGATTGAAGCGCGCCACGGTGCGCTCGCCCGCGGAACGGCCGACGATCTCCGGTGACAAGAGGTCTACACCATGCGGCGCCGAGGTGAAGTCGTAGTCGCGCTCCATGCCGGTGCCGTCACCGACAATGGCGGTGGCGGAGATGCCCTGGCTGGACCGCAGATAAGAACCGTGGAAGCCGGTGCTGGTGACGAGCACCATGCCGCCCATGCCGGCGGAGGCCGAGGCGCCGCCGGATTTGGTCACGCCCTTCACACCAAGCGCCGCAGCCTCGGCTTCGAGCGCGCGACGCTCGAGTTCCGAGGTCGCGGGCACGTCAGGGTCGAGCAGATCGAGATCGGGGAAGTCGCGCGCGAGCAGTGCCGGATCGGCAAGGCCGACATATTTGTCGTCGGGCGCGACGCGCGCCATCGCAACCGCTCGCTCGGCAAGCTTGGTCACGGCATCGCCGCTGGTATCATTGGTCGAGACCACCGCCTGACGGCGGCCGACCAGCACGCGCAGGCCGACATCGTCGCCCTCGGACCGTTCGGATTCCTCGACGCGGCCGTCGCGGACCTCGACGCCTTGCGAGACGCCACGCACGGCGACTGCATCGGCCGCATCCGCGCCGGCGCGCCTTGCAGCCTCCACCAGCCGCTGCGCGAGATCGGAGAGCGCAGACTGGTCGAACAGGTCGCGGCTGGCTGTGGACGAATCCTTGGGCGAAAGCGTCGAGCTTGGTGAAGGGTTCACAAACGAAATCCTGTTGGGGCGGGCTGCGGGACCGGAACCCACAGATGTGCCCTGATCGCGCGGACTTCAAGCATTTTCAGCCCACCAAAAGCTCAGATTCGCACCTTGCGCGCAACGTCTCGTCAATCATGCGCGCCAAGGTCTTGTCAATCATGCGCGGCGGTGAGGTTGGATTAACCAGCCTTTTTAAGCGGTTTCGGAAAGGCTCGCGCTAAGGTCCTCGCATCGACCGGGAACATAATCCTGGCGGGGAGAACTAAAGCCGTGAGGCGTCAAACAGCAACAAGCGGGATCGCTCCCGCCGGGTCGAGCCGCTCCCTGCGGCTCGACCCCCTTTCCCTTCCGGTCCGCTTCGATGCGCATGATCCGCGCGCCGACGGATATGTACGGCAGATCGAGCTTCATCGCGAACGTGTCGTGCTGCACCGTGCCGTCCGCGGCATGCGGATGGCAATCAATGTTCGCGTCAGCGACTTCACCGGCGTCGCGCTGCGCGGCAACGACGAGGCCCAGACCCTCGTCCTCGTTCATCGCGATCCCTCGCTCTCCATTCCGCTGCTGGTCAGCGCCGACGGCGACGAACTCGTTGAGGCCTGGGCAATCTGGAGCGAGCTGTTCGCACTTCCGCAGCTCGACGAAGGCGCACGCCAGCCCGCGCCGCGCCGTCGCCGCGCCAACCCGATTCGCGATCGCCGTCCGAAATTTCTGATGCGCCGCCGCACCGGTGTCGCACGGGAGTTGTCGGTGCATCGCGATGAGCGCGAGATCATCGCCCGGAGTTAAGCCGTCCGCATCACCGCGTCGGCCAGCAAACCCGCAAACAACAACAGCCCAGCGTCGCGGTTCGAGTAGAACAGGCGCTTGCAGAGATCGCCATCGCTGATATTCAGCCGCCCGATCTGCGAGGCCAGATGCACGGCGAAGGCCCCAAGTCCGAGCCAGGCCGGCCAGCGCGCATCGCCCGACGCCAGCGCCACGCCGATCAGCAGCACCGCGAGGCCGTAGAACAGTATCAGCGCCTGGTGCGTATGCGCACCGAACAGGCGCGCGGTGGACTTGATGCCGATCAGCGCATCGTCCTCGGCGTCCTGATGCGCGTAGATCGTGTCGTAGCCGATCACCCAGGAGATCGCGCCGGCATAGAGCACGAGCGCGGTGACATCGATCCGCCCGAAGGTGACGGCAAATCCCATCAGGGCGCCCCAGGAGAACGCGAGCCCGAGCACGATCTGCGGCCACCAGGTGATGCGCTTCATGAACGGGTAGATCGCGACGATCAGCAGCGAGGCAATGCCGGTCAGGATCGCGAAGCGGTTGAACTGCAGCAACACCACGAGCCCGATCAGCGCCTGCGCGACCATGAACGCCAGCGCCTGCTTCGCGCTCACCTGGCCGGAGGGCAGCGGCCGCGAGCGGGTGCGCTCGACCTTGTCGTCGAGGTCACGGTCGGTGATGTCGTTCCAGGTACAGCCTGCCCCCCGCATGACGAAGGCGCCGATGAAGAACAGGACGATGGTGAGCGGCAGGCCGCGGACGTCATGGGCCATGCCGGCGGCGAGCGCCGCCGACCACCAGCACGGCATCAACAGGAGCCAGGAGCCGATCGGACGATCGAAGCGGGACAAGCGCAGATAAGGCCGCGCCCATTGCGGCGCACGCGTATCGACCCAGTTGCCGGTGGAATCGGCAACTCGGGCTGACGTGTCGCTCATCGCGTCAGGACGTTGCCGTTGAGTGTGTCGAAGGTGCTGCCGCCCTTCTTACCGGCATTGGCCTCGGGCGGCGAGCCCGAACCCAGCACTTCGCTCAGCGACGGACCGGCCGGTCCGCGCGGCTGGTTCTGCATCTGCTGCGCAACATTGCAGACCTTCGCCGCCATGGCCTCGGTGTTCTTGTGGCCGTCCTTCATCTGCGCGCCGACCTGCGCCGGAATCCCGCACTTCGAGGCGTTGGCCTCGATGTACTTGATCATCTTGGTCTCAGCCTGGCTGAAGTTGCGGATCAGCTTGCAGGCCTCGTCAGGCGGGGCGTGACGGTCGCTCGCGGCCTTGATCAGCTTGCCGCGTTTTTCGGCATCTTCGCGCAGAGGCATGAACGCCTTCATGCAGTCCTCGCCGGGACCGGCTTGCGTCGGCGGGGCCGCGCTGAAGGCGCCGGCGCCACCGACAGGAGCGGCGCCATTCACGGGGAAGGAGGATTGCGGCGCGCCGCCGACGGAGGCGACGGGCGCCGAGCCATTGACGGGCGGGAAGGCGGAACTGGTTGGGGCTTGGCCCGGCAGCGGCGCGGGGAAGCCCTGCGCATAGGCACCAACGGCGCCCATCGTGACCATGGCGGCAGTGATCGGAACCATCAAATGACGGATCATCAAGGCAGTCTCTCCGGCAGGAGCTTGCGGGGTTCGGCGTCTTCCCAATTGAAGCGCAACCACCGTGCTCGCGATTTTACGATTCCCGCCGGCCCTTAACAACCCGTTGAATAGGGCGGGAGCGCGGCGCGCCGACGCACCATTTTGGCAAAATTTACCCCGAAAGGACTGCTTTCGGTTAAGAACGGCGGCAAATCGGACCTTTGACGATGCCTTCCCACGATTTCCGCGGCCCCCGCCTGTTCGTCGACGCCCCGCTTGCCCAGGACGGCAGGGTCGAGCTCGACCGCGACCAGAGCAATTATCTCGGCAATGTGCTGCGGCTTGCCGCCGGGGCCGAGGTTTTGGCGTTCAACGGCCGCGACGGCGAGTGGCAGGCCGCCATTGAAGGCCGCAAGCGGCCGGACGGTCTCGTCATCCTCCAGCAGACCCGGCCGCAGGACCGGCTGCCCGACCTCGCCTACATCTTCGCTCCGCTCAAGCATGCCCGGCTCGACTACATGGTGCAGAAGGCCATCGAGATGGGCGCCGCCAGCCTGCAGCCGGTTCTGACCCGATTCACCCAGGCCTCACGCGTCAATACCGAGCGGATGCGCGCCAATGTCGTCGAGGCGGCCGAGCAATGCGGCATTCTCAGCATCGCCACCGTTGCCGAGCCGGTGCCGCTGGAGCGCTTCTTGACCCAGCGCGCCGCTGGCAGGCTGCTGATCTTCTGCGACGAGGCGGCGGAGCTCGAAAACCCCATTCGGAGCTTGCAAGCCGCACGCGCCGGGGAGGGAATCGACGTGCTGATCGGACCCGAAGGCGGCTTTGCCGAGGAAGAGCGGGTCCTGCTGCTGCGGCAGCCGAAAATCCTGCGGCTGGCGCTCGGACCCCGCATCATGCGGGCCGACACCGCCGCGGTGGCCGCGCTGGCGCTGGTTCAGGCGGTGCTGGGCGACTGGGGTGGCGAACGCGGCTAAGGCACGTTGCTATTCGCCTCGTAGCGATCGGTTCAGGGTCTCCGAAGGCAACTCTCCGAAAGCCTCTCTGTAGCTCCCTGCGAATTCGCTGAGATGCCAGAAACCATGCGCAAGCGCGCACGACTTCACACTCCGGCCTGCTCGGCCGGTGCGCAGTTGCTTGCGTACCGACCAGAGGCGCAAGACCCGGCTATAGCGATGTGGGCTCATGCCGCAGATGGCCCGTGTCGCACTCTGGAGAGTCCGGACCGACACGCCCGCCTGTTCCGCCAGTTCGGTGGTCTTGTGCCAGATCATCAGATCGCGCCGAATCAGTTTTTCCATATCAGCCACGATCCGCCGATAATGCTCGGTGGTGGACGACGCAGGTGCGCTTGCGACACTGGACCAGATCGCCGCATCCATCGTGCTGAGCAGTGATCGTTCGACAATCGTTTGCGAAGCCGGCTCGTTCAGGAAGTCCGGGTCATTTGCCGCGGTTTCAAGCGAGATCGAGATCAGACGGCGCAGCGAGGCAAGCACGTCCGGCGCCGGATTCAGCAAATGGCATCCATCGCTCAATTCAGGCAATGGCTCCCGCCCGGATGGACTGAAGTAGACCACCGCCAGCAGACGCCCCTCCGGCTCATGCACCAAGCAATCTGAACCGCCTTTTAGAATGACAACAGAACCGCCGATCGATTGCCCGTTGATGCGGGCAGAGGTCACGTGATCCATCGGTACCACCACTGCGGCAGCATTGGTGAGCTGATAGCCGCGAATGATCCGGGGGAAGGTTTTCAACAGCGACAGGGTCAGGGTCGGCAAGGTGAGCCGGGCACGCATGATCGCGGTCGTCCCGACAGACAACGGCATGCTCGATGCGCCGGCGTATTTCTCGGTCTCACCGAAATGATCGATGTCATACGATTTGAGCTCGAGCGCCGAGGATGGCTTGAGATCCTGGAACGACATCAAGCGATCCGCCGCTATCTTTTGCATTGCCTCGCGAGCAGGGACTAGACGGCTTTGATCCATGTTCTGCTGCTTACCTGACCTTCTTCGTAGAGACGGCGACTTTAGCGCGACGCAAACCACCCGGCCCTCTGGCCCCGGCGCGCCGCAGGTCGCGGGGCATTGAGAATGGCACGAACGATCAGAAGGTCGAGTGGATCTAAGTCGTAGTGCCGGAACATCTCGCTAATCAAAACAGCATATAGGCCAGCGTGTGTCGCGCGACCGTTCGGATTACATCTGTGCGTTGTCGCATGAATCGGAAACCAACTTTCGCATGGTAAACCAAGGCTCTGCGAACGGATCGTCCGCCCTACCCAAATTGAGCATGAGACCAGTGGACATCCTCAACCGGGCCAAGCAGTTCGCGGATGAGGTTACATGCGAGGGCCGAGCTTTCCGCCCAGGCGGCCCATTCCTTCGTGAAAGCGGCCCGGAGACCTGCCTGGCCGAAATGAATGAGGGTGAGGCGTCCAACCTAACTGGGTCGGCCGCAGCGCGATCGATCGGTATTATATTACCTAGCTTGGCGACGATACCTGATTTGGGCTTCGCATCCTCTGCTGACGGCGCGTCGCTCCGGTTAAGCGATTGATCCTTTGGAGGTCGAAACCGCTTTCGGGCCATGCTAAGGCCTGCGGCAATTCGTTCCCTGCTTGCCCTGCCCGGTTCCACCGGGACGATGGACCCCAAGATGACCGCGACTGCCACCTCAAACGCTGCCGGCTCCGCCGCCTGGGCGGACACGCTGCTGCTGTCGTTCGGCCAGGCCGGCTATGTCAGGGCCGAGCCCGCCATCCTGCAGCCGGCCGAACCGTTCCTGGATCTCTCCGGCGAGGACATCCGCAAGAGCCTGTACCTGACCACGGACCTCTCCGGCGATGAGCTCTGCCTGCGCCCGGACCTGACCATACCGGTGGCCCGCGATTACCTCAGCTCTGGCCGTGCCGGCCAGCCGGCCGGGTTCAGTTATCTCGGCCCGGTGTTCCGCTACCGCAACGGCCAGAGCAGCGAATTCCTGCAGGCCGGCATCGAGTCGTTCGGCCGCCAGGACCGCGCCGCGGCCGATGCCGAGATGCTGGCGCTGGCGCTGGAGGCGACCGCCGCCTTCGGCGTTCGCGACGTCGAGATCCGCACCGGCGACGTGGCGCTGTTCAACGCGCTGCTCGACGCGCTCGACCTCTATCCGGTCTGGCGCCGCCGCTTGGTCAAGGATTTCAACCGCAAGATCAGCCTGGAGCAGGATCTGGAACGGCTGGCAGCCGCGACCACAGCGACCCGCAGCGAATATGAGGGCGTGCTCGCGGCGCTCGCCGGCTCCGACCGCAAGGCAGCACTCGCTTTCGTCACCGATCTGATGTCGATCGCCGGCACCACCAATGTCGGCGGCCGCACCACGGCCGAGATTGCCGACCGCTTCCTCGAGCAGTCGACGCTGAAGGGCGGCGCGCTGCCGCGCGAAGCCATCGCCGTGCTCAAGCGTTTCCTGTCGATATCGGGTAACCCCGATGACGCCGTGGCCGAGCTGCGCGCGCTCACCAATGATGCGAAGCTCGACCTCAGTGCTGCGATCGACCAGTTTGAAAGCCGGGTCGGCTTCATGGCGGCGCGCGGCATCGATGTGAAGGGGACGCGGTTTTCGACCGCGTTCGGGCGCGGGCTCGACTACTACACCGGCTTCGAATTCGAGCTGCATCACCGCGGCAACGGCGCCGAGCCGCTGGTTGCCGGCGGCCGCTATGACGGGCTGATGACCCAGCTTGGATCGGCCGAGCCGATCCCCGCGGTCGGTTTCTCGGTCTGGGTGGATGCGCTGACCCGGATCGGCCGCAAGGTGGGAGCTTAAGTCATGAGCGCGCCATTCGTTCTGGCCGTTCCCTCCAAGGGTCGCCTTCAGGAAAACACCGAGGCCTTCTTCGCCCGCGCCGGGCTCAAGCTGTCGAAGGCGGGCGGCGCCCGCGACTATCGCGGCACGCTCGCGGGCCTCGACAATGTCGAAGTCGCCTATCTCTCGGCGAGCGAGATCGCCTCGCAACTGTCCCGCGGCTCGGCGCATCTCGGCGTCACCGGCGAGGATCTGGTGCGCGAGACCATCGCGGACGCCGACAAGCGCGTCTCCCTGATCGAAGGCCTCGGCTTCGGTTATGCCGACGTCGTCGTCGCGGTGCCGCAGGCGTGGATCGACGTCCGCACCATGGCCGACCTCGACGACGTCACCACCGGCTTCCGCGAGCAGCATCACATGCGGATGCGGGTCGCGACCAAGTTCATCAATCTCACCCGCGCCTTCTTCCAGAGCCAAGGCATCACCGATTACCGCATCGTCGAAAGCACGGGCGCGACCGAAGGCGCACCGGCCGCCGGCAGCGCCGAGTTGATCGTCGATATCACCACGACCGGCGCGACGCTCGCCGCCAACGGATTGCGGGTGCTCGACGACGGCGTGATCCTGCGCAGCCAGGCCAATCTGGTCGCCTCAAGGGACGCCGATTGGTCGCCGCAAGCGCGGGAGACCGCGCGAATCATCCTCGATCACATCGCGGCGCGGGCGCGGGCCAACAAATACCGCGAAGTCCGCACCCGCTTCCGCCAGTGCGACGCGGCCATGCTCACCGAGGCCCACGAGCGCTTCGGCGTCGAAGCCCCGTTCGGCGGACCGACCTCGTCAGGCATGCTCACGCTGCACTGCCCGCCGGGCCAGCTCTATGCACTCGCGAGCTTCCTGCGCGGGCATGGCGCCGAGACCGTCTCGGTGGTTTCGCTGGATTACGTGTTCGACCGGGAGAACCCGCTGTTCGCCAGGCTCGAGGCGTTCCTGCGGCAGTGAGCCCAAAGTTTGTTGAGCAATTCCGTTCAGCGTAGCGACAGCAAACGGCAGCTACCATATGCTGTTGAGATGACCTTGAACGCCTCTGGAACCTTGATCGATGACGCTGGGCTCTGACGTTTCCGGCATGACGACCAACGCGGCAAGCGCCGCCGCGAAGGGGCTGTCGATTGTCGTCCCGCTCTACAACGAAGCCGCGGGCCTCGCCGCCCTGCACCAGCGCATCTGCGATCTCGCAAAGACCTTGCGGGAGCGCTATCGCTTGGCTTGCGAGGTCGTCTATGTCGATGACGGCAGCGCGGACGCGACGCTGTCGATCGCCCGCTCGCTGCCGGCCGACGCGGTCGACGTCCAGGTGGTGTCGCTGTCGCGCAATTTCGGCAAGGAGGCCGCGCTGATGGCCGGCCTCGACCATGCCCGGCTCGGCGCGGTGCTGTTCATGGACGGCGACGGCCAGCATCCGCCGTCGCTGGTCGAGCGACTGGTGCGGCACTGGATCGAGGACGGCTACGACGTCGTCTATACCGCCAAGGCGCATCGCGACAACGAGCCCTTCCTGCGGCGGCTCGCCGGACGCGGCTTCTATGCGCTGATCAATTGGGGCGCGCGCCAGAAGATTCCCGAAGACGCCGGCGACTTCCGCCTGCTGTCGCCGCGCGCGGTCGCAGCACTGAGGCAGCTGCCCGAGCGCAACCGCTTCTTCAAGGGCCTCGCGAGCTGGATCGGCTTCCGCCAGATCCGCGTCGATTACGAGCCCGCGCCGCGCACCCATGGCGTGACGACCTTCAGCGCCGCACGCCTGCTTGGTCTTTCGATCGAAGGCGTCACCTCGTTCTCGGTGGCGCCGCTGCGCTTCGCCAGCCTGCTCGGCGTGATCCTCGCCGGCGGAGCGTTCCTGTTCGGTCTGTCGATCCTCTGGGAGGTCTTGACCACCGGCAAGCAGGTGCCCGGCTATCCCTCACTCGTGATCGGCCTGATGACGATCGGCGGCGTGCAGCTCATCATGATCGGCATCGTCGGCGAATATATCGGCAAGATCCTCTCCGAGCTGAAGGCGCGCCCGATCTACTTCGTCGCCGAGCACAGTGAAAAGCATTTCGAAACCGAGAAGGCCCAGGACGCTTCAAGCTTGGACGCCGCGAAGAGGACGGCGGCCGAATGAGCGCGGCCGCGCCGCTGCGGCGGATCTGGCTCTGCGCCGACGATTACGGCATCAGCCCGGGCGTCAATCGCGCCATCCGCGACCTGATCGAACGCGGCCGTCTCAACGCTACCTCGGTGATGATGGTGGGACCTGCGGTCGAGCGCAGCGAGATCGAGGCGCTCCAGGCGGCAGCGCAAGCGAGCCCACGCTGCGCGATCGGATTGCACGTGACGTTGTCGGCACCGTTCCGGCCGCTCACCATGCATTTCCGTCCGCTCGACGGCGACATGTTTCTCCCGTTTCCGAAGCTGCTGCGCGCGGGTCTTGCCCGAAGGCTCGACCGCGAGTTCTTTCGCAACGAGGTCAAGGCGCAGCTGGCAGCCTTCGCGAAAGCGTTCGGACGCGCGCCTGACTTCGTCGACGGCCATCAGCATGTGCAGCTCTACCCGCAGGTGCGCGACGGCTTTGTCGATGCGGTGAGCGAAGTCGCGCCAAAAGCCTGGGTGCGCCAGGGCGGCCGCGACCTGCCGCTGATGCAGCGGCTGGCCTCACCGAAAGCCATGGTGCTCGACATTCTCAGCGCGCAATTCCGCCGCCGTGCCGGCAGCGCGGGCCTCAGCTTCAATCCCGGCTTCGCCGGCGCCTATGATTTCACGCAGGCGGCCGATTTCGGCGAGCTGATGCGGCAATTTCTCGAAGGCCTGCCGGATGGCGGCCTCGTGATGTGTCATCCCGGCTTCGTCGACGAAATTCTCACCGGGCTCGACCCGATGACGGATGTCCGCGAACGCGAGCACGCCTATCTCGCCGGCGATGCCTTTGCGCGCCTGCTGACGGACAGCGGCGTCACGCTGGGGTAAAACCGGCGAAGTTTGCGAGAAAGCCGCCCCGCGGGGCAGCTTGTCGCATACCGAAATTTAATCCAGCCGGCACTGTTGGGGCCACAATGGAACCCTACATCTGCCTCGCGCTTGTTTTGCGCGAGGGAGACTGACCATGACGCCGCAGGAACGCCAGCTCGTCGACGAGCTTTTCGACCGGCTTTCGAAACTGGAAAATGCACCGCGCGATCCCGACGCGATCGCCGCGATCTCCGACGGCCTGCGCAAGGCGCCCGGCGCCATCTATGCGCTGGTGCAGACCGTGCTGTTGCAGGACGAGGCGTTGAAGCGTGCTCACAATCGCATCCAGGAGCTGGAGGCGGCGCAGGCGCCCGAGCAGGCGCAGTCCGGCGGTTTCCTGGACACCATGCGCGACACGCTATTCGGCGGGGGTCCGTCGCGCGGCTCGGTTCCGAACGTACCGCCGCGTGACTCGCGGCCGGTCTGGAACAGCGGCCAGGCGATGCAGCAGCCACAGCCGGGCTATGGCCAACCACCGTACGGACAGGCCTACGGCCAAGGACCGGGTCAGGGCTATGGTGCGCCGCCGATCGGCGGTGGCGGTGGCTCGTTCCTCGGCACGGCGGCGGCCGCCGCGGCCGGCGTCGTCGGCGGCTCGCTGCTGCTCTCCAGCATCCGCGGCATGATGGGCGGATCGCATCAGCAGGCCTTCGGCGACACCAATGCTCTGGGCGATCGCAGCCCCTGGACCGGCAGCGATCAGTCCGGCGGCTCGCTCGCGCGCGATGCCGGCCTCGATGACATCGGCTCGAACCGCGGTGATGCTTCCCGGCAGGGCTTCGCCGACCACGCTTCGAACGACGACCAGAATTACAACGATCAGAACGACAATGACGGCGGCAATGTCGACCTCGCCGACGACGGCGATTTCGGCGGCGGCGACGATGGCGGCAGCGATTACGCCTGACGCTTCTTATCCTTGCTCCAAACGAGAACGGCCGCCGATGAGGCGGCCGTTTTTGGTTCCGAGCGCTATGCGCCTACATCACCACGACCTTGGTGCCGACGTTGACGCGGCCGTAGAGATCGATGACGTCCTCGTTGCGCATGCGAATGCAGCCCGAGGAGACGTTGGTACCGATGGTCCAAGGCTCGTTGGAGCCGTGGATACGGTAGAGCGTCGAGCCGAGATACATCGCGCGCGCACCGAGCGGATTTTCGGGGCCGCCTTCCATATGCCTCGGCAGGTCAGGACGGCGCGCGATCATTTCCGCCGGCGGCGTCCAGGCCGGCCATTCGCGCTTGGCCGTGATCGACTTCACGCCGGACCAGGTGAAGCCGGGGCGGCCGACGCCGATACCGTAGCGCATCGCGCGGCCGTTGCCCTCGACGAGGTAGAGGAATTTGTTCGGCGTATCGACCACGATCGTGCCGGCGCTTTCGTTGCCGCTATAGTCAACGAGTTGTTTCTCGAATCTCGGGTCAAACTGACGCTGCCGCGGATCGACCGCCTCCTGCTGGAGACTTGCGCCCTGCATCTGCGGTTCGCCCATCGGCGGCAGGCGGCGCTGGTCATAATAACCTGGCTGCTGCTGATACACCGGCTGCTGCGGAGCGTAGGCCGGACCGCGACCGGGCCCGTCGCCAAATATGAACTCGATGAAGCCACCGCCCATGTTGGAGGCGACGCGCACGGGCGCAGGCGGCACCTGCGGCTGGTACAGCACCGCGGGCGGATCGTTCGGCACGCTATTGTCGAAGGCGCTGGCGCTGTTGACGCCGGCAATGAAGGTGCAAGCGCTGCCAAGCAGCGCAACAGACATTTTCTTGAACATCGACGTACTCTGTACTGTTTCGTCTAGATCACATGCGTCGTGGCGAGGTGATGGCTGATCCGCATCCGCGACGTGGTCAATAAAGAGCAAAAGCCGTTTTGTTTGGTAAACGGAAACGCCATTTCGATTCACCACATCGTCGGCAACGGCGCAATTTGGCGATCAGCGTTTATTTTCGATGAACGCCGTGCACGCATGGTTAATCGCCCGTTTGCACGCCGTCGCGCGCAGCCGCACGACAGTTCCGGCTGTGAACTTCGTGTTAAATCGCTTCTG
The DNA here is from genome assembly GCF_023073515.1 of Bradyrhizobium sp. 17. Classification (NCBI taxonomy): domain Bacteria; kingdom Pseudomonadati; phylum Pseudomonadota; class Alphaproteobacteria; order Hyphomicrobiales; family Nitrobacteraceae; genus Bradyrhizobium; species Bradyrhizobium sp. 17. Next base: position 475,902 of record NZ_JADPJQ010000117.1, on the reverse strand, counting down.
CCTACAAAGACGCGTGAGTGAGGTGGGGGGAGTTCTTGATGGCTATTCACCGCAAACGTTTTCGTGTCGAGGAGGCTATTGTCGGCGAGATGCCCAGCCCCGAAATGATTGAGGAGGCTGCGCCGATGCATAGCGAGATCATGGCCGAGCTGCGTGCGATCCGCACGCAGATGGCGAAGGGCACCGCGCCGTTGTCCGGCAGCGCCGCCATGGCGGCGATCGACGCCTCCACCGCCCACGAGCTCTCCGAAGCCCGTACCATGCTCGATACTTACCGGGCGCAGATCGAGCAGTGCGAGAAGCTGAAGGTCGAGCTCGACCTCATCCACGACGCCATCGACCGCACCAAGCGCGAGATCGCGACACTGCATGGCAAGAGCTTCGACGGCGGCGAAATGGCCAAGGTCAATGGCGAGCTCGGCGCGGTCGTCGGCGGCACCGAACAGGCGACCCAGCAGATCCTCGAAGCCGCCGAGTCGATCGACCAGGCGGCCAGCGCGATGGCCAAGGTGCAATCGGCCGATCAGCAGAAGCGGCTCGCCGACGATATCCAGGAACGCGTCATCTCGATCTTCGAAGCCTGCAACTTCCAGGACCTGACCGGCCAGCGCATCAGCAAGGTCATGAGCACGATGAAGTTCATCGAGCAGCACATCAATTCCATGATGGAAATCTGGGGCGGTGTCGACGCGATCAAGTCTCACGTCGTGCCGCAGGTCGACACTCGCAGCGATGACGACAAGCTTCTCAACGGCCCGAAGCTCGCCGGCGACGTCGGCCACGCCTCGCAGGACGACATCGACGCGCTGTTCGACTGAACGGACGCGACGCTCTGAATAACGAACGCCGGCGCAAGCCGGCGTTTTTTTGTTGTCTATCGTCCCCTGCTGTCATCGTCCGCGCAGGCGGACGATCCAGTATTCCAGAGACGGCAATGATTGAGCCGAGAAGCTGCGGCGTACTGGATGCCCCGCCTGCCGCCTACGCTAAAGCTTCGGCGCCCCTGGACCTCAACCCCGGCGAAGCCTTGGCGTAGCCGGGTCGCGGGGCATGACGAAGGATAGAGACTACGCCCTCGGCGCGCAGCGGACGTAGACCATGTTGCCGTAGCGGGTGGCGGCGTCCTTGTCGATGAAGCGGGTGATGAGGACGCGGCCGTCGAAGGAGACGATTTCGCGGTCCTGCTCGCCGGGCGTCGGACCCGCCGGCCCAATATAATTCTTGCCGCTGGGCGAACCCTTCAGCCGCAGTTCCTGCGGTGTTGCCTGGTCCGCCAGATGCATGATCACGCCGCCGGAGGAGCCGGCGGTGATCACGTAAGGATTTTTGCATTGGGCCCGGGCGGCAGCCTCGGTGCGGGCGCGGTCGGCCGGGTTCTGGAATGAGGCGAGGCCCCAGCGCCCGACGATCTCGTCGGCGCGGATCGACGCGGGCATTTCCGGACCGGTGCCGGGCTCGGCCTCGGGGGGCGGTGAGGACGAAGAAAAGGACGGCAGGCTCATGCCGCCGCCGCAGGCACCAAGCAGCAGCGCCAGGCAAGAAGCCGCCGCCAGATTGGCGACCGTGCGCGCGTGAGCTGAACTGATCATGGCATTCCCCCGGACAAAACCATGGCCGCACCCCTTACGCAGCCAAGCGCAAAACCGCTGCCGGAGCAATGACGTCCTTTAATACGCCGGCACCCCGAACAAGTTTCCAATGTCACCATCCTATATCCGTCTCACCAATCGCTTAACCACCTTTGCTTGACAGGATCGCGGCCAAGCCATATTCCCGGGCGCACCATTAGCACTCTGAAAGATGGATTGCTAACGCGCGCCGATCGATCCTCGGGAAGGGTGGACGGAAGCGCCGCCCGCCCACTTCCTCTCCTTCCGAAGCGAGCCTCCAAAGGGAAACGTCATGACTAAATCCAAATTTCGTCCGCTGCATGACCGTGTCGTGGTCAAACGTATCGACGCCGAGTCAAAGACCAAGGGCGGCATCATCATTCCGGACACGGCCAAGGAAAAGCCGTCCCGGGGCGAAGTCGTCGCCGTCGGCCCCGGTGGCCGCGACGAGGCCGGCAAGCTGATCCCGATCGACCTCAAGGTCGGCGACCGTGTGCTGTTTGGCAAGTGGTCGGGCACCGAGGTCAAGATCGACAACGATGAGCTCCTGATCATGAAGGAGTCGGACATTATGGGCGTGATGGCCTAAGGCCAGACGCCTGAACGGCCGCTGAATGCATGCCCGGGTCACTCGATCCGGGCATGCATCATTCCGCCGGGTTCGATCGCGGACCCCGGAATGAGGCGACCCAATAAGCAAGACACATCACGAAAAAAGAAGAGGAATTGCAGACCATGGCTGCCAAAGACGTCAAGTTTTCCGGAGACGCGCGCGAACGCATGCTGCGCGGCGTCGATATTCTCGCCAACGCCGTCAAGGTGACGCTCGGCCCGAAAGGCCGCAACGTGCTCATCGAGAAGTCGTTCGGCGCGCCCCGCATCACCAAGGACGGCGTCACCGTCGCCAAGGAGATCGAGCTAGAGGACAAGTTCGAGAACATGGGCGCCCAGATGGTGCGTGAGGTCGCCTCCAAGACCAACGACCTCGCCGGCGACGGCACCACCACCGCGACCGTGCTGGCCCAGTCCATCGTCCGCGAAGGCGCCAAGTCGGTTGCCGCCGGCATGAACCCGATGGACCTCAAGCGCGGCATCGACATCGCGGTCGCGGCCGTCGTCAAGGACATCGAGAAGCGCGCCAAGCCGGTCGCCGCCTCCTCCGAGGTTGCCCAGGTCGGCACCATCTCGGCCAACGGCGACGCCGCCATCGGCAAGATGATCGCGCAGGCGATGCAGAAGGTCGGCAACGAGGGCGTCATCACCGTCGAGGAGAACAAGTCACTCGACACCGAGGTGGACATCGTCGAGGGCATGAAGTTCGACCGCGGCTATCTCAGCCCCTACTTCGTCACCAACCCCGAGAAGATGACGGCCGAACTCGAGGACGCTTACATCCTCCTGCACGAGAAGAAGCTGTCCGGCCTGCAGGCCATGCTGCCCGTGCTGGAAGCCGTGGTGCAGTCGGGCAAGCCGCTCGTCATCATCGCCGAGGACGTCGAGGGCGAGGCGCTGGCCACCCTGGTCGTCAACCGCCTCCGTGGCGGCCTGAAGGTCGCCGCCGTCAAGGCGCCGGGCTTCGGCGACCGCCGCAAGGCCATGCTCGAGGACCTCGCGATCCTCACCGGCGGCCAGCTGATCTCCGAAGACCTCGGCATGAAGCTCGAGAGCGTCACGGTGAAGATGCTTGGGCGCGCGGGCAAGGTTGTGATCGACAAGGAGAACACCACGATCGTCAAGGGCGCCGGCAAGAAGCCGGAGATCGAGGCCCGCGTCGGCCAGATCAAGGCCCAGATCGAGGAAACCACCTCGGATTACGACCGTGAGAAGCTCCAGGAGCGCCTCGCCAAGCTCGCAGGCGGCGTCGCGGTGATCCGCGTCGGCGGTGCCACCGAGATCGAGGTCAAGGAGAAGAAGGACCGCGTCGAGGATGCGCTCAACGCCACGCGCGCCGCGGTGCAGGAAGGCATCGTACCCGGCGGCGGCGTCGCGCTGCTCCGCGCCAAGAAGGCGGTCGGCCGTCTGACCAACGCCAATGCCGACGTCCAGGCCGGCATCAACATTGTGCTGAAGGCGCTGGAAGCCCCGATCCGCCAAATCTCCGAGAACGCGGGCGTGGAAGGCTCGATCGTCGTCGGCAAGATCCTGGAGAACAGGTCCGAGACCTTCGGCTTCGACGCCCAGACCGAGGAGTATGTCGACATGGTCGAGAAGGGCATCATCGACCCCGCCAAGGTGGTGCGCACCGCACTCCAGGACGCCGCCTCGATCGCCGGCCTGCTGGTGACCACCGAGGCCATGGTCGCGGAGTCGCCGAAGAAGGAAGCCGCTTCCGGCATGCCGGCCGGTGGCGGTATGGGCGGCTTCTAAGCCGTCCGTTCCATTGCAGTGTTGCGAAGGCCGCCTCCGGGCGGCCTTCTTTTTTGCCGATCATGACCCGTGCTTTCCAATTCAACCGGCAGCCAAAACCCACTACGGTGACGCCGATTCGAATTGTTTGGGCCTGATCTCAACGGAAAACCGCTTCACACTTTCCGAGTCATGCCCCATTGCCTCAGGGATTTCGTCGATGCGCGCGCTTGTGTTTTGCTCCACGGCCGTTCTGGCGGCTCTGCTTGCAGTTTCGCCTGAGGTCGCATCCGCCCAGATGAAGCTGGCGCCGAAGGCCACGGCGCCCGGCGGCGTCGAGACGCGCTATTTCACCTCGATCGACGGGCTGATGGACGGCAATGCCGACGTGATCCTGAAGGAGACACGCCAGGGCAAGACCGTCACCGCAGCCGTGCTCGACGTCTGTTATCCCGTCGCGAAGAATTCCGACCGCAAGGACCGCTTCGTCGTCAATCTCCAGGTCGCGGGCCAGAACCTGACGGGTACGACGCAGAGCCTCGGCGCGAAGGCGCCGGTCACAGTCAAGCTGCTGCGCAAACAGGCCGGAGACACGTTCGAATTCCGCGGCCAGATCAGCATTGGCCAGACCGTGACCGAGGTCACCTCGCCCGACAATTCCGATCTCAGCGAGAAGGAATTCCTCGACAACCAGACCTCCGACGACGGCATCACGCCCCAACCAAAGGATTTCACCGACGTCTCGCCGGAAGCGATCGCGGTCAAGGTCAAGCTGGATGCCGCGACCGAGTTCCTGAAGAGCCTGAAGGGCCAGGACGTCGAGGTGACGCTGGCGAGTCTCACCGTCGGCTGCGACGCGCTACGCGCGGGCGAGCAGACCATCAATATGTCGGTCGATCCGGAGCGCGCCGGCGCGCTGCTGGCGAAATTCAAGGCGACGCCCGGCGTGACCGCCGCGGGCTGGACCGCGGGCATGACCGAGATGGACCGCACCATCCGCATTCCCGCCGCCGATTGGCGCGACGGCGACAAGATCAACCGCGACAAGCTCGCGGCCGCGGTGGCTGGCGTGCTGAGCAGGACGCTCGCGGCAAAGCCGGTCTCGCAAAGCTTCAACCCGGCGACCGGCAAGCTCAAGCTGGTGTTCAAGCGGCCGAACCAGGACTTTCCCGCGCTCGAGCTCACCGACACGATCGAGGTTGCGGGTCTCGTCTCGCCCGACAAGCCCGGCACGACCGACAAGCTCATGCTCTGGATCGGGAGTCCCGCGACCACGACCACTGACGAGAGCAGCGGCGCCAAGCTCAATCTCTCGGACGAAGCGACCGCGGACGAGGAAGGCGATCAGCCCGACGACAACGGTTCGGTCGAGGCGCTCGCCAAGGAGCTGAAAGGCCAGCGCTGGGACGCCGACAAGTCTGTGTGGAAGTGATGTAGCCCGCGCATCAACTCTCGGTCATCGCCCGGCTTGACCGGGCGATCCAGTACTCCGAGAAGGTTTTGATGAATCGAGAAGCCGCGGCGTACTGGATTCCCCGCTTGCCGCCTGTGCTAAAGCTTCGGCGCCTCTGGACCTCAACCCCGGCGAAGCCTTGGCGTAGCCGGGTCGCGGGGAATGACAGCAGAGGCTAATTGCCGTTGACGCGAAAGCGCAGCGGCTTGGGGCCGACGAGCGTGAGCACGTCACCCTGGCGCTTCCAGGTCTCGACACTGCCCAGGGCTGCAACGAGATCGTCGTCGGCCTGGGCCCTTGCCGGCGGGCAGGAGCGGTCCTGGATGTGGCCGGGGACGAAGATCACGGTGTTGCCAGCAACCGAGAACTGGCCCTTGCCGCCCTTGCACCAGAGCTCCAGCACGACCTCGCCATTGTCGCCGATCTCGATGTTCGGAATCCGCTTCGAGCCCGGCTGCGGCAGCGCCTCCAGCGTCATCTCGGTGCCGAACGGAAAACCGTCCTCCGCGCGCGCGAGCGTGGACATCGCGAGCATTGCAACCGCCGCACACACCGTCTGGCTGAACGAAACCATGAGACCTCTCGACCGACCTGATTTGCGGCACCTTCTATAAGACGGCGGCGCCGTTGAGAAGGTTCGTCCATGCGCGGCGCAAAAATCCCCGCGAGGAGCAACCTCGCGGGGATTTGGGTTGAAGCCGGGCGTGGCCTGCTACTTCAGGACCATCGCCGTGAACGGCCAGACATAGGCCTGCAACGTCACGAACCCGCCGACCAACGAAGCCAGCACGATCGAGTGCCAGAACACGAAGCGCAGGATCGTGCCCTCGTGCCCGTACCAATTCGTCGCGGTGGACGCGACCACGATCGACTGGGCGTCGATCATCTTGCCCATCACGCCGCCGGACGAGTTCGCCGCAGCCATCAGGATCGGCGATAGACCAAGCTGCTCGGAGGTGATCTTCTGAAGATTTCCGAACAGAACGTTGGAAGCGGTATCCGATCCCGTTAGCGCCACGCCCAACCAACCGAGCAGCGTGCCGAAGAAGGGATAGAGCACGCCGGTTGCAGCAAAGGCGAGGCCGAGCGTCGCGTCCACGCCGGAGAGCCGCGTCAGCGTGCCAATCGCGAGCATCGCCGAGATCGTGATCAGCGAGATCGCGCAAAGCCGGATGGTGCGCCCGTATTCCGTCAAGAGCCGGCCAGGACCGACGCCCATCAGGAAGCCTGAGATGATCGCCGCAATCAGCATGCCGGTGCCGGTGAACGAGAGATAGGTGAAGCCGAACACCGCGCTCTCTTTCGTCGGCCCCGGCGCGACCGGCGGCATCTTGTTGATCATCTGATGCAGCTCGGGAACGGGATAGTTCCAGGTGAAGATCGAGTTCGCCCAGGTCTTGAATCCACCATTGCCCCAGATCAGCATCACGATGCAGACGATGATCCACGGCAGCAGCGCGCTGAACAGCTCGCTCTGCGTCAGCGGCGTCTTGTCCATCGGTTTTGCCGCGGCCATGGTGGCGGCCGATTCATCGCGGCCGCGCAGCGCCGGCGACAGCCAGAGCTGCCTGGGCTGCCAGACCTTCAGGAACAGGATCAGCGCCCCCATCGAGATCAGCGACGCCCCGATGTCGACGATCCAGGGATTGACGTAGTTCGAGATCACGAATTGCGGGACAGCGAACGACACGCCGGTGACCAGGATCGCCGGCCAGACGTCCTTCATGCCCTTCCAGCCCGCGAACGCCCACACCACCCAGAACGGCACGATCAGCGAGAAGAACGGCAATTGCCGGCCGACCATCGCGCCGAGGATGTAGGGATCAAGCCCGGTCACCGAGGCAAGGCCCTGGATCGGCGTGCCCAGCGCCCCATAAGCGACCGGCGCGGTGTTGGCGATCAGCGACAGGCCGCTTGCTGCAAGCGGCGAGAAGCCGAGGCCGATCAGGACGGCGCCCGTGATCGCGACCGGCGTGCCGAAGCCCGAGGCGCCTTCGAAGAAGGCGCCGAACGAGAACGCGATCAGCAGCAATTGCAGCCGCCGGTCCTCGGTGACGCCGCCGACCGCGCGCTTGAGCAATTCGAAGCGCCCGGTGCTCACCGTCACCTGGTAGAGGAAGATGACGTTGAGAACGATCCAGCCGATCGGGAAGAACCCGGTGACGATGCCCAGCACCGAGGCGCGGATCGACATGTTCGCCGGCATGGTGAAGACGAAGATCGTGATCAAATTGGCCACGATCACGGCGATGACCGCTGCGATATGAGCCTGGACCCGTCCGCTCGCGATCAGGACCAGCAATGTGACGACAGGGACTGCCGCCGCGATCGTCGACAGCACGGGGCTGTGCAACGGGTCATAAACTTGATTCCACATGATCTTCCTCCCCCACGCATGTGTGCTGCAGGCGGCCCGCGTGGACAGCCGATCCTGCTTGACCCTGAAGCGATAACCCCCGAGCCGGACGCGAATTCCTCGCGAATGCAGCGGTTCCCGTCCGCTCACAAGCTCGCGAAATCCCGAAGGCCCCCACCCCGCGCCGTCGAGCCCCATGCTAGGGTTGCAAGCTGCGACAAGCCAACGCAAATTGCAGGACTTGCGACTTTAGTCTAAGCGCGCCGATTTCCGCCGTCGTCCCAAGTCTTTGGCCCCGGGCAGTTGTGCACATCCCTCAGGAGACAGAGCTCTGTGAAGAACATCAGCGCCACGCTCGCGATCGTCTGGCGAATCGCCGCCCCCTATTTCCGGTCGGAGGACAAATGGGCCGGCCGCGGCCTGCTTGCCGCAGTCATCGCGATGGAGCTGGCGCTGGTCGCGATCGACGTCCTGGTCAATCAATGGCAGAACCGGTTCTACAGCTCACTGCAGGCAAGTGACTGGGATAGCTTCGTCAGGGAGATCTGGATCTTCATCGGCCTCGCCTCCGCCTTCATCGCGCTGGCGGTCTACAAGCTGTACCTGAACCAGTGGCTCCAGATCCGCTGGCGGCAATGGCTGACCCGGCACTATTTGGGCGAATGGCTGCAAGGCGCCACCCACTACCGCATGCAGCTCAAGGGCGATGCGGCCGACAACCCGGACCAGCGCATCACCGAGGACGTCAAGAACTTCGTCGAGCAGACCCTGACCATCGGGCTCGGCCTGCTCTCGTCGATCGTGACGCTGTTCTCCTTCGTGATCATCCTCTGGGGGCTTTCCAACGCTGCGCCGTTGCACCTGTTCGGCGCCGACCTCATGATCCCCGGATATCTGTGCTGGGGCGCGCTGGTGTACGCGATCTTCGGCACCGCGCTGACGCACTGGATCGGTGCCCCGCTGGTCAATCTCAATTTCGAGCAGCAGCGCTTCGAGGCCGACTTCCGCTTCAACCTCGTCCGCGTCCGCGAGAATTCCGAGCAGATCGCGCTGCTCAAGGGCGAAGGCGCCGAGCGCGGCCGGCTGCTGGACCGCTTCGGCTTCGTGATCGGCAATTGGTATGCCATCATGAGCCGCACCAAGCGCCTCACCGCGTTCACCGCGAGCTATCAGCAGGCCGCCGTGATCTTTCCCTACGTGCTGGTGGCGCCGGCCTTCTTCGCCAAGAAGATCCAGCTTGGCGACATGATGCAGACCGCCTCCGCCTTCTCGAGCGTACAGGGCGCATTGTCGTTCTTCGTCACGGCGTACCGATCGCTGGCGGAATGGCGCTCGATCGTCGCCCGCCTCGACGGCTTCGAGATGTCGGTCGATGCGGCCGCGCACCTGCCGCCGCACGAGCCTGCGATCGCCCTCAAGGCCGCCGGCGGCAATCGCAATATCACCCTCGAACAGCTCTGCGTGAACCTGCCGAGCGGCACGCCGCTGGTCGCCACCGACGCCTTCTCCGTCCAGACGCCGGAGCGCGTGCTGGTGACCGGACCGTCGGGCTCCGGCAAGTCGACGCTGTTCCGCGCCATCGCCGGCATCTGGCCGTTCGGCACCGGCACCATCTTCGTCCCGGAAAAAGCGAAGCTGATGATGCTGCCCCAGCGCCCCTATTTCCCGGTCGGCGTGTTGCGCGACGCGGTGGTCTATCCGGCCGCGCCGGGCGCATTTGAAACTGCACGCGTCAGGGACGCGCTGATCGCGGTCGGCCTGCTCGACCTCGCCGAGCGGCTTGAGGAGGACGGTCATTGGAACCGGATGCTGTCGCTGGGCGAGCAGCAGCGCCTCGGGCTCGCCCGCGCGCTGCTGCACGCGCCGGACTATCTGTTCCTGGACGAGGCCACGGCCTCGCTGGACGAGCCGTCCGAGGCCCGCCTGTACCGGCTGCTGGCGGAGAAGCTGCCACAGGCCACCCTCGTCTCGATCGGCCACCGCTCGACGCTGGAAGCCTTCCATACCCGCAAGGTGACGATGGTGAAGCACGGCGCGATCCACGTCCTCGGTGACGGTGGTGTGCCGGTCGAGAAGGAGCCGAGCGCGGCACGCTGAGACGGCCCGACGAAGCTCTGAGGCTATGGCCCTTGGTTGCGGCCGTGCTTCGAGACGCCCGCCTTTTTCGGCCTTCAGGATGAGGTCTGTCCTCGCGGTGAGATCTGTGACCCCTCATGGTGAGGAGCCCGCCGGAGGCGGCCGTCTCGAACCATGCGGGCCCCCTGGCCTACGCCCCAAAGCCCCAAAGCAAAAGGGCGGCAGGTTGCCCTGCCGCCCTCATCAAGTCGCTTCGGGAAGAAGCTTACTTCAGGTTGCTCATGGCCGTCAGGTCGAACGACAGCTTGGCAATGCCGGCCGCGCCGCACCAGTTGGAGCCAGCGCCGCCCGGATTGATCGCGGTGACGTTGGTGGTGCCGGTGGCGTTGAAGGCGCTGGTGAAGGCGTTGCAATCACCCTTGTTCAGGTCGGTGTCGGAGTAACGCAGGTCCAGCGTGAACACTTTGTAGGTGAAGCCGATGCCGATGTTCCAGGTGTTGTAGTCCTTGTAGGGGATACCGTTGGCGAAAACGGTGCCGACGCCGGTGCCGTAGAAGGCGTCCGAAGTACCAAACCACTGCCGGCCGAACTCACCCGAGACGTACATGCCCATGCCGGAAGCACCGAAGGCCGTGCTGGGCGCCGTGTACTTGGCGGTCAACGAAGCGTAGTTGCCCCAGGCACCCGAGTTCAGGAAGTTCGGCGAGTAGTACTCGGTCGCGCCGACCGTGAAGCTGTCGTTGATGGTGTAGTTCACCTTGCCGTAGACTTCGACGAAGCTGACGTCCTTCTTCATGACGTTGCCGTCGGCGAGGAAGATAGTGGTCGTGCTGACGCCGCAGACGTTGCCGCCCGGAATGCCGCCGGTGAGCACGTTGTCGGCGCAGCTGCCGCCCGGATACAGGTAGCCCCAGACACCGATATCGAAGGCGAAGGCGCCGAAGGTCGGGCGGATACCGCCGTAGATGTCCACTTCAGCAGCAGCGCGATTGGCGAAGGAGATGCTTTCGGCGGACACGCCGACGTAGAGCTGGAGGTCCTTGTTGACGTTGTAGCGCGGCTCGAAATAGGCCGCGACCGACGGCTTGTGGTTCGACTGCGTGACGCCGCGGAAGATGTAGTCGCTCATGATGGCGCCGCCGAAGGCGATATCCCAGGGATCAAACGCGACCACCGGCGGGGCCTTCAGTGCCTTCACTCGCATGTCTGCCGCGAAAGCCGAGCCCGTCACCATTGCCAGCGCCGTTGCCAACAAAGCCACTTTTTTCATTTCGATCCCCATCACCAGTTCTAAGACCCCAGCCGGATCCCGGAAGCCCCCGGAACGCTCGACCTGATTGCAAATTTCGTAACTGCGGCAATCTGGATGGGGTGAGGCAAACCGTGAAGCAAAAAACGCGGGCATCTGCCGACTTTTTGGGCGTTCTGACGATTCCACGAAAGGTTGTCAGCCCGTGTGTCTTCTCGATCACATTATTTGCATTCCAAAGTGCACTGGGAGGCCCGCGTTAGTACGGGTCCGGCGGTACCGTGCTGCCCGTGCCACGAATCAGGCTGCTTCCCGACGAGATCATCCCCGCGCGCCGGCGCGCCGATGCAAAAAGGCCGCAGCATCGCCGCTGCGGCCTTCCTGTTGCCGATCATGGTCGTCGGATTGGATCCAGCCTTTGGCCTGACCTTGGGCCTAACCTTGTCCTTCGGCCGGTGTCGTGTCCGCAGAAGACGAAGGCATCGCCCAGCTTGTCTCGGCGGCAGGCTCGGGAGCCGGAGCTGCCGGCGTTGACGGCTTCGGAGCTGCCTTCGCCTTCTTCGGCGCCGCTTTCTTCGCAGCCTTCTTGGCGGCCTTCTTAGGCGCAGCCTTCTTAGCGGCCTTCTTTGGCGCGGCCTTCTTCGCAGATTTCTTTGGAGCCTTCTTGGCAGACTTCTTCGCGGATTTCTTCGCGGACTTCTTGGCTGCCTTCTTTGAGGTCTTCTTCGCCGCTACTGCCTTCTTGGCCTTTTTGGCCTTCTTGCTTTTTTTCTTCTTCGCTTTCGCCATCGTGATCCTCCTGTTGCCGCCGAACAATGGTCGATCGGGTGTCTTCAGCCGTTACCTCCGGACGAAAGCTCAGCCCTCGAAAGCTTAGTCTTCGAAAGCTCAGTCTTGCGCGTTCAATGCCGGCTGCGACCCGCCCGTAGCCCAATCGAGAAGCTCAATCGTGTGTACGACCGGAACTGACGTGCCACTGGCAATCTGCACCATGCAGCCGATATTGCCTGCGGCAATCATGTCCGGCTTGACGCTCGCGATGTTGGCGACCTTGCGATCGCGCAACCGGCCCGCAAGCTCGGGCTGGAGAATGTTGTAAGTCCCCGCCGAACCGCAACACAAATGGCTCTCCGGCACATCTTTCACCACGAATCCGTTATTGGAAAGCAATTCTTTCGGAAGGCCCGTGATTTTCTGCCCGTGCTGCAACGAACACGCAGAGTGATAAGCGACGACGATGTTGTCCTGTCGCGTCGTGGCCGCGAGTCCAAGGCCGGCGACGTATTCAGTGATGTCCTTGGCGAGCGCAGAGACCTTCGCCGCATCGGCGGCAAACGCAGCGTCTTCGCGCAGAAGATAGCCGTAGTCCTTGATCACGGTGCCGCAGCCTGACGCCGTCACCAGGATGGCGTCGAGCCCCTCGCCGGCCGCTTCCGCGCGCCACGCCGCGACATTGGCGCGAGCCCGTGCCAATGCGTCCTGATCGTCGCCGAGGTGATGGGTCAGGGCGCCGCAGCACTGCTCGTCCCTGACAAGGACGACCTCGATGCCGTGGCGCGTGAGGAGACTGATGGCGGCCTGGTTGATGCGCGGCGCCAGCACCTGCTGGGCGCAGCCCTGGAGTAGCGCGACCCGGCCGCGCTTCTTGCCGAGTGCCGCGAACACACTGCCGGCGGCGGGCCCGGGCGGCGGCAGCCGGTCCGGCGCCAGCGCCAGCATCGCCTTGAGGCGCAGAACCAGGCCGGGCGTCGCCGACGGCCGCGGCGTCGGCAGGAACGCGGCCAGCGGGCGGGCCAGCCGCGCCAGCCACATGCTGGCGCGGAAACGCTGCGGGTGCGGCAGGACGAAGGCCAGCACTCGGCGCAGCAGCCGCTCGGCGAGCGGCCGCTCGTAACGCTGCTCGATCCTGACCCGGGCCTGATCGACCAGATGCATGTAATTCACGCCCGAGGGGCAGGTCGTCATGCAGGCCAGGCACGACAGGCAGCGGTCGACATGTTTGACCACTTCGGCCGTCGGCGTCTGGTCCTTCTCCAGCATCTCCTTGATCAGATAGATGCGGCCGCGCGGGCTATCGAGCTCGTCGCCAAGCAGCACATAGGTCGGACAGGTTGCGGTGCAGAAGCCGCAATGGACGCAGGCGCGCAGGATCTTGTCGGCTTCCGCGATGTCGGGATCGGCGAGCTGCGCGAGTGAGAATTCGGTCTTCATGCGGCAGTGCCTCGCGTCAGCCGCCCCCGGTTGAGGATGATCTTCGGATCGAAACTGGCGCGGACCCGCTCGCTCAACGCGGCAAGGCCAGGGGCTTGCGGGTGGAATACATCGATCGCGCGCCTGATGTCCTCGGCCGCCCGGATCAGCGTGGCGTGCCCGCCGGCGGCATTCGTACGTTCGCGCACGGCCCGAGCATGCGCGTCCGGCTTCGGTGGCACCGCCGCCCAGATCAGTCCACCACCCCAATCGTAGATCACGTCGCCACCGGTCTCGCGCGCCAGCAGGGTCCCGAGCGCCGCGCCCGACGCCGGCGGGCAGACGATCCGCCAGACCGGCCAGGCCCCCAGCGCGCCACTGGCCGCGAACGGCAGGACGTCGCGGATCGTGGTCCACAGCGCCGCTGACGCCGTGTCCTCGACGAGAATTGCGGTTCCGAACGGCGCCAGCAATTCGCGCAGCGAGCCGGCACGGTGGGCGGCCGAGGCGGCAATGCCCTCGAGCCGCAGCACGGTCAGCGCCTCGCCCTGGCCTGCGATATCGCCGAGACCTTCGATCTCGGTCCGGAACGCCGATGTCGGCAGATGCGCGGCCCCGGAGACGTCGAAGGGCGAGCCGAGCGCCGCCGTCATTGCCTTGTTGGCGGCGGCATCGTCGAGCCCGCGCAGCAACAGCGTCCGCTCGGCCTCCGGCTTGGGCATCACTTTCAGCGTGACCTCGGTCATGACCGACAGCGTGCCCCAGGAACCGGCGAGAAGCTTGCAGAGGTCGTAGCCGGTGACGTTCTTCACCACCTTGCCGCCGGTCTTGAAGCTGTCGCCGAAACCGGAGACGGCATGCGCCCCGAGCAGATGGTCGCGCGCCCCGCCCGCCTTGATCCGGCGCGGACCGGCCAGGCCAGCCGCGATCATGCCGCCGATGGTGCCGAGCGCGGGCGTGCCGAGCAGCGGCGCGGTGTTCATCGGCTCGAAGGCGAATTGCTGGTTCTTGGCATCGATCAGCGACAGCACGTCGGCCAGCGGCGCCCCGGCCTGGAGCGTGACAATGAGTTCGTTGGGCTCGTAGCCGGTGATGGCATTCAGCGCGGAGACGTCGAGCACGGCGTTGGTCGCCATCGCGTGGCCGATGCCGCGCTTGGAGCCATGGCCGATGATCTCGAGCGGCTGCTCATTGGCAATCGCCGCGCGCACCACCTCTTCGACGTCTTTGGCGTCTCGTACCTTGAGCGTATCCACGGGCAAAGGCGGTAGCGAAATTCGCCGCCAAAATCAAATGCAGCGTGACGACAGCGGCCATTGCCGCGCGATCCGGCTCGACCTCGGAGCCACGGCCAAGATTCGATCCTCATCGAAGCATTCACGACATCGACACTTCGATCACCGGCGAACCAAAGCCGACAGCCGATCGCTACAAATCTGCACCGAGAGACCAACCGACGGAGACGACATCATGAACCACTATGCCACGCAGAAATCGCTCAGCGACGCCGTCGACGGCGGCGGCCTGCTCGTCGTCGCGCAATGGGAAGCGAAGCCGGGCGAGGCCGACAAGATCGCCGCGATCCTCGACCGCTTCCTGCCGGAGGCCCAGCGCGAGGACGGCGTCAAGCTGTTCTTGATCTCGCGCGCAAAGGACAATCCGGCCCAGTTCCTGTTCTACGAACTGTTCCGCGACGAGGCGGCATTCAAGGCGCACCAGGAGAGCGCGCATTTCAAGACCTGGATCGCTGGCGAAGCCCTGCCGCTGCTGGCGAAGCGCGAGCGGGCGCAATACGGACTGCTGTAGGCATTGCCGAGGAAAGAGGCGTGCATCGCAAGCCCTTCCATCGGCGCAAGCGCCTAGAACCGGGGGATGTCCGGGAATGCCAGCTTCCCGGCATGGACGTGCATGCGGCCGAGCTCGGCGCAGCGGTGCAGGGTCGGAAACACCTTTCCGGGATTGAGCAGGCCCTGCGCGTCGAAGGCGCATTTCAGACGCTGCTGCTGGTTGAGGTCGATCTCGCTGAACATTTCCGGCATCAGATCGCGCTTCTCGATGCCGACGCCGTGCTCGCCGGTGAGCACGCCGCCGAACTCGACGCAGGCGCGCAGGATGTCGGCGCCGAAGGCTTCGGCGCGCTCGATCTCGCCGGGCTTGTTGGCGTCGTAGAGGATCAGCGGATGCAGATTGCCGTCGCCGGCATGGAACACGTTGGCGCAACCGAGCTGGTACTTTTCCGAGAGCTCGCGGATGCGCGCCAGCGCCTTCGGCAGCGCACCGCGGGGGATGGTGCCGTCCATGCAGAGATAGTCGGGCGAAATGCGGCCGACGGCGGGGAAGGCGGCTTTCCGGCCGGCCCAGAACAGATTGCGCTCGGCTTCCGAGGTCGAGATCTGGCAGGTGGTCGAGCCGCAAGCGTTCGCAATCGTCTCGACCCGCGTGATCAGCTCGTCGACCTCGATCTTGGGACCGTCGAGCTCGATGATGAGGAGGGCCTCGACATCGAGCGGATAGCCGGCATGGACGAAGGCCTCCGCGGCGTGGATCGCGGGCTTGTCCATCATCTCCATGCCGCCGGGAATGATGCCGGCGCCGATGATGCGCGCCACGCATTCGCCGGCCGCCTCGACTTGCGCGAAGCCGACCATCAGCGCGCGCGCCGTCTCCGGCTTTTGCAGGATGCGCACCGTGATCTCGGTGATGACACCGAGCAGGCCTTCCGAGCCGGTGATGACGCCCATCAAATCGTAGCCGGAGTTTTCCGCCGACTTGCCGCCGATGCGCAGGATCTCGCCGCTCATCAGCACGATCTCGCAGCCGAGCACGTTGTTGGTGGTCATGCCGTATTTCAGGCAGTGCACGCCGCCGGAATTCTCCGCGACATTGCCGCCGATCGAGCAGGCGATCTGCGATGACGGATCCGGCGCGTAGTAGAACCCAGCATGGGCGACGGCCTGGCTGATCGCGAGGTTGGTGACGCCGGGTTCGGTGACGACGGCGCGGTTGTCGAAATCGATCTCGCGGATGCGCTTGAACTTGCCGAGGCCCAGAAGCACGCCGTCTTCCAGCGGCAGCGCGCCGCCGGACAGCGAGGTGCCGGAGCCGCGGGGCACCACCTTGATGCCCTGCCCTGCACAATATTTCAGGACCAGCGAAACCTGCTCGGTCGTGTCGGGCAGCACAACGACCATCGGCGGCTGCCGATAGGCCGTCAACCCATCGGATTCATAGGCCCGCATCTCGGCGGCGCTGTCGATCACGCCTTCGCCCGGCACG
This sequence comes from Bradyrhizobium sp. 17, assembly GCF_023073515.1. Classification (NCBI taxonomy): domain Bacteria; kingdom Pseudomonadati; phylum Pseudomonadota; class Alphaproteobacteria; order Hyphomicrobiales; family Nitrobacteraceae; genus Bradyrhizobium; species Bradyrhizobium sp. 17. The sequence continues at coordinate 459,346 of NZ_JADPJQ010000117.1, read as the reverse complement.
ATTGCGCGCAATGCAGCCACGATCTCGGCGCGGCGCGCGAGCACGGCCTGGTCGCTCGCGGGCATCATGATGGCCATAACATTTCCTTCATGGCATATCCTTCCGGCCAAGGCCGCATGATCGATTTGTCGCGGTAAATCAACCACGTCCGCGGTGGTTTGGGTAGGCCGTCCGAAAGTCGGATCGACGATCCTGCGCGAGTTCGCTCTGGGACAAGTAGGAAATCGTGAAACCTGCCATGGTTTGGCGGCTTGTCCAATCCGAGCAGGCCTGCCAAAACCGGCAGGTCCGACCGTTGCCGATCAGGCATGCAACTGACCAGCCCCCAGGGAAGAGACGAAGAGCACCCGATGACAAAACTGATTTTTGGCGCATTGACCATCCTCACCGCGATTGCCACCGCACCCGCCGCGATGGCGCAGGACGTCGCGGCCGGCAAGTCGTCGTTCAACAAATGCCTGGCCTGTCACGCGATCGGCGAAGGCGCCAAGAACAAGGTCGGCCCCGAGCTCAACGGCCTCGACGGCCGCAAGTCCGGCACCGCGCCGGACTACAATTACTCCGACGCCAACAAGAATTCCGGCATCACCTGGAAAGAGGCCGTGTTCAAGGAATACATCAAGGACCCCAAGGCCAAGATCCCCGGCACCAAGATGGCGTTCGCCGGCATCAAGAACGAGACCGAGATCAACAATCTCTGGGCCTACGTGTCGCAGTTCGACAAAGACGGAAAGATCAAGCAGTAAGCGCGGGAACGGCGGCCGCTGGAGCTTCGGTTCTGAACCGAAGCTCCAGCTTCTCGTTTTGACGCGTTTTCTTCACGCGAACCGGCATCCACTTCGCTCGAAAACGCTCTAATCGGCGGTCGCCTGCGCCGGGACGATTTTCCCGATCATCGTCTCGATCTCTGTCTTCACGAGATCGGGCACCGCGTTCTGCACCATGTGGCCGAGATCAGGCAGCACGATCAGCTTGGCATTCTGCACGGTGGCGGCGAACGGGCGGGCGTGAATGGCGGTCTTTACCGTCTTGTCGGGTTCGCCGGCGATGATCGTGACCGGCGCCGTTATCTCGCCGTAGCGCGGAGCTTGCGCAGCCACCGCCTGCTTCAGCGACACCAGATCATAGGCATTGGCGATGAACTCGCGCGGGCGCAGCAGCAACGGCGTCGCGGAGTCCTGCACGAAACCGTCCGGCATCGTTTGCGGCAGGAAGACGTTGCGCGCGCCGGACTCGCTCAGGAAATAGCCTAGCGGGAGGGTTATGGTGTAGGCGAACAGCGGGCCGATTACGGGCGTTGCGATGATCTCGTTGTAGCGGCCGACGCCGCCGCGCCAAGGATGGGTGACGGGCGCGAGCATCACAAGGCCCGCGACGCGGCCGGGATGATCGAGCGCCAGCCGCGCGCCGAGCGCGCCGCTCCAGGAATGCACCACGAACACCGCGCGATCGATCCCGAGCTTGCCGAGCGCCTCATCGATCATTCGCGCCTGGACCTCCGGCGTCGAATCCTGCCGCCGCGCCCGCGTGCTCCAGCCGTGGCCGGGACGGTCGATCAGGATGACGCGATGGTTCCTGGCGAGGAGATCGCCGAGCGGCCGCCGCATTGCCTCGAGGTTGGAGCTCGCGCCGTGCAGCATCACGATCGGCAGGCCCGAATCGCGCGGGCCGATATCGACGAGGTGAAGCACGGCACCCTCGACCTCGATCATCCGGCCCTGCGGTGGAAAGGCGCGTTGCACGGCGAGGACGCCGGCCTGCGTGACCAGCGCCAGCACAACCAGCGCGGTCACGACTGACATCACGATCATGGACGGAATCCGGGCGACCCAAGGCACAGGGCAGTTACGTGGCTTGCGGCCGGCAGTTTCGCCCGGGGAGCCCCCGCGCTCCACTTGAAATGCCGGGGCTGTGGATATGTGCATAATTCAAGCGAGAAAAACGCAATGAAATCAATACTGCTCCCCGGAGCACGCAGGCTTCGAAACAGCTTCATGCACTCGTCATCGCGGCTTCCTTATAATCGCCATGGTCGGTTCCGCCATTTAGACGCAGGTGGGCGCCGATCGTGCTCGCAACCCTCAGGGATGCGGGAAGACCGGCAGGATTTATCCTGATTTGAACCGGAGAATTTCGATGAGCCTGAGATCCAAAGATACTGCGATCGACGAGATCGTGGCAAGCTGCCACGGTGACCTGCGCGGTGCCGTGCGCGCGCTGCTGCTGATCAACGAGCACCTCGAGACGGAGCTTGCAAAGGCCTACGCCGCAGCGGTCGATCGCGGCCTCGCCGAGCGCGAAGGCAGCGTTTTGCACTAGATTGCTGTCGACCTAGTTCGTGCTGTCCTCGTCCTTTTCCTCGTCAGGCGTGGGTGCGGGACAGGCGCGGATGGTCGAACGGGCAAGCTTGGCGTCGGCCTTCGATTTGTAAGGACCGTCACCGAACCAGACGTCGCCGAAGATCACGGGATTGCTGGTCACGATGTTGCATTTTCCGGTGGCGCGATTGCCGACCACCCAGAACAGTCCGTCGGCGAGGCTCGCCGTGCCCGACGCCAACAGCAACATACCTGCAAAGATCAAACGCTTCATGGCTGTGCTCCCGCCATGAAGGTAGGCCTGCGGCGGTGCCATCCACACCCCTTGTAACGCGGCGCGTGTCATCGTGGTTAATCCGCCTGCGCCGCATTCGCTCGAGCAATGATCGACTTGTCCGCTAAATATCGCGGCCTTCGACCTTCTCGGTCAGCGCCTTGACCTGGTCGGGGATCTTCTCGAGGTGCGGATTGACGGCGAGCGCCTTGCGGTAGGCTTCGAGCGCGCGCTTTTCGTCGCCGACCTCCTGCATGATCATGCCGAGGCCTGCGAGCGCGCCGAAATGACGAGGCTCGCGGATCAACACCTCGCGGATGTCGGCGAGCGAGCGGCCATAATCGTTCTGCATGTAGTAGAGCGTCGCACGACGATTCCAGGCCTCGATGTAGTCGGGCCTGAGCTTGACGACCGAATCCAGCAGCTTGATCGCAACCTCGATCTTCTTTGCGTCGACGGCGGTCTTGGCCCGCGCCATCAGCAGCGCCGCGGTGTCGCTCGGGGTCTGGATCCAGATCGCCCAGATCCGCGCCTCGACATGCTTGGCGCTGGCTTCGTCGGGCGCAGCTTTCAGCGCGCCGAACAGGAAATCGAGATTCTTGGTGCGGTCGACCTTGGGCAGCTTGGCCGGCGCTTCCGGAAGTTTCTTCTGCTTGCCGGGCGGAGCCGGCGGATCAGCCTGCGCCAGCGCCGGAGCGAGGCCGGCGGCTCCCAGCACAAGAGCCAGACACAGGGTGCGCGCGAAGAGGAATCTCACTGCCATGGTCGAAGTCTAAACGCGCAAAGCCGCCCTTGCAAAGCAGGGGCGGCGTCAAACTCGTGTGAGACCGTGGTCTTGCGGGCGCGCGAGCGTCAGGCAGGGCGAAATCAGCCGCCCAGATCAGCCCTGGCGAGCCTTGAAGCGGCGCTGCACCTTGTTGATCACATAGACCCGGCCCTTGCGGCGGACCAGGCGGTTGGCGCGATGGCGACCGCGCAGCGATTTCAGCGAGTTACGGACCTTCATGGCAGAATCCTGAACGTTCGAAAGGCCGTGTTCGGCACTACCGTTTCGGCACGCGCGAATGAGGCAAAATGAGATTTTCCCGCTGGCGGACCGACCGCCCGGGACGGGGCGGTTCTTAAGGCATGGGAGGACCGGATGTCAATGTTAACTGGCCCGATCGCACCCAGCAAATTCAGGAAAACAACCCGATGCAAAGTAGAAGCGGCCGGATCGGGCTCAATCATCTCGGACGACGCCGATCCCACAACGCCTTGTCCCCACAATGCCTTGCCAAATTCGTTATATCATATAATCAATTCGACAACCCGTCGGGAGGAAACCCATGCCGAAGCTGAAGCTGCCGAACATCGACGACGTCGTTGCCATCGACATCCACACCCACGCCGAGGAGCCCTGCGGCACCCATCCCGACGACGGCTATGACGACTTCCAGGCGCAGATGGCGGACTATTTCAAGTCGCCGCACAAGCATCCGCCGACCGTGCCGGAGACCGCCGCCTACTATCGGTCCAAGAACATCGCCGCGGTGATCTTCCCGGTCGACGCCGAGCGCGAGACCGGCTTCCGCCGCTACAAGAATGAGGAGATGCTGGAGATCGCCTCCGACCATCTCGACGTTCTCATCCCCTTCGTCTCGATCGACCCGCACAAGGGCAAGCTCGGTGTGCGCGAGGCGCGCAAGCTGATCGAGGAATACGGGGTGCGCGGCTTCAAATTCCACCCAACCATGCAGGGCTTCTACGCCAACGACCGCATGGCCTATCCGCTCTATGAAGAGATCAACAATGGCGGCGCGATCGCGCTGTTCCACACCGGCCAGACCGGCGTCGGCTCGGGCATGCCCGGTGGCATGGGCATGCGGCTGAAATATTCCAACCCGATGTACATGGACGACGTCGCGGCCGATTTCCCCGAGCTCAAGATCATTCTCGCCCATCCCTCCTTCCCCTGGCAGGAAGAGGCGCTGTCGGTCGCGACCCACAAGCCCAACGTCTACATCGACCTCTCGGGCTGGTCGCCGAAATATTTCCCGCCGATCCTGGTGCGCTACATCAACTCGATCCTGCAGGACAAGATGCTGTTCGGTTCGGACTGGCCGGTGATCACGCCCGACCGCTGGCTGTCGGATTTCGCCAAGATCGAGATCCGCGACGAGATCCGGCCGAAGGTGCTGAAGGCCAACGCGCGCAAGCTGCTGGGGATCTAGGCGCGTACTCGTCAGCGCATCGAGGGCTTCGACGCTGCTATCGAAGCCCTCATGCTCCGGCCCTGAGGGCCTAAGACTTTGGCGCGGTGAATCTGATGGCTATGTTATGCGATCAGTTCACGCCTGCGAGGAAGCCGGCCAGGATTGTCCGGCTTTGGCTGAGCGTCTCGATACGTTCGTCGATCAGGCCGACCTGCTGAGTGAGTATTTTTCGCAGCTCGTTGCACGGCGTGAAAGCTGGATCGTTGTTCCTCACGCATGGGAGCAACCGCTTGATGGTTTCGAGCGTCATTCCCGCGCCGCCGAGCATCTTGGTGCGCCGTACGGTTTCCTCTTCGGCCAAGCCATAGTCGCGATAGCCGGAGTTCGTCCGCAGCGGCGTGAGCAGTCCTTCGCCTTCGTAGTAGCGCAGCATTCGGACGCTGACCCCCGTCCGCCGGGAGAGTTCGCCGATTTTCATCTGAAGCCCCTTGACCCTGACAGCACTGTCAGACCCTAAAGACTTTGCTCGTCCAAGTGAATGCCACTTGTGAAGGGAGCAACGATGAAAGCCTACCATTTGAATGGCCATGCTGGTGCTGGCCGCCTTGCGCGCGCCGAAATCAGCAAACCCGAACCCGCCAATGGCGAGGTCCGCATTCGGGTCGAAGCGGCAAGTCTGAATTACCGCGACCTCCTGATCCTCGACCGTGCAGGCCAAGGCGAGATCAACGGCCGCGTGCCACTCTCCGACGGTGCGGGTGTCGTTGACGCCATCGGCGCCGGCGTCGCGCAATGGCGACTCGGAGACCGCGTCGCTGCGTCGTTCTTCCGCGATTGGATCTCGGGGCCGTTCAAGTCCAGCTATATTCCGTCATCCCTCGGTGGCAACACGATGGACGGAATGCTGGCTGAGTATGTCGTGCTGCCGGCGACCGCGCTGGTCTCAGTGCCGGCCCATCTGTCCGCGGTGGAGGCAGCGACCCTGCCCTGTGCCGGCGTCACGGCTTTCCATGGCCTCATCGCACGCGGCGGGATGCACAAAGGCGACACGCTATTGGTCCAGGGAACAGGCGGCGTCGCGCTGTTCGGGCTTCAATTCGCAGCGGCGCTGGGGGCGCGTGCGATCGTGATATCCTCCTCGGATGAAAAACTCGCCCGCGCCAAGGCGCTGGGCGGCTCGATCCTCATCAACTACCGCGACACCCCTGACTGGGATGTCGTCCTCATGAAGGCGACGAATGGCGCAGGTGCCAGTCACATCCTCGAACTCGGCGGTCCCGGCACTTATGACCGATCGCTGCGATCGGTCGCTTCGGGTGGCAAGATCGTCCAGATCGGTGTCTTGACGGGGTTCGGTCCCAAGCCCGACCTCGCGCGCCTGCAGTGGGAGAATGCCGACATCATTGGTGTCACCGTCGGATCGGTCGAACACTTTGCCGCGATGAATCGCTTCCTGACCGAACACGCGATCCACCCGATCGTGGATCGGGTCTACGACTTCGACGACGTTCCCGAAGCGTATGCGCACCTGCGGACCGGCTCACACTTCGGCAAGATCGTGATCAGGCTTTAAAAGCGAGGGCTCAGTTCGCGTTTCCGTGTTGGATCGATACCGCGGCGCCTTGTATAGTCCGTGGACCGCAACGATCCCGGAGGACAGGTCAATTGAGTCTCAAAGCCGTTGTCTTCGATGCCTACGGAACGCTTTACGATATCCAGTCGGTCGCCGAGACCACCGAGGATGCGTTTCCGGGCTACGGTGAGATCATCACGCAGATCTGGCGAATCAAGCAGCTCGAATACACCTGGTTGCGCTCGCTGATGCGGCGCTACCAGGACTTTGCAGCCATCACGCGCGACTCGCTTGCCTATACGCTGCGCGTGCTCGGGCTCGCTTACGAGAATGAGGCATTCGAGCGCGTCGTCGAGAAGTACCTTCATCTCGATCTCTATCCGGATGCGACGGCGGCGCTCACGGCTCTGAAACCGCGAAAGCTCGCCATCCTCTCCAACGGCAGTCCGGACATGCTGAATGCGCTCGTGCGCAACTCCGGCCTCGACGCCCTGCTCGACGCCACGATCAGCGTCGACGAGAAGAAGATCTTCAAGCCGAGCCCGGAGGCCTATGAGCTGATCGGCGAGGTGCTCGGCACCGCGCCTGACGAGGTGCTGTTCGTCTCCTCCAATCCCTGGGATGTCGCGGGCGCGAAAGCATTCGGACTGAACGTTGCCTGGATCGAACGGGTGACGCCGGAAGCGATGGCGCTGGCTTGCGTCGAGAACGAACTCGTGGCACCGCTGACGATGTTTAAGGCGATCCGCACCCAGATGGACGAGCTCGGCTTTGCGCCGGATCATCGCGTCCGGGCGCTCTCGGAACTGCCAAGTTGCTTAGGCATCGCCGCCCAACGGTAAGTCTGGAATGAGCCGACCTGAATGAGCCTGGAATCCGTTCGCGCCTTCTTCGCCGAGAAAGCCCCCGACATATCAGTTATCGAATCCCCGATCAGCTCCGCGACAGTGCCGCTGGCCGCCGAGGCTTATGGCGTCGAGCCCGGACGGATTGCCAAGACGCTGTCGTTGCGGATCGGCGAGCGCGTGATCCTGATCGTCGCGGCCGGCACTTCGCGCATGGACAACAAGAAGGTGAAGGCGGCGTTCGGCGGCAAGCCGAAAATGCTGGGACTGGAAGAGGTCGCCGAGATCACCGGCCACGAGGTCGGCGGCGTCTGCCCGTTCGGATTAAAGGCGCCGCTGCCGGTCTATTGCGACGTCTCGCTGAAAGCGTTCGACGTGGTGGTGCCGGCCGCCGGCTCGACCCACAGCGCCGTGCGCATCACGCCGGAGCGGATGGCGGAGCTGACCCGGGCTGAATGGGTCGATGTCTGCGAAGTCAGGCCGTAAGGCAGCTGGGGGATGCCTGATGCATTTGCCGGTCAGGGACGCTAATGTACGGACCATGCCCGATGATAAGGTCAAACGGCGGCTGACCACCGTGCTATGCGCTGATGTGCACGGCTATTCTCGTCTCATGGAAGCAGACGAGGCGGGAACGCTGGAGACACTCCGCCGCTATCGCACGGCCATCGCGCGATTGGTGGAGCGCCATGACGGCCGGATCGTGAATACCTGGGGCGATGCCGTCATCGCCGAATTCGCCAGCGTCGTGGAAGCCGTGCAGTGTGCGGTCGAGATTCAGCAGGAAATTTCCAACCAGGATTCGGGCCCACCTCCCCCGATGCGGTTTCGCATCGGCATCAATCTCGGCGATGTGATGGTGGATGGTTCCGACCTCTATGGAGACGGGGTCAATATCGCGGCGCGTCTGCAAGAACTTGCCGAACCCGGTGGTATCGTGATCTCCAGCTCCGCCTATGATCAGGTGCACAACAAATTATCTGTTGGCTTCGACTGCCTCGGCCAGCGTCCAATGAAAAACATTGCTCCCCGTGACCAGCTATCGTGTGACCATGAGCGGCCAAGCCGCTCAAGCACGGAGCTTTCCGCCTGGCGAACGCCTGACATCTCAGACCGCAAGTGCGGGCTCGCAAACTGACGCCGCGCACCGCGACAGATCCGAGTCATCCAATTGGATGGGCTTCGTTTCAGACGGACTGGCGAAGCTGCCCCGCCCGGTTGCGGCGGCCCTCACGGTGTCGGCCTTTCTGATTCTGATCAATATTTTCACCGGCATGCACAAGATCTGGTTCCATTGGCCGGTGGCAGCTTTGCTCTTCGGCGCCATCATGCGGACGGCGCTCCGGGATCGACCTGAGTCGGACGGCAAGGGCGAGCGCTGAACGAGGCGGCACAACCGCGCTTCGCGCCCACTGCTGCGCGCGCGCGCCCCGATCATGCTTGGGCAGCACTACTCGTCGCTATCGTCATAAGGCCGCGGCTGCGCCTGCGGAGGTGGTGGCGGCACATTGTTGTATCGCGGCGCCGGCGCGGCGCGATTGCCCGGAACCTGCTGCTGCGGCGGCATCTGGTTGTTGGACTGGAACACCGCGCGACAGCCGCTGGAGAGCTGGGGCGTATTCTGCCGCAAGCAGGCCGTAATGCGGCTCACATCAGGGATCTGATCGCTGCACAGCCGCCACACATCCGGCGTGCAGGCCATCTGCTGCTCCATGGTTCCGCGATACTCTTCAGCGGATGCAGCGCCTTGCGCGACGATGCCGCCGATTGCAAGCGCCACACCCAGCGCGATCCGCTCTGTTCGCATGTCCGATTCCTTCGCGAGTCTCTCGAATTCTGTTCAATCAATGAGACGCGGAGAGGTTCTGGACCAACAAAAAATTGTGAAAATGGGCCAGGAACCTATTCGACCTTGCCGATCTTCTTCACCGCAGCAATCAGCCGCGCGCTGTCGACCGCCACGAACTCGGCAAACGCCGGCGCGTCCTGATAGGCAACGAGACTGCCCGACGTTTCGAAGGCCTTGAGCACGTCGGGGCTCGTCATCACCTGCGCCATCGCCTCGCGCAGGCGAGTCGCGATCGGCGCGGGAAGAGCACTCTGTGCAAAGAGTCCGGCCCAGATGTACATCTCGACGTCCTTGTAACCGAGCTCCTGGAAGGTCGGCACATCGGGGAAGCTTGCGACGCGCTTGGCGCCGCAATTGCCGAGCACGCGCAGCTTGCCGTCCTCCACTTGCGGCTTCAGCGTTCCCGGTGCGGCGGCGATCGCCTGCACGGTGCCGCTGAGCAGCGCGGTGAGCGCCGGTCCGGCGCCGCGAAACGGCACATGCAGCAGCTTGATGTCGGCGCTGCTCGCAAACATCTCCATCGCCACGTGCAGCGTGCCGTAAGGCCCCGATGAGCCGTAGGTGATCTGGCCGGGACGCTTCCTGGCATCCTCGACGAAATCCTGCGCGGTCTTCCATGGCGCCGAGGCGGGCACCGCGAGCAGCGTGGGATCGGCCAGCACCCGCGCGATCGGCATGAACTGCGAGAGCTCGTAGGCGACCGGACGGTCGAACAGCCGGTCGGCCTCGGGCAGCACCGCGAGCGAGGACAGCGTCATCAGCAGCGTGTAGCCGTCGGGCTCGGCGCGCGCCGCCGCGGCATTGCCGACGGATCCACCGCCACCGCCGGCGCGGTTGTCGACGATGACCGCCTTGCCGAGGATTCGCTCCAGCGCCTGTGCGACGGGGCGCGCCGCAAGATCCGCCTGGCCGCCGGCCGGAAACGGCACGATCATGGTGACGTTGCGAGAGGGATAGGCTTGCGCGAAAGCCGCGCTCGACAACACAGGCAACAACGGCAATGCGGCAGCCGCGCGCAGGACATCGCGTCGATCCATGGCAGATTTCCCCCTGTTTTCTTATTTCGCTGCCAGCCTAGCGTGACCGTCCGCAAGAACAAGCCGCGCGGCGGGATTAACGAAGCATTATCCATGTTCCGCCCGGTCAGGAACGCCCCCCTGGGCTCACCGTTGCCTCCCAGGGAGTGGAGCGATGAATAGACTTCAGACCATTGACGTGGCGCTGGACGAGATGCTGGTGAATCTCGCCGCCATCGTCTTGCGGCTTTCAAAGCCGGACGTGACGCGAACGCCGGAAGCGCGACGCGCCTTGGCGCAATCCGTGCACCAATACGCGGTCTGCGCGAAGCGTTCGCGCGATCCGCGTGTTCATGATTTGAAGTCGCAACTGGAGGAGACGTTGAAGCCGAGCTTGCGAATTGTGGTGCGTAATGGTGAGAAGGTGTCTTAGTCCAACCCGTCATTGCGAGCGCAGCGAAACAATCCAGAATACCTCCGCGGAGACATTCTGGATTGCTTCGTCGCTTCACTCCTCGCAATGATGGAGGTCGATGAAGCCGCTCGCTCTACGACGGCTTTTCTAAGACGGCTTTGCCTTTCCGCGCACTCGCCGCTTGCACGTCCCCGGCAGCTTCGCCGCGAGAAAATCACCGAGCGCCTCGACGCGCGCGGGGCGCGGGCCGCCAGGTGGCGTCACCAGATGCACGGCGCCTTCGACCTGCTTCCAGTCCTTCAGGATCACTTCGACCTCGCCGGAGGAGATGGCGTCACCGACGATGAATTCCGGAAGGTCGGCGATGCCGAGGCCGGCGATCAGCGCCGGCATCACCGCTTCGCCGTTGTTGACGCGGAGCTGTCCGCCCGGACGTACGCTGGCCTGCTCGCCGGCCGAGTTGGTGTAGTGCCAGACGTTGGGCGTGGAGAGATAGGCGTAGCTGAAGCATTTGTGCTCGGCCAGATGCATCGGATGCGTCGGCCGCCCGTGTTGCTCGAGATATGACGGCGCGGCCACCGTGAAACGCGGCATGGTGAAGAGCCGGCGGGCGATCAGCGAGGAATCCGGCAGCCGCGCGATCCGCACCGCCATGTCGAAGCCCTCGCCAATCAAATCGATGGTCGCATCGCTCAAGTGCAGATCGACCGAGACCTCCGGATACGCCTCGAAGAACTCCGGCAGCAGCGGCGCCACCGCCTTGATCCCGAATGTCATGGGCACGGCGAGCCGCACGAGGCCGCGCGGTGCGACCGATTGCGCCAGCGCCTCGTTCTCCGCCGCCTCGCCGTCGGACAGCAGGCGCGTCGCACGCTCGGCGAGCTTATGCCCGGCATCGGTCAGCGCGAGCCGGCGTGAGGTGCGGTTGAACAGCCGGGCGCCGAGCCGCTCTTCGAGGCGCGTGACCGCCTTGGACACCGTTGCCTTGGACATCGCGAGCTCACCAGCGGCCCCCGCAAACGACCGTAATTCCACGACTTTTGCGAAAATCGCGAGCGCCTCGAAATCGGGGAGTTTGGCCATGAGGGCGGATCCAATTGGGATGTTTAAGGAAACAATGTGTTTCGACAGTTTCTATTTCTATACCACAAACAGAGGCTTATCCAAGGGTCATCAGAAATTCAGGAATGGAGAAATCCAATGACCAAGAAGCTCTCAGGCAAGGTTGCCCTCGTCACTGGTGGCTCGCGCGGTATCGGCGCGGCCTCTGCTCGCGCCCTCGCCGATGAAGGCGCGGATGTCGCGATCAGCTACGTTGCCTCTCCCGAAAAGGCGGAAGCCGTCGTCACCGAGTTGAAGGCCCGAGGCGTCAATGCCCGCGCCTTCAAGGCGGACCAGGCCTCGGCCAAGGACGTGACGCAGCTCGTCAACGACGTCGCGAAGGAGTTCGGCCATCTCGACATCCTCGTCAACAATGCCGGCGTCGCGAGCGGCGGTGCGATCGATGACGCCAATGCCGACACCGAAGCGCTCGCCCGCCAGGATGCCATCAACGTGCATGGCGTGATCGCTGCGATCCGCGCCGCTTCGCAATTGATGGGCGAAGGCGGCCGCATCGTCACCGTCGGCTCGATGCTCGCCGATCGCGCCTCGTTCCCGGGTCTTGCGGACTACGTCGCCACCAAGGCCGCCGTGGTCGGTTACACCAAGGGCGCAGCGCGCGACCTCGGCCCACGCGGCATCACCGTGAATGTGGTGCAGCCCGGCTCGATCGACACTGACATGAACCCGAAGGACGGCGGCGAGTTCGCCGAGACCCAGCGCAAGCAGCACGCGTTGCAGCGCTTCGGCCGCCCCGAGGAAGTCGCGGCTGGCGTCGTGTTCCTCGCAAGTCCGGAAGCCTCCTTCGTCACCGGCACGGTGCTCAACGTCGACGGCGGTTTTGGCGCCTGATCAAGGCGCCATCCGCCAAAACAAGGAATTACGCAGATGATCGAACTCAGACCCTTCGCAAAGCTCGGCGGCGCCGATCACGGCTGGCTCAATGCCAAGCATCATTTCTCCTTCGCAAGCCATTACGACCCCGACAACATGGGTCACGGCGCCTTGCGGGTCTGGAACGACGACGAGATCGCGCCGAACACCGGCTTTCCCGCCCATCCCCACGCCAACATGGAAATCATCACCTATGTGCGCGAGGGCGCGATCACCCATCAGGACAGCCTCGGCAACGAAGGCCGCACCGAAGCGGGCGACGTGCAGGTGATGAGCGCCGGCAGCGGCATCCGCCACTCCGAGTACAATCTCGAGTCGACCAAGACACGCATCTTCCAGATCTGGATCGAGCCGACCGCGCGCGGCGGGCAGCCGACCTGGGGCTCGAAGCCGTTTCCGAAAGGAGACCGCTCGGGCAAGCTCGTCACCATCGCGAGCGGCTTCGAGCATGACACGGACGCGCTGCCGATCCGCGCCGATGCGCGGGTGCTCGCCACCACGCTGAAGGCCGGTGAGAGCGCCGAGTACGTGCCGCACAAGTCGCGGCACCTTTATCTGGTGCCCGCGGCGGGGTCAGTCCAAATTAACGGCGTGCGCGTCAACGCCCGCGACGGCGCCGCGATCCGCGACGAGGACAGGCTGAAAATCACGGCACTCGAAGATTCCGAGATCGTGCTCGTCGACGCGGCGTAACGGCTCTCTCTGTCATGGCCGGGCTTGTCCCGGCCATCCACGCCCCGCGACGAGCGAACAAGAACGTGGATGCCCGGGACGAGCCCGGGCATGACGACCCAAAAAAAGCACTCACTCAATCCCATCGGAGACATCATGACCAAAGTTCTCGTCCTGTATTATTCCGCCTATGGCCACATCGAAACGATGGCCAATGCCGTTGCCGAAGGCGCGCGCGAAGCCGGTGCCACCGTCGACATCAAGCGCGTACCCGAGCTGGTGCCGGCCGAGGTCGCCAAGGCGTCCTATTACAAGCTCGACCAGGCCGCCCCCGTCGCCACGATCGACGACCTCGCCAATTACGACGCGATCATTGTCGGCACCGGCACCCGCTTCGGCCGCATGGCCTCGCAGATGGCGAACTTCCTCGACCAGGCCGGCGGTCTCTGGGCCAAGGGCGCGCTGCACGGCAAAGTCGGCGGCGCCTTCACGGCGACCGCGACCCAGCATGGTGGTCAGGAGACGACGCTGTTCTCGATCATCACCAACCTGTTGCATTTCGGCATGGTCGTGGTCGGCCTGAATTACGGCTTTGCCGGCCAGATGAAGCTCGACGAGGTCACCGGCGGCGCGCCTTACGGCGCCACCACGATCACCGGAGGCGACGGCAGCCGGCAGCCCAGCGCCAACGAGCTCGCCGGCGCACGCTATCAGGGCCGCCAGATCGCGGAGACAGCCAGGAAGCTGCACGGCTGAGCGCGGTTAAGCTTTACGTCCGAACCACTGCATGGCAGGTGCGATCTGGGCGGCATTCTCTTCTGGAGATGCCGCCCCATCTCTGTGGCCAGGATATTTCACCAAAAGCGATACGAATGGCTTTCGAACTCTTGTTGATCGCGCAGATGATCCGCAGGCCCGCTCAGGCGCTGGCGCGGCGCTGGTATTGCCGGAGCCTGTTCAAGGCCTCACGCGGCCGCTTTCACTGTGCCGGCTGCGCGAAGTCATGATGCTCTAGCCACTAGGCCTGCGTGATGTCCGCGTTGGGCTTAATGGGCGCAGTCGCGACAGGCGCCGGCGCTGTCGACAGCCACCAGCCCTCACCGGCGAACCAGCAGGTCTCGTCGGGAGCGCCCTCTCTCCGCAACGACTGCACGCCCTCCCACCCCCTTGCGAACGCCTCGGCCAGTCGCCGGGCGGCATTCGCGTTCTGCAATCCCGCGCAGCCGATGAATTGGGCACGCCCGAGGAATTTGGCGGGCCAGACCGCCCCCTCGTCGGGGCGCGTGATCATCAACATGCCGCCGATCATGCCTTCGGGCGCGAGTGGAAACACCAGCCGCCCACCGGGCAGCAAGGCATCGAGCCATTCGGTGGCCGGCTGCGCCGCACCCGCGCAGACATAGATCACGTCGGCTTTGGGAAGATCGGACGCGATGCCCGATCGATCCCGCACGTCCGTATGGGCGATGTCCTTCAGATTCTCGCGCGCGAGGCCTGCCAGACGTTCGTCGATCTCGTAGGCATGGACGCGGCCGCCGGGGCCGACGAGATGCGCGAGGATTGCGGTGTAATAGCCGCTCCCCGCGCCGATCTGGATCACAGTCTCGCCTTCCTTCACCGCGCAACCGCTGAGCCAATAGGCGTGCGCGCCGGGCATCCCGATATTGAGACCCCGCGCGCTGTCGAGCGCGAGCAGCGTGTTCTGATAGAGGAAAGCGGGATCATCATCGGGTGTGACAACATAGGGGTGGCCGCCAACCGAGATCGACCACGGCCCGGGTCCGGCGAACGTCTCGCGCCTGACGGTGCGAAACGCTTCTTCGATACGGGGGTCCGCGGCCCTCGCCGCGGCGCTGATCAACTGTGCATAGAATGCGCGATATTTTGCCGAACGATCTTCCATGTCGCCTCCGGGAAACAGGCGACGATAACACAACGATTGCGATAATCGAGTGACCCTACAATCCAGGGCGGCGCGTCAGCGCGTCCTCTTGCCCATCGCCTGCGCCGCAAAGGCGGCAAGCCTGGGGTGACGACGCAGGCCCTGCGCGGCGTGGTCGCGCCACGCGAAGGGCATGCCGCGCCAGGACAGCGCGACGCTGACATCCGTCAGCGGCACCGGCTCGGCGCCGAAGCGGCGCTTGTAGTCCTGGTTGCCGATGCTGAGGTCGAAACGGCGCACGCCTTCCGCATGCAGCGCCGCCATAGTGCGCTCGGTCACGAGCAGCCCCGGCGAGCAGTTCGACCAGGAATCGCCGGTGTGGCTGATGCGCAGCAGGAAATAGGTCTCACCGAACCTGACGCCGAGCGCGGTGGCGACAATGGCCTCGTCGCAAACCAGCGCCGAGATGACGGCATAACCGTTCGCGACGCCCCGACGCGCGACCTCGCGATAGAACTGCGCATGGGTTTCGTCGTTGAGGACGAAGCGCGAGCCGAGCTTTCGCATGCGCGCCTGCTGCTGGGCATCCATCACGTCCAGCAGCTCGCGCGCACGCGCGACATCGGTGGCGATCTCGAATCGCGCGCCGGCGTGACGGTTGAAGACGCGCCAGCAGCGTGGCATCTGCATGCGCTTGATCGAGGCCTGGTAATCTTCATAGTCGTCGCCGGTCAGCACGAGGTTGCCGTTGAGCGAGCAGGACCCGATCCGGCCGAGCGACACCAGCGGGTTCGGGTTGCCGCCGATCTGGGCCGGCATCTTCTTCAGGCGCAGCAAATCGAAGCGGTCCGGCAATGCGCGCAATGCGTCGATCAGCGCCGTGCCGATCGCATCCGCCGCCGCCGCGTCCAACGCGGCATCGAGCGCCAGGATCGGCGCGTTGTTGTCGGAAACGCCGAGATCGGCGAATTCGACGATGCGGATGCCGCGCCTGAGGTGGCTGATCATCGGCACGATTGCGATGTCCCTGCCGGTCGTGGCATCGGAGATCAATGCAATCAGCGGCGAGAGATCGTGGAACGCCTCGTACCAGGCGCCGAGCCAGTAGCCATGCTGGAATGCAGTGCGATGGCCTGCGTTCAGGCGCGATGCGGCCCGCGGCCAATCACGCACGAAATCGACCGCGATTGCCGACGCGCTGGACACAAGACCATCTGGTTGCTCGACGCTGAGGATCGTCATCCGCGGGACATACGATTACTGGGCGTTTCCAGATAGATTATGTTTTGTCGCGGCCACAAGTGAGCTCACAGCTTATCGTTAAGCCGATGCCATTGCGGCGGCACCGGCTGCGACAAGTCGTCCGGTTCCATTTCCGCGACGCATTGGAACCTGGCCAGGAAGTGCAGGCCGGCCACGGCAACAGTGAACATGAACCAGATCGGATTTTGCCGTTCGAGCAAGAAGGTCTCGGTGGCCCCGTAATACAGGCCGAACAGCCATACGGTCAGGAACAGCTTTGCCAACGCACCGCTGCGGTTGTGAGTTCGGGCCGTCTGGAAATTGCCGAGCGGCGCGAGCACGAAGACGAGGATCACCAGCAACAGCCCCGGCAGGCCGATGGTGACCGCGAGGTCGAGATAGCTGTTGTGGCTGTGCGCCGCGCTCGTCGCCCATTCGGCGCCCTGGGCGGTCTGCCGCGCGGTCACGTCGTCCCAGAACGCGGCGTAGCCGTGACCGATGATCGGCTTCTCCGCGACAGCTGCGAGCGCGAACTCCCAGATGGCGGAACGGCCGGTGAAGGTGGGATCGAGCGGAAGCAGCCGCGTCATCGCTCCGAGCGCCGGGCTCATGACGCTGCCGACCGTCAGCAGGTTCATCGCGATCAGCGGCACGAAGCAGATGATCCGCTTCAGCCACAGGCCCGGCGTCACGCAGACCAGCGAGGCGAGCGCATAAATCGCAAGGCACAGTACCGACGACGTCTTGCCGCCGGTGAAGATCAGGAAGATTCCAGCCAGCGCGGCGATGGCCGGCCCCATCAAGAACGAACCAATGGCAGACAGGTAAATGCCGACATAAATCAGGATGGTCATCACCGGCGAAGCGATGTTCTTGTGACCAAAGCTGCCGCGCCAGTCGCCGGCCAACTGCGGCTCGGTGACGTCGAGTGCGGTGTGGATCGAGTATTGCGGCGCCACGAAGACGCCGAGATAGCAGAGCGCAAGCAGTACGAGGGCGGCGCCGCCGAGGCACAGGTTGAAGCTGCGCTGCGTCGGCGGCAGCAACGGCAACAGCACCGCGAGCGACATCACGCTGGCTGCGAGCATGAAGCGCTGCATCGAGACTCCGCGATTCTCGGAGAAGACGATGCTGATCAACAGCCAGCCGACCAGGCAGAGATGCAGCGGCGTCACCAGCGTCTTAAGCGCGGGCGCATCCGTTGCGGCGACCAACAGGACTGCGAGCGCGGCCAGCAGGCCCCAGGCGACATAAGTGAGCGCCATTCGTCCGCCGACGACGGTGGTGACATCCTCGCTGCGCAGGTCGGGAAACGGATCGAGCGTCACCAGCACGAGGAGCAGCGCTGCGACTGCGACGAGGCAGCGCGCCGCCCGCACGGCGTCGACCCCTGCAAGCCCATCGCGCAGGACGCCGCCGAACGATCGGGCCTCGACGTCGGTCATGTCAATGGCGCTGCGATCCATGGCTCAAGGCTGGTGGTGAAGCCCGGGGGAAGCTCGAAGTCTTAGCCGATCCCTGTTAAGCATCCGTCAACCAGTCCAGCGGGGCGCTGCGGCACCGCCTGCTGCCGCACGATGCTCCGCGCGATCTCGTAATATTGAAGCGCGCGCTGTTCCAGCGTCAGGTTGTCCAGCACGAAACCGCGGGGATCGAACGTATCGGCGGCGCACCCGGCCCAGAAATCATCCCAGCCCGCCTCAAACCCGGCGATGTCGACGAACTTGGCGCCGCAACGATCGTCCCAGTACGGCACCGACGACACCGGCGCGAATTGGACCCGATGCGGATAGTAGTCGGGGTCTCGCCACGGCCCGCCTGGATCCCAGGCCAGCACCGGCACGCCGCAAGACAATGCCTGCTGATAGGCGATGCCCTGGCTCTCGTTCTGGCAGAGGAAGATCATCGCACGCGATTGCGCGAGCGCGGCCCGATAGTCTTCTTCCTTGTAGCTGCCGTAACGCAGCTCGGCGAACGAGCGGCCTTCCCTCGTGAGCCGGGCGCGGACGGGCTCGATCAGCTCCGCCGCGTAGCGATCGCGGTCCCAGTGCACCTTGTCGTAGATCAGGACGTCGACGCTCTTCTGCGACGTCGCCGGCGGTGCCCAGAGATCCGTGTCGATGCCGATCGGCCAGGCCTCCGTGTCGGGCCAATGCGGCCGATACATGTCGGCGTACCACGGGCCGGGCACCACGACCTTCTTCACCGGCAGGCGCTTGAACAGGTCGGGATCGTCGAGCGGATGATTGTGGGCGGCGACGCCGAGCAGGATCGGATTTTTCCAGGCGAACTTGTCGAGCAAGAAGGTGCGGCCGATGATGCAGGCGAGTTCGCCCGGATGCCGCGCGATGTAGCCATAGTCGTTGACGCGATAGCGGATACCGAGCCGATCGAGCCCCGCACAGAGATTGAGGAACACGCGCAGCTGCCCGCTCATGCGCGGCTCGCCAAGCAGCATGCGACGCGCCATGCGCCGCAGATGCCGGTCGCCGGGAAACCAGCGATCATCCTTGTCCTCGTAGAACAGGTTGAGGACCATATCGTCGGGATCGTAGTCGAATGTCTTTGCGGGCACTGGTGTCCATCCGCGGCGGCCTGATGCGCATTCTCGCATGGGACCGGCTGTCGCACTCTTCCTAATTTGCCACAGGCTTAATGCCGGCGGCTTAACGCTAATTGACGAAACCAACGCTGCGGCAGCCTTCGTGGCGACGCTTTTTTCCCGATGCGAGTATCATCGAGGGCGGCCAGGGTTGCGATCGATCGCATTGCCAAGCGCAGATGCGCCCTGGTTAACAGACCGTTAAAGGCGAGCCGTATCTTGATCACCGCGGAAGACATTCTCGAATTGCCTGCCACATCGCGCGTCGTTCCAGCGGCGCGCGTCCCGCTGCAGGTCGGCTCAACCACGTCGGTGTCCGTCGTCATTCCGGCCAAGAATGTTGCGGCTTATGTCGGCGAAACCCTCGCCAGCGCACTGGCACAAACCGAGGTCACCGAAGTGATCGTCGTGGACGACGGCTCGACCGACGATACCCCCGCCATCGTCCGCGCCATTCGTGACCCTCGACTGCGCCTGATGACCAACGGCGCCGCCGGCGTATCGGCAGCGCGCAATCTCGGCGCGCAGCATGCGAACGGCCAATGGCTGCTCTTCCTCGATGCCGACGATCGCCTGCGGCCCGGCGCGGTCGCGGCGCTGCTGGCGGCTGCGCGTGGCGCGCCGCGAGCGGTTCTGGTCTACGGCGACTACAATACGATCGACAGCGAGGGACGGCAGATCGGCCGTCGGGATCTGCTCAAGGGCCGCCGCAAACCGTCCGGCGACGTGCTGGCGCGGCTCGCCGCCGGCAACTTCATCGTCAATGGCGGCATTGCGCTCGCACGTGCAGAGGCCTTCCGCGCCATCGGCGGGTTCGACGTCTCGCTCAGATATTGCGAGGACTGGCACTGCTGGTGCCGCCTTGCCGCGATCGGCGAATTCGAATTTGCGCCGAACCTTCTGCTCGACTACCGCCTTCACACGGCCAACACCATGAACGCGGCGGTGCGGACGCCACAGGATTTCTTTCCGGCGATCGCGCGGGTGTTCGACGACGGGCTGATCATGGCGCGATTGCCCGCGGGCATGGCGGCCGGGCTGCGCCAGGCCGCCGAGGTTCATCTCGTCACGTATTCGGCAATGCAAGCGGTCCGCTTCGGTAGATATCGCCAGGCCTTCGCCTATCTCGGGATAGTCGGGCGCCGCTCGCTCAAATCGCTGCCGCGTTCCGCGGTCAGGGTCGCCCTCGCCTGCTTCGGTATTTAGCCCGCCGCCTCGGCGTCAGGACACGATCTTCGAGGCCTCATAGGGCTTCGGCTCGATGCCGAACGCGGCGAGCGCCGAGCCGAGCGCGACCATCACGGGATGCATCGCGACGACGGCTTTCGACGATTTCAGCAGAGCGGCCGCGCGCAACAGCGACAGCGGCAACCTCCCGAGCATCTGCGCAAACACCCACACTCGCGCCGCAGCGCCCTGCGCGGCCTTGGACTGCACACGATAATTGATCGCGCCGATGCGCAGGCCTCGCTTCACGATCCAGCCGAAACTGGTGCGGCTTTGCGGCACGGTCTCGGTGATGACTGCTTCCGCCGTCCAGTGGAAGGTCATGCCGGCGTCGCGGCAGCGCACGAAGAAATCGCAGTCGCCGCCCCCGAGGAAGTTGAAGCGCGGGTCGAAGGCGGGACGGGCAAAGCTCTCGAACGCCGCACGCGTGATCAGGCAATTGCCGCAGCCGTAGATCAAGGGCACAGCGCCGCTGTAATCATAGGCGGGACAGAAAACGGGGTGGCGCGAAAGCCAGGGCATGCGGTGGTCCTCGAAGACCGGCAGCACCGGCCCGCCGACCACATCGGCGCCGGTCGCCTCCGCGGTGCGGACCATCAGCTCGAGCCAATCGGGCGAGGCAATCTCGTCGTCGTCGATCATCAGGAACCGGGTCGCGGCGGGAAACAGCGCCAGCGCCGTCTCGAAGGCGGCGTTGATCGCCTGGACGTTGCCTTGCCGTTTCTCGACCAGGCAGACACCCTGAAGTCTGCCATCGGCGAGATACTCCGCGGCCACCGGCGCGCTTTCGCGCCGGACCGCATCGTTCTCGGCCATGACGACGGCGAAAGAGCGCGGGGTGCGCTGGCTGGCGAGCGAGTCCAGTGTCAACCGCAGATGCTGCGGGCGGCGGAAGCAGGGGATGCAGACGACGATACCAACCGACAGGTCGATGATCCGGGAGCTGGCCGCGATCTCCCGGTTGGGATCGCGCACGGCATGCGAGATACGCGTGGCGGACAGGTCTGTCGGGATCAATGTCATGACGTTCTAGATGTCCGAGATAGATTGAAAAAGCCCTGCTTCGATCCCGGGATCAGCGCCGTCCCGCGACGGCACATCGCCCCGGGACGGATGCGTCCCAAAATGAACGGCCGGTTTGAGCCTGACGACGGCGCCAAGGCCGCCGATGTTCCGCCATCCATGCACTTAACCGCTTTCGGGTGTTTCTGCCGCGAAACCTTGCACGCGTGATACTGCAATTCGCGGTCCACCGTGCCGACGGCGGCTGGCGCGGAGGATGCCGTAGTTAACGCACATGCTCATTAACCCCATCGTAAGCACCGCGGCGGGTGAAGCGTCGCGGCATCGGATTTGCTCTACGGGCACACGAGATTTTTCCTGTAAATTTAAGTCGAACAAGCGCGGTCCGAAAAAAATGAACAAGCCAGCCACGATCGATTTCGCGACAACCACGGCGGTCCAAATTCCCGCGGCCATTGCACACACTCAGGCGCTGCACGATCTCGTCCCCGGTGAAGCCCGCGACAGCCTGCTCGCCGTTCACGACGTACTGCGCCGCGAACTGCCACGGGGCCAGCTCGCCACCTACGAAGCCGGAGGCGGCTCGTGCAGCGTCCTGCCACCGGAATTGCTGAACCGCAGCAAGGTCACCGTCGTCGACATCGACGAGGACCAGGTTCGCAACAACAGCTACGCGGACGAAGCGATCCTCGGCGACGTCCAGACCTACCGCTTCGGGCGCGAGACCTTCGATCTGGTGATCTGCTACAACGTGATCGAACATCTTCCCAAGGTCGACGCCGCACTCTTGAATTTCCGCGATGCGCTCAAGCGCGGCGGGATGATTCTGATCGGCGCGCCCAATCCGCGCTCATTGTCCGGGGTCGTCACCAAATACTCGCCGCACTGGTTCCACGTCTGGTTCTACCGGCACATTCGAGGCATCAAGGATGCCGGCCTGCCGGGCGAGCCGCCGTTCCCGACCTTCTTCCATCCCCTGGTGTCGCTGCCGAGGCTCGAAGCGTTCGCCGCCGCCAGTGGCCTCGAGATGATCTACCGCCGTGAGGTCGAGAGCCCGCGCTATCCCGAGATGCGCCGGCGCAAGCCGCTGTTCGCAGCCCTGGTCGACGCCGGCGCCGCCGTTCTCAACGCCGTGCTCCCGCGCGGGACCGACGTCCGCCGCGGCGATTATCACGTCATCCTGCGGAAAAGCTGACGGCCATGGTGCGCGCGCGGCCGATCGCAAGACCAGCGAAGCCTCGCGGCCACGCCGCACGGGGTAACGAACCGTTAATCTCTGAAGGACCGCGCCATCGCACGCGTCACGACGACGCGTCGAAGAGAGGCACGCGCTTAAACGCTTTGTTTGCCATTTCGGTGAATAGTCCCTCAATGAGTATGGTTAATTTTCCCTGTTGCGTTGAGTGGGCACCTATATCTGAGGTGCGTGGCGTAGAGCGAAGAGTACCCCCTCAGCTCGCGGCACTTGGAATGAAAGCTGGGGATCATGCTTGACTATAACCAGCCGATAGATCGGGCCAGACCGGAGGCCCCGCAGCACCGGCCTCAGGCCGGCTTCAACGTGCTGGAGCTGGTCAATCTGCTCTGGCGGCGGAAGATCGCGATTGCCGTTGCCGCGCTGCTCGGTGCGACGCTTGCCGTCACCGTGGGCAAGAGCCTGACGCCCCGCTACACCGCCACCGCCCAGCTCTATGTCGACCCGCGCGAGCTTCAGCTCGTCGACCGCGAGCTAACGCCCCGCGCGCAGGACGTCTCCGGCATGTCGATGGTGGTCGAGAGCCAGGCGCGCCTGATCACCTCCAACAGCGTGCTGCTCCAGGTGATCCAGCAGGCTGATCTGGACAAGGATCCCGAATTCGGCGGCGGCGCCGACGGCAAAGGCGTGATGTCGTCGCTGCTCGGCCTGATCGGCCTTCAGCCCCACGCGCCCTCCGCCGCGGAGAAAAAGGAAGTGCAGCTCGCCGCCCTCGAGGCGCTGAACCGGCACATCACGATCCGCAAGACCGAGAAGAGCTTCATCGTCGATATCGAAGTCTGGTCGACCGATCCGGCGAAAGCGGCAATGCTCGCCAACACGCTGACCAGCGCCTACCTCGCGGAGTCCCGCAACTCGCAGGCGTCAGCCGCGCGGCGCGCCACCAACGATCTCTCCGGCCGCCTGAAGGAACTGCGCGAGCGGCTGCGCAACGCCGAGACCGTGCTCGCGACCTACAAGGCCCAGAACAATTTCGTCGGCACCCAGGACGCGCTGATCAGCGACCAGCAGCTTTCCGCCAGCAACCAGCGGCTTTCCGCCGCCCGCGCCGCGACGATGGACGCGCAGGCGCGCCTCGACCAGATCGAGGCGAGCCGGCGCACGACGGCAGATGCAGGCGCGAACTCCGAGGCGCTGCAATCGCCAACCATCGCCAACCTGCGCGCGCAATATGCCGACGCGCGCAAGAAATATGCGGAGCAGGCCGGCGAACTCGGCCCGCGTCATCCAGCGCTGCGCCAGACCGAAAAGCAGGTCGAGGATCTCAAGCGCACCATCAACGAAGAGATCGACCGCTTCGCCCAGTCCGCCAAGAACGATTTGACGCGCGCCCGCGACTTTGAAGCCTCGCTCAGCCGGGCGCTGGAGGCGCAGAAGCGGCAGAGCGTCCAGCTCAGCCAGGCCGCCGTGCGCCTGCGCGAACTCGAGCGCGAAGCCGATGCCAGCCGTGACGTCTATCAATCCTTCCTCAAGCGCTCGCGCGAGACCGAGGAGCAGGAGACGCTGAACACCTCGGCGGCCCGAATCATCGGCGAAGCGACGGTGCCGCAGCGGCGCTCGTTCCCGCCGGCGATGAGCCTGTTCGCCATGATCGGCTTTATCTTCGGCGCAATCGCTGCATCGAGCTGGTTCGTCGCGGCAGAGCTGCTGGTGGCCGGTGCGTTCGCACCGGCGCCGGCCCGTCCCAATCGCACTCCGTTGCCGCAAGCTCCGCGAGCTCCAGAGCCTTCGCGGGCGCCGGAGACTGCCCGGTCCCAGCCGGTCTCGCGAGCCCCGGAAGTCGCGGAGGCACTGCCGGAACTCGCCGCCCCGCCGCTGCAACCTTCGATGGTCGAGAAGCCCCTGATCGAAAAGCCGCTGATCGCGCGCCTCCAGGAGGCCGACGTCATCCACACGCTCGGTGCCATTCTCGCCACCGGCGGCGGCATCGACCTCACCCGGCTCGGCTGGCCAACGCTGCGCCCCTGCTTTCCACTGACGACGCTGCTCAACGCCTGGCGCGACATGCGCGCTACGGCGGCCCGGCGCGCCGGCGGAAAGACAATGCCGGTCATCGCGCTCGTCGGTGCCGGTGAGACCACCGGGCGCAGCGTGACCGCGCTGAATTTCGCGCTCGCGGCCGCGCGCGACGGCGCCCGGGTCCTGATGATCGATGCCGACCATCAGGCGCACCCGCTCTCGAACAAGGTCAGCCGTCCCGTCAAGAGCGAGCCCAGCAAGGTCGGATGGCTTTCGATCGGCAGCAAGGCCGCGCGCGAGATCAAGACACTCAACGGCATCTCGATATTGCCGGCCGCCGAACGCGACGCCGGCAAGGCCACTGACGCCATCCGCAAGGCCATCGAGCAGGCGCGCTCCGCCGGCGGCTATGACCTTGTGATCCTTGACGGCCCCGCGGCGCCACTCACGGCCGGCAGCCGTAAGCTGCTCGATGATGCCGACGCGCTGGTGGCGGTGCTGCCGACCAGCCTCGACATCAACGACGGCCTGGAGGAGATCTTGAGCACACTCGGCCGCGCGGAGCGCAAGCTCGTCGGCGTCGTGCTCGACGAACTCACCCCTATGGCCCAAGCTCGCCAACGAGGCAGACAATATGCTTGAGCGCCGCATCAATCTCGATGGCCGGGCCGCAACCGCCGACGTGCCGCGGATCACCATCGGCGGCCTTCGCATGGCCGCACTCGATCTGGAAGCGACCGCAAATTTCATGATCGAGGCGACCGATCCGCGCCATCGCATCGGCCGTCCGCTGCACCTGACCTCGGCCAATGGCGAGGTGCTGGCGCGGTGCTCGACCGAACCCGAGACCGAGCGCCTGTTCCGCAGCGCTGACCTGATCAACGCCGATGGCCAGCCGCTGGTGGCGGCGTCCAGGCTACAATCCTGGTTTCCGTTGCCCGAGCGGGTCGCCACGACGGACCTGTTTCACGTCGTCGCGCGCAAGGCTGAAGCGGTCGGCCGCACCTTCTACATGTTCGGCGCCAGCGAGGACGAGAACGCCCTTGCGGTCGAGAACGTCCGAAAGATGTATCCAAACCTCAAGATCGTTGGCTACAGCCACGGTTATCTCCGTGGCGACGCGCTGCGCGCGAAGGTCGACGAGATCAACGCGCTTGCGCCGGATTATCTCTGGGTTGCGCTGGGCGTGCCAAACGAGCAGGCGTTCGTCGAGGAATTCACCCCGCATCTCACCAATGTCGGCGTCATCAAGACATCCGGCGGCCTGTTCAACTTCTTGTCGGGAAGCCGCGCCCGCGCGCCGCGATGGATGCAGAAGATCGGGCTGGAATGGGCTTGGCGCACCTTGCTCGAGCCCCGCCGCCTGTTCTGGCGCTATTTAACCACCAACCCACGCGCAATCTATCTGCTGTTCAGCCGCCATCGGCCCTTTAATAATCGCTGAGTAGACGACGACATGATCGCCGCCGGTTGCCAGCCCCGCCTGCGCTATTTCAACGCCAGCGGCGCCGGTATTGCGCCTTGCGGGCCGGGCTCATAAGCGGCTAAAGAGACTGTCACAGTCGGTGTCGGCAACTTTCCCGGCCGCCGCGTGTTTTGTATGGCCGCCGACACAAGCGGCACAATCGGCTCAGCCAATTGCGCGAGCCAGCTTTTCACAGCGAAGGCCACGATCGAGTCCGCGCATCGGCCTGCTTTCAGGCGCGACCCAAGGGAGCACGGAACGAATGCATCAGGCCGCAAACCTGCAATTCGAGCGCATGATGGACGAGCTCGTCCTCTGGCAGGCCGTACCGGAGGGCGAACGATCGCCAGCGCCGGCCTGGTGGTGGGGTCCGGCAATGGCGGTGCTCGACGCGCACGAGCCGATGCCACACGCGTGGTGTTCTGAACTCGGTCTGAGCCACGACTCGAGCTTTGCCGAAGGCGCGCACGCCCTGCTCGCCCTGTTCGCCAAGCAAACCTCGCCGACCTGGCCGGATGATTTTCCGCGCAAGGCGGAAATCAAGGAAGACGACGCCCGCGAGCTGCACCCGCAGCCGTCAGACGACAGCGCTTTTCAACCGTAGCGCCGCGGCCGCGGTGGCGGCATGGTCCGGCTCCGGCTGGAGCGGCGGCGCGTAGGGCAGCTCCATGGGCTGCAGCAGCTCGGCCATCTGCCGCGCCGGCAGCGGCTTGGAGATCAGGAAGCCCTGCATCTCGTCGCAGCCATGGGCGCGCAGGAATGCCTCCTGTTCGGCATTCTCGACGCCTTCCGCCACCACGGTCATGCCGAGCGCCTTGCCCATGCTGATGATCGCCTGCGCGATCGCCTGGTCTTCCAAATCCTGCGGCAGGTCGCGCACGAAGGAGCGGTCGATCTTGATGGTGTCGATCGGGAAATGCTTCATCAGAGACATCGACGAATAGCCGGTGCCGAAATCGTCGATGGCGAGACGGATGCCGCGACTCTGGATGGCGTCGAGCACCTTGAGCGCGCGCCCGACGTTGCGCATCATCATGCTCTCGGTGACTTCGAGCTGGAGCAGCACCGGCGACATTCCACTTGCGGCGAGCGCCTCGTCGACGTCCTGCAAGAGATGCTCGTCGACAAACTGGCGCGGCGACAGGTTGACCGCCATCGATACCGGCAAAAGGCCGCGGCGCTGCCAGGCCATGGCTTGCGCGCAGGCCTCCTTCACCACCCAGCGGCCGATCGGCACGATCAATCCGGTCTCCTCCGCAAGCGGAATGAACTGCGCCGGCGAGATGCTGCCGAGATCGGGATGCCTCCAGCGCAGCAGGGCTTCCACGCCGGTGATCTGGCCGGTCTCCATGTCCACCTTGGGCTGGTAGTTCAAAGTGAACTGATTCCGCTCCAGCGCCCGGCGCAGCGCACTCTCCAACGACAGCCGCTCGATCGACTGCGTCTTCACTTCCTTGGAGAAGAAGCGATAGCCGTTCTTGCCATCTTCCTTGGCGAGATACATCGCCATGTCGGCGTTCTTTGTTAGCATCTGAACGTCGGAGCCGTTGGTCGGATACATCGCGATGCCGATCGAGGCCGTGGTGTGGCACTCGTGCCCCGCTAGCTCCATGGGCTCGGCAAGCGCCGTCAGCAGCCCGGTCGCGATGCGCTGGACGTCGTCGACCTCGCCGCATTGATCGAGGATCACTACGAACTCGTCGCCGCCGAGCCGCGCCACCACGTCGCTTGCGCGCAGGGCACCACGCAGCCGGTTGGCCACTTCGAGCAGGAGCAGGTCGCCGGCCTCGTGGCCCAGCGAATCATTGATGACCTTGAAACGATCGAGGTCGATGAACAGCACCGCAAAGCGCTGATCGTGGCGCTGCGCCTCGTCGATCGCCTCATGCAGCAACCCGTTGAAGGTCTCGCGGTTCGGCAGGTCGGTCAGGCTGTCGTGCGAAGCGAGGTATTCGATTCGCTCGTCGGCCTGGTTTTTCTCGTCGGCCCGGTCGAAATTCTCCATCGCGAAGGAGACGTTGTCGGCGAGGCGCTGCAACAGCTCGACGAACTCGGCCGTGAAGGTGCCGGGCTCGGTCGACATGTAGATCATGACGCCGACGGCCCGATCGTGTGCGACGAGGGGAAAAGCCGCGCCCGACCGCGCGCCGTCGTTGCGGACAATGGAATGAAAGGCGCGAACGCGATCGTCATTGAGATAGTCGTTGCTGATGCAGGGCTGGCGGGTGCGGAACGCCGTGCCGCTCATTCCGCGCCCCTCGGGGCGCTCGGGGTCGATTGATAGGCGGACATTGCGCGTGGTGTCAGACGACGGTCCGGCGCTCGACACGATCTCCAGCTGATCGCTATCGACCCTCGCCAGCGCAATGGTGGTCGAGGTGAACTTGGCGCCGTTCGATGCGGCGAGACAGACGAGGTCGAACAGTTCGGCGCGCGACTTCGCCCGCATGATCGCCTCGTTGGTCGCGCTCAGCGCCGCGAACATGCGAGCCAAACGCTCCGTCCGCGCCTCGTTGCGGGCCTTTTCCTCGGCGCGATCGAAATTATCGAGTGCAAATGACACGTTCTCGGCGAGGCGCCCGAGCAACTCGACCATATCGGGTGTGAACGTATTCTCTTCCGGCGCGAGGAAAAGCAGAATGCCGATCGGCTCCTGGCCGGCGCGCAGCAGCGGGAAGCTGGCAGCCGCTCGCGTTCCATCTTCGATCGCCTTAGAGTGCCAATGCGCCGCTCGGAGGTCGTGGAGATAGTCGTTGATGACGCTGGGCCCGCGGGTCCGCAGCGACATCCCTATGATTCCGCGACCCTCAGGATGGTCGGCGGAAACAAAGCAGGTGCGTCCCACCATCCGCTCCTGGAGGCGCCCCTTCACGGCGACCACGCGAACGAGTTCACGCTGGTCGTCCATAATGCCGATTGTCGCCGAGGCGAATACGCCGCCGAGCACGGCTGCCTGGCACGCCCCTTCGAACAGCTCCTCGCGCGTCTTGGCGCGCATGATTGCCTCGTTCGTCGCGCTCAGCGCCTCGAACATGCCGCTCAACCTGTCACGCTGCCTGTCGGCCTTCGCCTTCTCGTCGGCACGGTCGAAGTTCTCCAACGCGAAGGCGACATTGGCCTGGAGCTTGCGCAATAGCTCGACGAATTCGTCCGTGAAAGTGCCGCACTCGGGCGAATTGAACAGGAATACGCCTTCGACGCTGTCGCCGTTGAATAGCGGCATCGCGGTTGAGGACCTAATGCCATTGCGACGCGCGCTGGCGTGCCAAGGCTTGAGGCGGGCGTCTGCCAGGACGTCGTTGCTGATACAGGGCCGCCGCGTCCGGAACGCGGTGCCGGTCAGCCCTCGTCCTTCCGGCTCCTTGTCGCTGACCGACAGCCTGAAGGATCGCACTTCCTCGGCGTTCGGTCCGAAGGACGCAACAACACGAAGCAGTCCCGCATCGCGGTCAAGCAATGCAATGGAGGTCGAGGCGAACTTGGCGCCGTGCACCGTGGCTTCGCAAACCAGATCCAACAGTTCGCTGCGCGACCTTGCCCGCAGAATGGCTTCGTTCGTCGCGCTTAGCGCTGCGTACATACGCGCCAGCCGATCCTCCTCCAAGGCGATCTGGGCCTTCTCCTTGTCGCGGTCGAAGTTCTCGAGCGCAAAGCACACGTTTTCGGTCATGCGCAGCAACAATGCGACGATGCCTTCGTCTTTCGCCCAGGCTTTGCTCACGAAGAAAAACAGCACGCCGATGCTGGTGCCACGCTTGATCATGGAGCAGCCACGCAGGCGACGGCGCCGGCATTGACGTTGGCCTGCTCCCAGGTGGTCCCCTTGGTGCGATTGACGAGGTCGTCCTCGACGATCGCTTGCTGGGTCCGGAACACCTCGCCGGAGATGCCCTTGCCGTAGGGACTCTCCGGATCAATCGAGTAGCGCGACTGTCTGATCAGATCCAGATTATGTCCGGTCGCTGCCACCGGCGTCAGCCATTCGGAATCCGGCTCGTGCAGCAGAACGAAAGTGGCAAGCGATTTGCCGCTATAAACAGCGGCGTCGCAGACCCGCTGGTACAAGTCCAGCTCAGTGCTGGCTTGCAGAATTGCTTCGTTCGTCGCACTGAGCGCGCCGAACATGCGGTTGAGCCGCCGCACTGCCCGCTCGCCATCCAGGCGGGCTCCCTCGGTCGCGAAGCTCTCCAGCGCGTGAGAGATATTGGCCGACATCCGCTCGAACAACGAGACCATCGCCTCGTCGAGCGAGCCGGCGCCCGACCGCGTAACATACAACACCCCAATACTGCGTCCCATGCAGACCAGGGGTAGCGCCGCGGCCGCGCCGACACCCGCCGCCACCGCGCCGTTGCGCCATGCCAGCGAACGCGGATCGTTCAGGAAATCGTTGCTGATGCAGAGCTTCTGGCTGCGGAACGCCTCGCCGCCCACGCCCAAGCCTTCCGGCGTGCCAGCCTGCGTGGTGATCTCGATCGCGCTCAGCCGCGCCACGTCATCGCCGCGACCAGCGGCAAAGCGAAGCTTATGGCCATCCGGCTCCACAAGGAACACGGCCACGGCCATGAAGTCTCCACTCGCAAACCCGGCGTCGCAGACCTTCTGGTACAGCTCATCCGGCGATTTCGCGTAGAGGATCGCTTCGTTGATGGCGCTCAACGCCGCAAAGGTGCGCGCGAGTGTCGTCGGCACGATCTCAGCTCCCGGGCATTTCTGCCTTTTTTTCCCGGATGACGTTATGACCGGCGATCGCCTAAGTGGTCGTTATTGCGCGCTGCAAACCATCGATCAAAGTGAACGAGCTGCGAACGACCTGCGCCAATCTGTCGAAAATGCCACCGCGCGGGACGAATCTTCGCCCGACGGCCCTGCTCGCTGCGAATTTGCAGCCCTGTATTGGTTTACAGGAGATTGATATCGCAGCCGCGCTTTGAGACCATGGCGCCCAACAAGCAGCCTGTTAAGGGCACCATGCCGGGGAAGCGCCATGCCGATCGTCCATGCCGACCGCCTCACGCGCATCAGCGCAGCGCTGCTTCGGGTTGCCGGGGCTTCCGAGGAAGAGGCCGACGCGGTCGCAAACGGCTGCGTCAACGCCAATCTCGCCGGCCACGATTCCCACGGCGTGATCGCCATTCCCACCTATGTTGACCGGATCAAGGCCGGCCACATCGTGCCCGGCGCCAGATGGACCATCGTGCAGGAATCGCCGACGACGACCGTGATCGACGGCCAGTGGGGTTTTGGCTTCCACGTCAACGCCAAGGCGATGGCGCTGACGATCGAGAAAGCGAAGACGGCGAATGTCGCCGCCTGCACCGTGTTCCGGCAAAGCCATGTCGGCCGCCTCGCCGCCTATCCGCTGATGGCAATGCGCGAAGGCATGATCGGGATCGCAACGGCGGATTCCGGCCGTTCGCCGAAGCATGTGGCGCCATTCGGCGGCAAGGAGGCACGGCTCGGCACCAATCCGATCTCGATCGCGGTGCCGTCCGACCTCGATGCGCCGTTCTACCTGGACATGGCGACCTCTGCGGTCGCGGCCGGCAAGATCCAGCTCGCGGTCGCCCGCGGCGAGGAAATCCCGCCGGGGTGGATCATCGATGCCGAGGGACGGCACACTACCGATCCAACCCAGTATCGCAAGGGCGGCGCGCTGCTGCCGCTCGGCGGCACCGAGGGCTACAAGGGCAGCGGCCTCGCCGCAATGGTCGAGGTCCTGTGCGGCCTGCTCACCGGCCTCGGTTTCGGCGTCGAGCCCACGGGCCGGCACAATGACGGCTGCTTCATGGCCGTGTTCAACGTCGCCGCGTTTCGCCCGCTGCAGGATTTCAAGCGCGAGGTCGCCGAGTTCGCACACTATCTCAAATCGACCCCGCCCTCCGAGGGCAGCAAGGGCGTGTTCTATCCCGGTGAGATCGAGGGCTTGCGTGAGCAGCAGCGCCTGCGCGACGGCATCGAGATCGAGGATGCGACCTGGGAAAAACTGCGCGCGCTGGCGCGCGAGTACAGGCTCGACACGGTCCTCGACCTGGCCTGACGGATTTCGGCCTGACGCAATTCGGAGAACAGCAGCATGACGCGGCAGATGGTACTGGTCGGCTTCCTTCAGGCCCAGAACTGCACGAATTTGCCGAGCTCGTGGCGACATCCGGACTCGCGCGACGATTCGATGTCGGCGGACTATTATCAGGAGATCGCCAAAATCCTCGAAGCCGGCAAGTTCCACATGGCCTTCTTCGACGACCGGCTGGCGATGCCGGACCGCTACGGCAACGATCACGCCCACACCGTCGAATACGGCATCCGCTGCGTGAAGATGGATCCGCTGATCGTGCTGACGACGATGGGCATGGTGACGGAGAAGCTCGGGTTGGGTGCGACCGGCTCGACGACTTATTTCGAGCCCTTCGACATCGCCCGCCGCTTCGCAACGCTCGACCTGATGTCGGGCGGACGCGCCGGATGGAACGTCGTGACCTCGCTCAATGACGGCGAGGCCTTCAACATGGGCCGGGATTCTCATCCCGAGCACGACGCCCGCTATGACCGCGCCGACGAATTCATGGAGATCGTTCTCGGCCATTGGGACACCTGGGAAGACGGCGCGCTCATCATGGACAAGACGAGCGGCCGCTTTGCCGATCCGGCCAAGGTGAAGCGGCTCGATCACAAGGGCCCATTCTACAAGTCCCGCGGTCCCTTCACGGTGCCCCGCTCCGACCAGGGCCATCCCGTGATCATCCAGGCCGGCGCGTCCGGCCGCGGCCAGCGCTTTGCAGGACGATGGGGTGAGGTGATCTTCACCGCTGCACGCAATCTCGCCGCCGCCAAGGAAGGCTATGCGTCGGTGCGTAACGAGGCCGCGAAAGCCGGCCGCGATCCGGAGGCGATGTTCCTCTGCAACCTGACGACACCGGTTTGCGCCGCGACCAAAGCCGAGGCCGAAGACAAGATGGCGCTGATCAACAAGCTGCCGCTGCAGATCGACGCGCTGTCGCTGCTGGCCGAAGCGCTCAACTACGATTTCGCCTCCAAGGATCTCGACGAGCCGCTGACGACTGCAGAGCTGAAGAGCATGCAGGGCATTCTGGGCATCCGCGACGGCGTGCTCAAGAACTCCGGCAAAAGCAATCCGAGCGCGCGCGACTTCGTCACCTTCTCCGGCCGCGGCCAGGTCCAGGATGCGATGGTCGGCGGTCCCAAGGAGATCGCGGACAAGCTCGAAGAAATGTTCGTTGAGCGCGGCTGCGACGGTTTTGTCATCGCCGCGACCTATGTGCCCGGCTCCTATGCCGATTTCGTGCAACATATCGTCCCGGAATTGCAGCGGCGCGGATTGTTCCAGAAGGAATATCGCGGCAAGACGCTGCGGGAAAATCTCGGGCTCAAGCGGCCGGCTGCCGGCGACTGGAAAGTGCAGCCGCGCGATGCCGCGGAATAACAACGGAGACACGGCATGCGCTGGCTGAAATTCACCGCTGCGGACAAGACGTCCTGGGGGATCGTCGAGGGTGACCAGGTCATCGCGATCGAGGGCGATCCCTTCGGAGAATGGCAACGCACCTCGCGCACGTATCAGCTCTCGCAGGTCAAGATCGAACTGCCGCTGATTCCGCGCACCTTCTACTGCGTCGGCTTGAATTACCTCAAGCATCTGAAGGAAGCCGCCGACAAGCGCGGCGAAGTGCCTGCTGTCCCCGACCGCCCCGAGATCGGCTATCGCGCGCAAAACGCGCTGATTGCGCATGACGAGGACGTCGCGATCCCGTCCTTTGCGACGGACAAGATCCACTACGAAGGCGAACTCGTTGTCGTCATCGGCAAGAAGGTGAAGCATCTCACCAATCAGAATGCGATGGATTGCGTCTTCGGCTACACCATCGGCAACGACGTCAGCGAGCGCAGCTGGCAGAAGGCCGACCGCAGCCTGTGGCGCTCGAAGAACGCCGACACGTTCAAGCCGATGGGCCCGTGGATCGAGACCGAGGCCGACCTCGACAAGATGGAAACGATCGTCCGGGTCAACGGCAAGGAGACCAACCGCTTCCACACCAACGACATGATCTTTGGCGTGGTGCCGTTCCTAGTCGAGCTGACCAAGTATTTTACGCTATGGCCGGGCGATGTGATCTGGATGGGCACGGATGGTGCCTCGCCTGATATCAAGCACGGCGACGTCGTGGAGATCGACATCACCGGCATCGGCACGCTGCGGAACAGGTTCGTGCGGGAGGAGCGGTGATCCTCATCCTGAGGAGCTTGCGAAGCAAGCGTCTCGAAGGATGAAGGCCCGGTTGTGGCGTCGCGCTTCGAGACGGCCGCTACGCGGCCTCCTCAGCACAAGCTCAAAACGGCAGCGCGACGCCCGTCTTGATCTCCTTCAGCACCACGTTGCTTCTGACATAGCGGATGCCGGGAATGCGGAACATGAAGTCGTCGAGGAATCTGTTGTACGCCGCCATATCCTGCACGACGACACGCAAATGGTAATCGGCATCGCCCGTGGTCGCAAAGCACTCCAGCACCTCACGCCGCGTGGTCACCCGCGCGACGAACTCGTCGACGAATTTTGCGTCGTGCCGTTCCAGCGAGACGTGGAGGATCGCGGACATCGCAAAGCCGGCCTGCTCGCGCGCGACCAGGGCCGCATAGCCCCGGATGGCACCGCTCTCCTCCAGCGCGCGCACCCGGCGCCAGCATGCCGAAGTCGACATGCCGACTGCGTCGGCGAGCTGCTGGTTGGTGGCGCGGCCGTCCTTCTGAAGATAGGCGAGAATCCGCGCGTCCTGGTCTTCGATCATGGAAACCACCAAAATGGATTAATCTACCTTCCCGTAGATCGTTTTGGATAACTCTACCATAATAGGTACGCCATTCGGAAAGAAAGGTAAGACCTACCAGTTGCCCAGGCTTACCCTTCTCCCATCCGGCAAGGATGCCGTGGGGAGGTCCGCATGGCCGCCATTTCGTCTCTCGATCCTTACGAGCTTTCCGACCGCTACGATCGCGAACGGGGCCGCGTCTTCCTCACCGGCACGCAGGCCATCGTCCGCATCGCGCTCGACCAGGTGCGGCGCGACCGTGCCGCGGGGCTGAACACGGCGGGCTTCATCTCAGGCTATCGCGGCTCGCCACTCGGCGGGATCGACCTCGAGCTGTGGCGCATCCACGAGCGACTGAAGCGGGACCGCATCGAATTCCTCCCCGCAGTGAACGAAGATCTTGCCGCGACCGCCGTGCTCGGCTCACAACAGGTCGAGACGCAAGCCGACCGCGAGGTCGATGGCGTGTTCGCTCTCTGGTACGGCAAGGGCCCCGGCGTCGATCGCTCCGGCGATGCGCTGAAACACGGCAACGCCTACGGCTCCTCACCGCATGGCGGCGTTCTGGTGGTCGCCGGCGACGACCATGGCTGCGTCTCGTCCTCGATGCCGCACCAGTCCGACGTCGCCTTCATGAGCTGGTTCATGCCGACG
The DNA here is from genome assembly GCF_023073515.1 of Bradyrhizobium sp. 17. Taxonomy (NCBI): domain Bacteria; kingdom Pseudomonadati; phylum Pseudomonadota; class Alphaproteobacteria; order Hyphomicrobiales; family Nitrobacteraceae; genus Bradyrhizobium; species Bradyrhizobium sp. 17. The sequence goes on along the minus strand of NZ_JADPJQ010000117.1, from coordinate 424,060 downwards.
CTCCACCCCGCAAGCGTCAGCGAATATCTCGAATTCGGTGAATATGGCTACGCGCTGAGCCGCTTCACCGGCATGTGGGTCGGCTTCAAGGCGATCTCTGAGATCGTGGAATCCGGCGCGTCCGTCGCGCTGCGCCCACCGCGGGCCTTCCACGCGCCAGACTTCACGCCGCCACCCGGCGGCCTGCACTATCGCTGGCCCGATCTGCCCGGCCCGCAGATCGAGGAGCGGCTGGAGGCGAAGAAGCACGCGGTCTACGCCTTCGCAAAGGCTAATCCGATCGATCGTCACATCTACGACATCCCGGACGCCACCTACGGCATCGTCACCACGGGCAAGGCCCATCTCGATCTGATGGAAGCGCTGCGGCTGATGGGTCTCGACGAAGCGGACTGCCGCAGCATCGGCATCGACATCTACAAGGTCGGCATGGTCTGGCCGCTGGCGCTGCATGACGCGATGGCGTTCGTGAGGGGCAAGCGCGAGATCCTTGTCGTCGAGGAGAAGCGCGGCATCATCGAAAGCCAGTTCAAGGAATATTTTTACGATTATCCGGGCGAAAAACCCGAGCGCATGGTCGGTAAGCATGACGAGCAAGGGGCGCGGCTGATCTCCTGGATCGGCGAATTGTCACCGCGTGCGCTCGCTGGGGTGCTCGCACGCCGTCTCGATCCGATGTTCCCAGGCCTCAATCTCGCCGCACGCGCAGCCGGCTTGATGCCTGAGGCCTCGCGCACGATCAACGTCAGCGGTGCGACGCGTACGCCCTATTTCTGCTCGGGCTGCCCGCACAATACATCGACGAAAGTGCCCGAGGGTTCGAAGGCGCTGGCCGGCATCGGCTGTCATTTCATGGCCAGCTGGATGGACCGCGAGACATCGTCCCTGATCCAGATGGGAGGCGAAGGCGTGAATTGGGCCGCCTCGTCACGCTTCACCGGCAACATGCACGTGTTCCAGAATCTGGGCGAAGGCACCTATTATCATTCGGGTTCGATGGCGATCCGGCAGGCGATCGCCGCCAAGGCCAACATCACCTACAAGATCCTGTTCAACGATGCCGTGGCGATGACCGGCGGCCAACCCGTCGACGGCCCAATCAGCGTCCACGCTATCGCGCACAGCGTCCGCGCCGAGGGCGTTGCGCGCATCGCGCTGGTGTCGGACGATCCGGCGCAATTTCCGCCAGGCGATCTTCCGGTCGGCGTGTCCCTCCATCCGCGCGAGAAGATGGACAGCGTGCAGCGCGAGCTGCGCGATATTCCCGGCGTCTCGGTGCTGATCTATCAGCAGACCTGCGCGACAGAGAAACGGCGTCGCCGCAAGCGTGGACAGATGATCGATCCCAAACGCTTCGCCTATATCAACGATCTCGTCTGCGAAGGCTGCGGCGACTGCTCGGTCGAATCCAACTGCCTCAGCGTCGAGCCCAAGGAGACGCCGTTCGGCCGGAAGCGCCGGATCAACCTCTCATCCTGCAACAAGGACTTTTCCTGTCTCAACGGGTTCTGCCCGAGCTTCGTCACCGTCGAGGGCGCGAGGCGCCGGAAGAAGGGCGCGAGTCGGATCGACGCGGTCGGCCACGCGGCCACGCTTCCCCTGCCCGCGCCCGCAACGCTCGACCGTCCCTATGATCTGCTCGTCACCGGCGTCGGCGGCACCGGCGTGATCACGGTCGGCGCGCTGATCGGCATGGCGGCCCACCTCGAAGGAAACGGTGTCTCGGTGCTGGATTTTACCGGCTTTGCGCAGAAATTCGGGCCGGTGCTGAGCTACATCCGGTTGGCCGCATCCCCCGACGCATTGCACCAGGTCCGTATCGACCAGGGCGCGGCCGATGCGCTGATCGGCTGCGACCTCGTCGTCAGCTCCTCGCCGAAGGCGTCCGGCACCTATCGAAAAGGTACGCGCGCCGCGGTCAACACCGCGGAGATGCCGACCGGCGACGTCGTCCGCTTCCGTGACGCCGATCTCGCCTCACCCGCCCGCCTGCGTGCGATCGGCCAGGTGATCGGCGACGGCAATCTCGACACCATCAACGCCAATGCGCTGGCCGAGCGCCTGCTCGGCGATGCCGTCTATGCCAATATCGTCATGCTGGGCTTTGCCTGGCAGCGCGGGCTGCTGCCGGTCTCGCTGTCGGCGCTGTTGCGCGCGATCGAGCTCAACGGCGTCGGGGTCGAAAGCAACAAGCAGGCTTTCGCCTGGGGCCGGATTGCAGCCGCCGATCCCGACTTCTTGCCGAAGGTGGACGAAGCGCCGAAGGCCGAGACGCTCGACCAGCTGATCGACCGCCGCGCCGACTTCCTCACGGCTTATCAGAACGATGCCTACGCAGCGCGCTATCGAGAGCGCGTTGCAAGTGTTCGCCATGCCGAAGCCAGCCTGAATAGCGAGGCATTGACCCAGGCGGTCGCGCACGCCCTGTTCAAGCTGATGGCCTACAAGGATGAGTACGAGGTGGCGCGCCTGCACATGCAGACCGGCTTCCTCGACGAGTTGAAAGGCGAATTCGAAGGCGACTTCAGCATCCAATATCACCTTGCCCCGCCGTTCCTGCCGTCGAAGCGCGATGCCCGCGGACGTCCGCGCAAGCACGCCTTCGGACAGTGGATCCAGATGCCGCTCGCCATGCTGGCGCGGGTGAAGGGATTGCGCGGGACGCCGTTCGATCCGTTCGGCTACACGGCGGAGCGGCGCGCCGAGCGGGAACTCATCACCTGGTACGATGGCGTCATCAAACGGCTGCTCGGCGGACTCGACGCGGCGCAACTGCCAAGCCTGGTCGCCATTGCAAAAGCGCCGATGGATATCCGGGGCTACGGGCCGGTTAAGGACGCCGCGATCGGGAAGGTGAAGGCCGAGGTCGAACGGCTGTTCGCCGAGCTCAATGCGCCATCACCTGCAAGGATGCGCGCCTACGGTTGACGGAGCGCCGACGAGACTTCAGCCTCTGGAGCCGAGGGGCGCCCTGATGGCGCTCCTGCAACCGGGTGACGCCTCATGGATTTCGACCAGTTGACCCTGACCCAGGCTGTGGCCGACCTCCGCGCCGGAAAAGTCACGAGCACCGCGCTCACGACGGAAGCTCTCGCCCGCGCCAAGGCCAATGCCGATCTGAATGCCTTCGTCACCCTGGACGAGGCCGGCGCTCTGAAGGCTGCGGCCGCATTCGACGCGAACGACAACAAGGACAAGCCGCTCGGCGGTGTTCCCATCGTGATCAAGGACAATATCGAGGTCACGGGGCTCCCCTGCAGCGCAGGAACGCCGGCGCTGAAGCATTACGTTCCGAGGGCCGACGCGCCGGTGGTCGCAAAATTGCGCGCGGCGGGCGCGGTCATCATCGGCAAGACCAGCATGCACGAGCTCGCTTTCGGCATCTCCGGCTACAACACCGCATTCAAGACCGGCACGGAGTTCGGCGTGCGCAACGCCTATGACCGCACCCTGATCGCGGGCGGCTCCTCCTCAGGAACGGGCGTCGCGATCGGCGCGCGGATCGTCGCGGGCGGGCTCGGCACCGACACTGGCGGATCGGTCAGGGTCCCCGCCGCACTGAATGGATGTGCCTCGCTGCGTCCGACGGTCGGACGCTATCCGCAAGCTGGCATCGCGCCGATCTCGCACACCCGCGACACCGCGGGCCCGATGGCGGCGACCGCGGCGGATGTCGAACTCCTCGACCGCGTCATAGCAGGTGGCGAAGCCGTTCAGGCGGCCGATCTGAAGCAGATGCGAATCGGCATCGTGAGGTCGATGCTGACAAATCTCGACGCTGACACCAACGCCGCTTTCCAGGCAGCAGTGGCGAAGATGAAAGCGCAGGGTGTCACGATGGTCGAGATCGAAATGCCGCAACTGGCCGAGTTCAATGGCCAGGTCAGCTTTCCGGTCGCGCTGTACGAAGCCTATGACGATCTGGTCGCCTATCTGGACCACACCGGCACGGGCCTCAGCATCGAGGCGATGGCAAGGGACATCTCCAGCGCCGACGTCAAGGGCACCTATGATGGCCTGGTGATCCCGCGCAAACTGCCTGCCCCCGATGGCACGCTGGTTGACGCCAAGCCGATCTATGACGCCGCGATCAATAGTGCACGCCCCGCGCTCCAGGTGCTTTACAGCAGGACTTTCGCCGACAACCGGCTCGATGCCATCGCCTTCCCGACCACGCCGCGCGTCGCCATTGCCTCCAATCCGGATTCCAGCAGCCTCGAGAATTTCGGGTTGTTCATCCAGAACACCGATCCCGGCAGCAATGCCGGCATTCCCGGCATCCAGATCCCGATTGCGCTCGGCGCGGTCAGCAAACTTCCGATCGGACTCGAGCTGGATGGCCCTGCAGGCAGCGACCGCCGCCTGCTTGCGCTCGGCATGGCGCTTGAAAAAGTGTTCGGACGGCTGCCGGCGCCACCCCGCTCATGAATAGGGATTGATCAGCTTCTGCTGCTCGGCGCTGTGATGCACGAGCATGTCGATAAAGGTCCTGACCTTCGCCGACAGATGATGCCGGTGCGGATAGACCGCGTTCATCGACATCTCGACGGGACGATATTCGGGCAGAAGGCGAACGAGATGACCGGCTTCGAGATCGCCCTGGACGAGAAAACCGGCCATCAGGCAGACGGCAGCGCCTTCCAGCGCCACCTTTCGCAAGGCCTCACCGCTGTTGGTGATAAAGCTGCCGGAGATGCGCACCGATGCCGGCGTGCCCTTGCGATCGAAGAAGCGCCAATCTTCGCCGAACGGATAATTCAAGTGACGGGCGCAATTGTGCGCGGTGAGCTCATCGAGCTTCTGCACGCGACCGTGCCTTTCGAGGTAGTCGTGCGAGCAGCACAGCACGTGCCGCCAGGTTGCGAGGCTGCGAACGATCAGGCTCGAATCCGGCGGCGCGGTCATGCGCAGAGCAACGTCATAGCCTTCTTCGATGAGGTCGATTTCGGCCTCGCCCATCCGCAGATCGATCTTGAGCTCCGGATAGGACGACAGGAGCTTCGCCACCACGGGCGCAACGAACGGCACCATGTGCGTGGCGACGTGGATCCGTAGCGTGCCGCGGGGCACCGACTGCAATTCGCTCGCGATATCGTCGGCCTGTTTGATTTCGGCGAGTATCTGGATGCAGCGGTCGTAATAGGCCTTGCCGATGTCGGTGAGGCTGACCTTGCGCGTGGTGCGCTGAAGCAGCCTCACGCCGAGCCGGTCTTCCAGCGCCTGGACGTGATTGCTCACCATGGTGGTCGACATGTTGAGCTTGCGGGCTGCTGCAGAGAAGCCGCCGGTCTCGACCACCCGGCTGAAGACTTCGAGACTGGTCAATCGGTCCATGCCGACTGATTATCCGCTCTTGAGAGATAATCGCAAGGAATTCCGTCCGATTATCCATCAAACCGCTCCTGCGGGCAGCGCGGATGCGTTAGCCGCAATCCCTCGACAGGCGCGGCAATCGCTCTGGGGCAGTCGTACCTCCGGCTCGATAGATCATACGGGCCAAGGCGAGATCCCGGGACTATCCACTGTCAGCGGATAATCCTTTCGGCATTTCGCTGATTATCGATCGGACGAGGAAGACCGATAGTCTGGGTCAGCCGAAGGAGACTGCCATGTCCGAGATGCCCCGCACCAAAAACTTTCAGCAAGCGACTGAAATACCGCAAGCTACCCCGACGGCGCCGGTGCGTGGTCCCGCCCGGAATACGGTCCGGCGGGCGGCGCTGGCGCTCGCGTTCCTTGCGGGCACGGCTGCGGTTGTCCATTACGGACACGACTACTGGGTCAACGGCCGTTATCTCGAGACAACCGACGACGCCTATGTGAAGGCCGACTCCACGATCATCGCGCCAAAGGTCTCGGGCTACATCGCCAAGGTGCTGGTCAGCGACAACGAAAAGGTCAAAGCGGGCCAGCTGCTGGCGAAGATCGACGACCGCGACTTCAAGGCGGCGCTCAATCAGGCCCGCGCCGATGTCGCTGCGGCGGAAGCGGCAGTGCGGAACCTCGACGCCCAGCTCGAACTCCAGCAGCCGATCATCGAGCAGAGCACAGCCGATGTCGCTGCTGCGGACGCGAATCTGAAATTTGCGCAGGAGGAGCGCGCCCGCTACGACGACCTGATGAAGTCGGGCTCCGGCACGATTCAGCGCGCGCAACAGACTGACGCCGCGTTGCGCGCCAGCAACGCGCAACTGCAACATGCCAGGTCGGGCCTCGTGGCCGCGCAACGCAAGGTCGACGTGCTCACGACCCAGCGCGCGCAGGCTATTGCCCAGCTCGAACATGCGCGTGCGGTCGCGGAGCAGGCGACGCTCAATCTCTCCTACACCGAGATTACCGCGCCGGTCGACGGAACGGTCGGCGCCCGCTCACTGCGCGTGGGACAGTTCGTGCAGGCCGGCACGCAATTGATGGCGGTGGTGCCGCTCGATGCGGTCTATGTCGTGGCGAATTTCAAGGAGACGCAGCTCACACATGTCCGCGCCGGCCAGCCGGTCGAGCTGCACGTCGACAGTTTCCGCAACCAGACCCTGCGCGGCCATGTCGACAGCCTGTCGCCGGCGAGCGGCCTTGAATTCGCATTGCTGCCGCCCGACAACGCCACCGGCAATTTCACCAAGATCGTGCAACGGGTGCCGGTGAAGATCGTGCTCGACGACCACAGCCTGACCGGCCTGCTGCGCCCCGGCATGTCCGCGGTGCCGACCGTCGACACCAAGCAGACCGTGCTGGCCGAGCGTGAGACGGCGAAGCATCTCGCCGACAACGCGGCCCGTCCGAACGGCGGTTGAAGCCGGAAAGGTCCGGCGGGACTATCAAGTCCTACCGGATGATCCTTCCCAAACTTGGTCGATTATCGAAACGAACTGCCTGATCCATCCTGTCTCCGTAACCGAGACGAGGCTTCCATGAGCACGCTCCAACCGACCGTTAATACCACGGCCGATATCCCCGCTCCCGTCGCGGCCCCCGCAACGCCCGCCGTCTCGACCAAGACCTGGATCGCCGTGATCGGCGCGACGCTCGGCGCCTTCATGGCGGTGCTGAACATCCAGATCGTCAATGCCTCACTCGCCGATATCCAGGGCGCGATCGGCGCCGGCATTGATGACGGCGGCTGGATCTCGACCTCCTATCTGATCGCGGAGATCGTGGTGATCCCGCTGTCCGGCTGGCTGGCGCAGGTGTTCTCGATCCGCATCTATCTCCTCACCAATGCGGTCCTGTTCCTGGTCCTGTCAGCCGCCTGTGCGTTGGCGCAAGACCTGCCGCAGATGATCGTGCTGCGGGCGGTGCAAGGGTTTACCGGCGGCGTGCTGATTCCGATGGCGTTCACACTCATCATCACATTGCTGCCGCGCGCCAAGCAACCCGTGGGCCTTGCGCTGTTCGCGCTGTCGGCGACGTTCGCGCCCGCGATCGGCCCGACCATCGGCGGCTATCTCACCGAGAATTTTGGCTGGCAGTACATCTTCTATGTCAACGTTGTCCCCGGCACGATCATGGTCGGCATGCTCTGGTACGCGCTCGATGCAAAGCCCATGAAGCTGTCGTTGCTGCGCGACGGCGACTGGGCCGGCATCATCACCATGGCGATCGGATTGTCGGCGCTGCAGACCGTGCTCGAGGAAGGCAACAAAGACGACTGGTTCGGCTCGCCCTTCATCGTCAAGCTGTCCGTCATCGCGGCCGTGGCGCTGAGCGCCTTCCTGATCATCGAGCTCACCGTGAAGAAGCCGCTCCTGAACCTGCGTCTGCTGGTCCGCCGCAATTTCGGCTTCGGCATGCTCGCGAATTTCCTGCTGGGAATCGCGCTCTACGGCTCGGTGTTCATCCTGCCGCAATATCTGGCCCGCATCCAGGGCTACAATGCCGAGCAGATCGGCATGGTGCTGGCTTGGACCGGCCTGCCGCAGCTGGTGCTGATCCCGCTGGTCCCGCGGTTGATGCAGAAGCTCGATGCGCGGCTCATCATCGGCGTCGGCTTCGTCCTGTTCGCGGCCTCCAACTTTATGAACATCTACATGACCGGCAACTATGCCGCCGATCAATTGCTCTGGCCCAATGTGGTTCGTGCGATCGGCCAGGCGCTGGTAATGGCGCCGCTGTCTGCGGTGGCGACCTCAGGCATCGAACCGGAGAACGCGGGCTCGGCCTCCGGCCTGTTCAACATGATGCGCAACCTCGGCGGCGCCGTCGGCATCGCGCTGTTGCAGACCCTGCTGACCAAGCGCGAGCAGTATCACTCCAACGTGCTGATGCAGTCAGTCTCGCTGTTCGAGCAGGCGACGCGGACGCGGCTGGAACAGCTCACCCAATACTTCGTCAATCACGGCATTCTCGATCGGGCGGACGCGTTGCATCGCGCCTATGTTGCGATCGGCCATATCGTGCAGAAGCAGGCCTATATCCTCGCCTTCAGCGACACCTTTTATCTGCTCGGCGTGGCCCTGATCGTCGCGCTGATCGCCACCCTCTTCCTGAAGAAGGCCGGCCACGCCTCGGCCGGCGGCGCCCACTGACGTCAACCCAGCCAGCAAGGAGAACGACCATGAAACCCCGCATGAATTTCTACCAGGCCGCACCCGACACGATGAAGGCGCTGATGGCACTGGAAGAGCAGATCCAGTCGACGGGCCTTGAGAAATCGTTGATCGAGCTCGTCAAGATCCGGGCGTCACAGATCAACGGCTGCGCCTTCTGCATCAACATGCACACCGAGGACGCCCGCAAGCGCGGCGAGACCGAGCAGCGCATCTATCTGCTCAACGCCTGGCGCGAATCACCGCTCTACACCGACCGCGAGCGCGCGGCGCTGGCCTGGACGGAATCAGTGACGCTGATCTCCGAGACGCACGCGCCTGATGACGTCTACGAGCAGGTCCGCCCGCAATTCTCCGACGCGGAGACGGTGAACCTGACCATGCTGATCGGCGCCATCAATGCCTGGAACCGAATCGCGATCGCGTTCCGTGCGGTTCATCCGGTGAAGGTGAAGGCATCGGTGGCGTGAGGTGCTGATGTGTGGAGGCCAAACTGCCTCAATACATTCGCCTGTCATGCCCCGGCTTAACCGGGGCATCCAGTACGCCGCGGCTTCTCGAGTCCAGCACTCCCGTCACGGAGTACTGGATCGCCCGGTCAAGCCGGGCGATGACGGCGGTAGGTAGCTTAAACCGCCGTCGCCTTCGCGAACTCCACGTAGATCTCGCGCAGCCGCATGGCGATCGGGCCGGGCTTGCCGTCGCCGACCTTCTTGCCGTCGATCGCAACCACCGGCTGGACGAACAGCGACGCCGAGGTGGCGAAGGCTTCCTTGGCGGCGAGCGCCTCGGCGACCGTGAAGGAACGCTCTTCGACGCGGAGCTGACGCTCTTCCGCCAGCGCCACCACCGCCTTGCGGGTGCAGCCCGGCAGGATCGCGTTGGAGTTCTTGCGGGTCACGATGACGTCGTCCTGGGTCAGGATGAACGCTGAAGACGAACCGCCTTCGGTGACGTAACCGTCTTCCAGCATCCAGGCTTCGCCCGCACCGGCTTCGGCCGCGGCCTGCTTTGCCAGCACTTGCGCCAGCAATGCTACGCTCTTGATGTCACGCCGCTCCCAGCGGATGTCGGGCACGGTGATCACATTGATGCCGGTCTTGGCCGAGGCGGCGTTGATGATGTCCTTCTCCGACGTGAACATCACCAGGCTCGACTTGACGTCGCCCTTGGGGAAGGCGAAGTCGCGGCCCTTGTCGGCGCCGCGGGTGACCTGGAGATAGACGAGGCCGTTCTCGACCTTGTTGCGTGCAATCAGCTCCTGCTGGATCTCGGTGATGCGCTCGACCGTCTCCGGGAGCCTCAGCTTGATCTCGCCGACCGAGCGCTCCAGCCGCGCCAGATGCGAGGCATTGTCGACCAACTTGCCGTCGAGCACGGCCGAGACCTCATAGATGCCGTCGGCGAACAGGAAGCCGCGATCGAGGACCGAAATTTTGGCGTCCGAAAGCGGGACGAATGAGCCGTTGACATAGGCGATCGGATCCAAGGCAGGTCTCCTGGCGGGAATAGGGATTACCCGCTGGTATAAGGGATTTGTCGGTGCCACGAAACCCTCAACCCGTCATTCCCGACCGGCGCCAGGAGGCACGTCGCGGAATGACAGTGGGATCAATGCGACAGAATCTTCGACAAGAACTTCTGCGCGCGGTCGCTGCGGGGCTTGCCGAAGAAATCGTCCTTCGGGGCGTCCTCGACGATCTCGCCGCGGTCCATGAAGATCACGCGGTTGGCGACCTTGCGGGCAAAGCCCATCTCGTGCGTCACGACCATCATGGTCATGCCCTCATGGGCGAGGTCTACCATGACGTCGAGCACCTCGCTCACCATTTCGGGGTCGAGCGCCGAGGTCGGCTCGTCGAACAGCATGACGATGGGATCCATCGCGAGCGCGCGGGCGATCGCCACGCGCTGCTGCTGGCCGCCGGACAGGTTCGCGGGAAATTTTTGCGCCTGTTCCTTCAGGCCGACCCGCTCCAGCAGCTGCATGCCTTTCGCCACCGCCTTGTCGCGCGACCGGTCGAGCACCTTCTGCTGCGCGAGGCAGAGATTATCAATGATCTTCAGATGCGGAAACAGCTCGAAGTGCTGAAAAACCATGCCGACACGCGCGCGCAGCTTGGGCAGATTGGTCCTGGGGTCGTTGACCTTAGTGCCATCGACGCTGATGTCGCCTTTCTGGAATGGCTCCAGCGCGTTGACGCATTTTATCAGCGTCGACTTGCCTGATCCCGACGGACCGCAGACCACGACCACCTCGCCCTTGGCGACGCTGGTGGTGCAGTCGGTCAGCACCTGGAAGGCCGGGCTGTACCATTTGTCGACGTGGCTGATCTCGATCATGGCAAACTCTATCGAATGATGGCGATGCGCGCCTGCAGGCGGCGAACGCCGAAGGACGCGATACAGGAGATGGTGAAGTAGACGATCGCTGCGAATAGATACATTTCGACCAGACGGCCGTCGCGCTGCGCGACCTTGCTAGCCGCACCGAGGAAATCGGTGATCGACAGCACATAGACCAGTGAGGTGTCCTGGAACAGCACGATGGTCTGCGTGATCAGGACCGGCAGCATGTTGCGGAAGGCCTGCGGCAGAACGACGTAGCGCATGGTCTGGGCGTAGGTCAGGCCGAGCGCGTTGGCTGCGGCCGGCTGGCCGCGCGAGATCGACTGGATGCCGGCACGCATGATCTCGGAGAAGTACGCGGCCTCGAACATGATGAAGGTGATGAGCGAGGACGCGAACGCGCCGACACTGATCGGACGCGACGCGCCAGTTACCCATTGCCCGATATAGGGCACCAGGAAGTAGAACCAGAAGATCACCAGCACCAGCGGCAGCGAGCGCATGAAGTCGACATAGACGCCCGCGATGCGGCCCAGCACCTTGTAGCCGGACAGCCGCATCAGCGCGATCGCCGTGCCGAAGACGAGGCCGCCGAGTGCAGCAAGCCCGGTCAGCATCAGCGTGAACGTCATGCCCTCATAGAATAGATAGGGCAGCGTGCGGATGATGACCCCGAAATCAAAATTGCTGAACATGGCGCTACTTCCCCGTGATGTAGCCGGGGATCGCGACCCAGCGCTCGAGGAAGCGCATCGCGGTCACGACGACGGCGTTGACGAGGAGATAGAGGATGGTCGCAGCGGTGAAGGCCTCGAACACCTGGAACGAGAATTCCTGCATCGAGCGCGCCTGGCCGGTCAGTTCGAGCAAACCAATGGTGATGGCCACAGCCGTGTTCTTGATGGTGTTGAGGAACTCGGACGTCAGCGGCGGCAGGATGATGCGAAAAGCCATCGGCAGCAGGATGTAGCGATAAGCCTGCAGGGTCGTCAGGCCGAGTGCGGTCGCCGCCATCTTCTGCCCGCGCGGCAGCGATCCGATGCCGGCCTGCAACTGCACGGCGACGCGCGCCGACATGAAGAACCCGATGCCAATCGCGGCCGTCCAGAACGGCGCGTTCGGCAGTTGTTTCAGCCACAATCCCGCGGACCTTGGCAACACTTCCGGCAGCACGAAAAACCACAGGAAGAGCTGCACCAGCAGCGGCATATTGCGGAAGAATTCAACATAGGCAAAGCCGAACCAGTACGCTCCCTTCGACGGCAGTGTGCGCATCACGCCGACGATCGATCCGGTGATCAGCGCGATGATCCAGGCGAGCGCACCCGTCTTGAGGGTCAGCACCAGGCCCGACAACAGCATGTCGAGATAGGTGCCGGTCCCCATCGGGTTCGGCTGGAAAAAGATTCCCCAGTTCCAGTTGTAGTTCACGTGTCCCCCGCGCGAACGCGCCAGTCATCGATGTCCTGGCGCCTATGCAAATGTCCGGCCATCCTGGAGTCAAGATGGCCGGACACGATCCCGATCGAAAGATCGAGGTTATAGCTTACTTATAATCGTCCGGGTTTGGCGAGTCCGTCGGCTTGGCAAACTCGTTCTTCAGCTCGGCCGAGATCGGCGTGTTGAGATTGAGGCCCTTCGGCGGGATCTTCTGCGTGAACCACTTGTCGTAGATCTTCTGGCCCTCGCCGGAGGTGTAGAGCGCAGCGGTCGCCGCGTCGACGACCTTCTTGAAGGCCGCGTCGTCCTTGCGCAGCATGATGCCGTAGGGCTCAGGCTTGGAGAACGCGTCCTTGGAGATGACGTAGTCATCGGGCGACTTCGAGCCGGCAACGAGGCTCGCGAGCAGGATATCATCCATCACGAAGGCGACCGCACGGTCGGTCTCGACCATCAGGAAGGCCTCGGCGTGGTCCTTGGCCGGAATGATGTTTGCGCCGAGGCTTTTTGCAACATTGGCCTCGGTGAGCTGTTTGATGTTGGTGGTGCCGGCAGTGGAAACCACCGATTTTCCCTTGAGGTCGTCAATCGCCTTCAGGCCACTCGACTTCTTGAAGACGTAGCGGCTGGCGGTCAAATAATGGGTGTTGGTGAAGGCAACCTGCTTCTGGCGCTCGGCATTGTTGGTGGTCGAGCCGCATTCGAGATCGATGGTGCCGTTCGCCATCAGCGGGATCCGGGTCGCCGAGGTCACCGGATTGAGCTTGACCTCGAGCTTGTCGAGCTTGAGCTCCTTCTTCACGGCGTCGACGATCTTGTAGCAGATGTCCATCGCGTAGCCGATGGGCTTCTGGTTGTCGTCGAGATAAGAGAACGGGATCGAGGAGTCGCGGAAGCCGAGCGTAATGGCGCCGGTGTCCTTGATGTTCTTGAGCGTGCCGGTCAGCTCCTCGGCCCCGGCCTGGCCGACGGCGAAGGTCGCGGCGAGCGCGAGGCCGATGCTACGGAAATGTTTCACGTTTTGGTCCCCTTTCAGGATGATGCCGGCGGGATGCAAGCACAAATTGGGTTGGAATAGAATGTGACTTTTGGCTGGATCGCGGCTCCGGTTAACGGCTCAGGCCGGCGGGCGCGTTAGCGGGCTTGTTAGCGGGCTTGGCAATTCCCCGAGATCCCAGAACAGGCCGGCCATCACCGTCAAGGCCTCTTCGGTCAATGGCAGCAGGATGTGCTCATTGGGCGCATGCTGGGAGCAGCCGGGATAGGAGTGCGGCACCCAGATCGTCGGCAGGCCCAATATCTCGGAAAACACGTCATTGGGCAGCGAGCCGCCGAAATTCGGCAGCACCGCCGGCACTTTGCCGGTGGTCTCCTTCACCGAATTCGCCGCCCATGCGATCCAGGGGCTGTCGAAATCGGTGCGCGATGCCGCGAAGCTCTGTGCGGCCCGCACTTCGACCATCGGAAAACCCCTTTCGACCAGATGCGCACGGACGGCTTCGATCAGGCCGTCGACCTTGGTGCCGACCACGAAGCGCAGTTGCAGCACGGCATTGGCGTGGCCGGGAATGGCGTTGGCCGGCTTCTCGATGTTTCCCGACGACATCGCCAGCACTTCGAGCGTGTTCCAGGCATAGAGCCGCTCGGCCGCCGAAAGACCCTCCTCGCCCCAGTTCTCGGCCAACGCCGGCTCGTCCTCGGTCGGCACCACCTGCACGTCCGCAAGATAGCTGCGGATCTGGTTGGTGAGGCGCGGCGGCTTCAGCGCGTCCAGCTGAAGGCGGCCGTGGCCGTCGACCAGCGTCGAGATCGCGTTGACCAGAATGGTCGCTGGGTTGGCGAGCACACCGCCCCAATTGCCGGAGTGATGGCCGCCGTCGCGAAGGTTCACATCGAGATGAATGCGGATGCCGCCACGGCAGCCGAGGAATAGGGTCGGACGGTCGGCGGACAGGCGCGGCCCGTCGGAGGCCACGAACAGATCGGCCTTGAGCGCATCGCGATTGAGATCGCAGACCTTGCCGAGATCCGGCGAGCCGATCTCCTCGCCCATCTCGAGGATGAACTTGGCGTTGAAGCCGAGCTTGCCGCCGCGGGCCTCGCGCACCGCGCGGAGTGCCGCCATGTTGATGCTGTGCTGGCCCTTGTTGTCGGCGGTGCCGCGACCGTAGAGACGCGTGCCCGAAACCGTGGTGCGCCAGGGATCGCGGCCGTCGCGCCACTCGCCTTCCATCCCGTCAACGACGTCGCCATGGCCGTAGATCAGCACGGTCGGCGCCGTCTCACTTTCGCGGCGTTCGGCGAACAGGAACGGCGCCTTGCCGCTGGGAGATTCGATCATCCGGCTTTCGAAATCGAGCGCGGCAAAAGCGGGCACCATCTCCTGTTCCAGATAGGCGCGCAGCTCGACGCTCCGGTTCGGATTCTGGCTCTCGGTCTGGTAGGCGACGCGGCGGTCGAGTTCGGCGAGGAACGCGCCCGATTCAAAATCGTCACGGGCGCGGGCGATGGCATCGGCTCTGGTCATTATTTTCTTTTTTAGGTTGCGAGGCGAAGGAGCATACCCGATACGGGCAGGCCTCCGAAAGTGGCGGGGACTTCGATAGTCTTGGGATTTCGTTCTTGCTCTCTTGAGATTGGCTTGCCAAGCGCGGCAGCGCCGCTGATTTTGGCCTTGCCAACGTCGCGCTATATGCAAGAACTTCGCCAAGTTCGGGCGCAGCTCTATCATTCGAAGAGCGCCCGGTACAGGGCGCCGGGGGACCATCATGGCCAAGCAGATCAGGCTCAATGCATTTGCGATGAATTGCGTCGCGCACCAATCACCGGGCTTGTGGACCCATCCGCGCGACCGCACTGCCGAATATAACCGCCTGCCCTATTGGATCGATCTTGCCAGAACGCTGGAGCGCGGCCGTTTCGACGGACTGTTCCTGGCCGACGTGCTCGGCGTCTATGACGTCTACGGCAACAGTCCTGACGCAGCCTTGCGCAACGCAGCCCAGTCGCCCTCGAACGATCCGCTGCTGCTGCTGTCGGCAATGGCCGCCGTGACGCAGAATCTCGGCTTCGGCGTCACCAGCAATCTCTCCTTCGAGCCGCCCTATCCGTTCGCGCGGCGGATGTCGACGCTCGATCATCTCACCGAGGGGCGTATCGGCTGGAACGTCGTCACCGGCTATCTCGACAGCGCCGCGCGCGGCGCCGGCAAGGACAAGCAGATCGGGCACGACGACCGCTACGAGATCGCGGACGAATATATGGAGGTCGTCTACAAGCTCTGGGAAGGGAGTTGGGAGGACGACGCCGTGCTGCGCGACCGCACGCGCGGCATCTTCACCGATCCCACAAAGGTCCATCGCGTCAACCACGAGGGCGCGAACTACCGCATCAACAACACCATCCACCTGAGCGAACCGTCGCCGCAGCGGACGCCCGTGCTGTATCAGGCCGGCACCTCGCCGCGCGGACGGCAGTTCGCGGCACGGCACGCCGAATGCGTGTTCATGTCGGGGCCGTCAGCCAAGGTGATCGCGCCGCGCGTATCGGCGATCCGTCAGGAGGCCGCCGCGTTCGGCCGCAATCCGGCGGAAATCCTGATGTTCTCGATGATGACGATCATCCTCGGGCGGACGGAAGCCGAAGCGAACGAAAAATATGCCGACTATCGCCGCCACATCAGCCCGGAAGGCGCGCTGGCGCTGATGTCGGGATGGACCGGAATCGACTTCTCCGGCTACGAGCTCGATCAGCAGGTGCGCCATGTTCAGAACGATGCCGGCCGCAGCGCACTCGATAACGTCACCCGCGCCGATCCCGATCGCGTCTGGACCGTGCGCGACGTCATCGAGCATGTCGGCGTCGGCGGCGCAGGTCCCGTCGTGGTCGGCACGCCGGAAATGGTCGCGGACAAGATCGAGGCGTGGTTCGAGGCGACCGATGTCGACGGCCTCAACGTCGCCTTCGCGATCTCACCCGGCGATTTCGAGGACATCGCCGACATGCTGGTGCCGGAGCTGACGCGACGCGGGCGGTACAAGGCGGAGTACGCGCAGGGCACGCTACGCGAGAAGCTGTTCGGCGAGGGGCGGGCGCGGCTAGGTGCGCCGCATCCGGCGGCAGGGTTCAGAGTGGGGAGAAAGGGGTAGCGCCGCTAGGTACGCTGTCATGCCCCGGCTTGACCGGGACATCCAGTACGCCGCAGCGTCTCGACTCAATCACCGCCGGCTCTGGAATACTGGATCAGCCGCCTTCGCGGGTGATCACGACTGATAATGTGGCGGCACCAATGCCGCAGGTGACGCTGCCCTACAGCTTCCCGTCCACCATCACCTCGATCAGTTTCGTCCCCGGCCGGCCAAACGCCGACGCCAGCGTCGCCTTCAACTCTCGGGGATCGCTGACTTTGATTGCCTCACATCCCAGCGCCTTAGCCACGCCCGCGAAATCCACCGGCGGATCGACAAAATCCATGCCGACGTAATTGTCGTCGCCGTGGAAGGCGAGCAGGCGCTGCTTGATGATGCGGTAGCCGCCATTGTTGGCAATGACCACATTGAGCGGCAGCTTGTGATGCGCCGCTGTCCACAGCGACTGGATCGAATACATCGCGCTGCCGTCGCCGGAGAAGCAGACCACCGGGCGATCGGGATTGGCGATGCTGGCGCCGACGGAGGCCGGCAGGCCCCAGCCGATGCCGCCGGAGGCAAGGCCGTGATAGCCGAAGCGATCGCGGTGCGCACGCAAGGCCGTGATCTGGCGGCTCGAGGTGAGGCCTTCGTCCACGAGGATGGCATTAGCGGGCATGGCCTCGACCATTTGCAGCACCAGCCAGTCCGGATCGATGGGGCTGCGGTCCGCGGCCTTGCCGATCTGCTCGACCAGCGCGGTGCGCCGCGCGGTCCAGTTCCTCGGCGCGAGTTCGGTCAGCCGTTGCTTCGCGCGGCTCGCCAGGGCAGCGCCGCCCATCTCCTTCAACACCGGGATCAGCGCGCGCAGCGTTTCCTTCAAATCCGCCTTCAGCGCGATCTCAGCCCCGTAGTTCTTGGCGATCTCCCAATCGCCGAGGCCGATCTGCACGATGCCAAGGCCCTCCGGCAGCGCGTCGACCTCGCTGTAGACCGACATCCGCAAGGGATCGCCGCCGAGCGCGATCAAGAGGTCGAAGGGCGCAAGCGTGTCGCGCGCGACTTTCTGGACACGTGCCAGCGTGCCGACGAAGCTCGGGCTCTCCGAGAGGAAGTGCGAGCCATAGGGCGTCGAGGATTGGTAGGCAGCCGCGCCGAGTAGTTCTGCGAGTTCGGCGGCCTCCATCAGCGCATCGCTCTTGACCACTTCGTCCATGGTGACGATCACGGGACGCTCGGCCCTGAGCAGTCGGGCGGCGAACGCCTTCAGTGCCTCATCCGATGGTCTTGTGCGAGCGTCAATGCGGGTGGAGCGACCGAGATCGATCCCTGCCTCGCTGTTGAGGATATCGCCGGGCAATGAAATGAACACCGGCCCGGTCGGCGGGGTGGTTGCGACTTTTGCGGCGCGGCGCACGATGCGCGGCAGATCCTCGAGCCGCGTCACCTCGACCGCCCATTTCACCAGCGGCTCGGCCATGCGCACCAGCGGCCCATACAGCACCGGCTCCATCAGTCCGTGGCCCTGCTCCTGCTGGCCCGCGGTCAGGATCATCGGCGTGCCCGTGAACTGGGCGTTGTAGAGCGAGCCCATCGCGTTGCCGAGGCCGGGCGCGACATGGACGTTGCAGGCGACCAGCTTTCCGGAGGCGCGGCTATAGCCATCCGCGATCGCCACCACCAGGCTCTCCTGCATCGCCATCACATAGGCGAGGTCAGGGTGATCCTTCAGCGCATGCATGATCGGCAGCTCGGTGGTGCCGGGATTGCCGAACAGATGCGTGATGCCCTCGTCCTTGAGCAACGCGAGAAAGGCGGAGCGGCCGGTGATCTTGTTCTTCATGTTTCCTCCAGAGGCGGACGTTGCCGCAAGGCAAAAAGCATGATGGCCGAAATCGCGGGAGGCGCGCAAGGAAGCGCGGTCATGGCTGCGTTGCGTGGGACAGCGCTACATCTCCTCGCGCCCCAACTCGAACGGATCCTCGCCGCTCGCCCGCTTCTTTTTTTTCGAGCGCTGCCAGACCACACCGGGAAAGCCTTTCAGCGGCACCAGCGGCTCGCCGGTATAGGTCCATTCCTGCAGCTCTTCGATCGCGATGTGATAGAGCGGCTGGCGGCCGGTGCGTTCCCTAAACAGCGCACGGGGGATGTTGACCATATGCGGCCCGCGCGGGCGCTCATATGCGATCGGCGTGCCGCAATGCGCGCAGAAGCTGCGCGCGGTCTTCGTTGCCTTGTCCTCGTAGCGCGTCAGCGCCGTCTTACCTGCGGTGATGCGAAACCGCTTCTTCCAGCTTCCGACATAGGTTGCATAGGCGGCGCCGTGGGCGCGACGGCTGGCGGCGGAGTGATCGTGCCAGGCCCAGCGTGCGGGAACGTCGATCTCGAAGGTAACCCTGCCGCAGAGGCACTGGCCGGTGGCTATACCTGCGGCGGCTGCGGCTTTGGCCATTGTCTCTCCTCTCGTCATTGCGAGCGCAGCGAAGCAATTCAGAGTCTTGCCGCCGAGGCAGTCTGGATTGCTTCGCTGCGCTCGCAATGACGGAGTTCGTGGTGTCAGTCGGGGCAACACAATAACTCTGTAGCCCGGATGAGCGAAGCGACATCCGGGAAGACCAGAGCTTGAGTGAACCCCGGATATCGCTTTGCTCATCCGGGCTACAGCAGTGTCAGACCGGCGTCAGTTCGTCGTACGCGGGATAATCCGTATAACCCTTCTCCTCGCCACCGTAAAACGTCGCACGGTTATACGGCGTGAGAGGGTAATCGTGCTGCAGGCGGAGCGGCAGATCGGGGTTGGAGATGAAGATGCGGCCGAAGGCGATGATGTCAGCATGCCCCTCCGCAATGGCGGCGTTCGCGGTCTCGCCGGTAAATCCGCCGGCGGTCATCAGCACGCCGCTGTAGAGCGGGCGGAACAGCAGCATCGCCGACGGCACGTTCTGCCAGTTGACTTCGGCGCGCCCCGAGCCGCTGGAGCGCGGTTCGATGAAATGCAGATAGGCAAGACCGAGCTTGTCGAGCGCGTTGACCACGTGCGTGTAGAGCGGCATCGGATCGGGCTCGCCGGAATCATTGGCGATGCCGTGGGGCGACAGCCGCACGCCGACGCGGCCCGCGCCCCAGACGTCGATCGCGGCCTCGGTCACTTCGAGCAGAAGCCGCGCGCGGTTCTCGATCGAACCGCCATATTGATCGGTGCGCTGGTTGCTGCGTGATTGCAGGAATTGCTCGAGCAGATAGCCGTTGGCGCCGTGGATCTCGACCCCGTCGAAGCCGGCGGCCAGCGCGTTCTTCGCACCCTGCCTGAAGGCCTCGACGATGCCCTTGACTTCATCCGTGTCCAGCGCGCGCGGCGTCTCATAGTTGGAGATCTTGCCGTCGGCAGTCATCGCCTTCATGCCTTCGGCCTTGATCGGGATCGCGGAGGCCGAGACCGGCAGCTCCCCGCCGTGGAAGGAGGAATGCGAGACGCGGCCGACGTGCCAGAGCTGGAGAAAGATGATGCCGCCCTTGGCGTGCACGGCGTCGACCACCTTGCGCCAGCCCGCGATCTGCGTCTCCGAATAGATGCCGGGCGTCGCTGGATTACCGCGGCCGTGCGAGAGCACGGGCGAGGCCTCGGCGATGAGCAGGCCGCCTTGGGTGGCGCGCTGGCCGTAATATTCGGCGTTGAGCGGCCGCGGCGAAAAGCTCTCGCGCTCGGCCCTCATGCGCGTCAACGGCGCCATCGCGACGCGATGCGCGAGCGTGTACGGACCGACCTGCAACGGTTGAAACAACGCCTCGAATTTCATGCTGGCCTCGAATGGCGAAGGAAGGATGCGCATCATATAGCGAGGGGCGGCTACCGAGAGAAGGCGCCGCCCCTGCAAAAGCAGATATTCCCTCCCGCGGAACGCGGGAAAGACCAGTGTTACGCCGTCTTGATCCACACCGCCTTCACGTTGAGATATTCCTCGACGTGCTGCTTGCCGGATTCGCGGCCGTAGCCGCTCATCTTGTAGCCGCCGAAGGGCACGGCCGGGTCCATCGCCTGGTAGCAGTTCACCCACACCGAACCGGCACGGAGCCTCTTCGCGACCGCATGCGCCTTGCTGACGTCCCGCGTCCACAGGCCCGAGCCGAGACCGAACGTGGTGGCGTTGGCGCGCTTGACCAGCTCGTCCATGTCCTTGAACGCGATCGCCGAAATGACGGGACCAAAGATCTCCTCCTGCGCGATGCGCATATTGTCCTGGACGCCCGCGAACACTGTCGGCGAGACGAAGAAGCCTTTTGCAAGCGCGCCTTCGGTGACGCGGCCACCGCCGGCAAGCGCCCGCGCGCCTTCCTTTTGGCCGATGTCGAGATAGCTGGTGACGCGCTCGAGCTGTTGCTCGGACACCAGCGGTCCGATCTGGGTGTTGGGATCGAGGCCGTTGCCGACCTGCAGTTTCTTGCCGAACTCGGCCACGCGGCCGACGAACTCCTCATAGATCGACTGCTCGACGAAAAGCCGGGTGCCGGCGCTGCAGATCTGTCCCGAATTGGCGAACACCGCCATCGCAGCGCCCGGCACGGCCGCATCGAGATCGGCATCCGCGAACACGATGTCCGGCGACTTGCCGCCGAGCTCGAGCGAGACGCGCTTGAGGTTGCCGGCCGAGGCGCGGATGATCGACTGGCCCGTGACATGCGAGCCGGTGAAGGCAACCTTGTCGACGTCGTGGTGTGCGGCAAGCGCCGCGCCCGCAGTCTCGCCATAGCCAGGCACGACGTTGATGACGCCGGGCGGAACGCCCGCTTCCATCGCCAGCTCGGCGATGCGCAGCGAGGTCAGCGGCGCTTCTTCGGCCGGTTTGAGCACGACGGTGCAGCCGGTCGCGATCGCCGGACCGATCTTCCAGATCGTCGCAGTCAGCGGACCATTCCAGGGAATGATGGCGCCGACGACGCCGATCGGCTCCTTCAGCGTGTAGGAGAAGATTTCGCCGGGCAGCGAGTTCTCGATGGTCTCGCCATGGATCGCGGTGGTCTGGCCGGCATAATAGCGCAGCATGCCGACGGCGCGCAGGCGATAGGCACGGGTACGGCTGAGCGGCGCGCCCATGTCGAGCGTGTCGAGCTGCGACAATTCGTCGAAATTCTTCTCGACGAGGTCGGCAAGCTTCAGGAGCAGATTCTGCCGCTCGAACGGCTTGACCTTGCTCCAGGGCCCTTCGAAGGCGCGGCGAGCGGCAGCAACTGCGCGATCGATATCTTCCTTGTCGCCCTCGGCCACTGTTGCGAGCAGTTCGCCGGTCGCGGGGTTGTGGGTCTCGAAGCGCTTGCCTGAGGCAGCATCGACCCACTTCCCGTCGATCAGCATCTGCTTGTAGGATCCGTTGGCGAATGGATGGCGCGTGATCGGAATAGCCTGCGACACAGCCATGGCTGAACTCCCTGTCAATGATTGATTGGTTCGATCTGGGTGGGATCGTTGATCGATAGAATACTGCGATGCCGGACAGGCGTAAAGTAGAGGCGTAGAGTCGGCGCGGAACGAACACCTCCCATGCCGACTTGTGCGGGGTCGCGCGAGTGCCATGTTATAGCACGACCGAGCCCCTCCCCGGAGACCGATCCATGCCACATCCCGCGATCATCAAAGACAATGTTGCCGTGATCACCGGTGGCGCGTCCGGCATCGGATTCGCCGCCGCCGCAGCCTTCGCGCGAAACGGCGTGAAGGTGTGTATCGCCGATGTGGATCAGGCGCGGCTGGCGGACGCCGCGACAAGACTCTCATCCCTCACGTCCGCCGCACATGTGATGACCTTCGCGATTGACGTCAGCAAGGCCGAGAGCGTGATGGAACTGGAGCGCGCCGTCCACGAGCGCTTCGGCGGCACCGACATCCTCATGAACAATGCGGGCATCCAGCCCGGCAGCACGCTGTTCGGCGAACCCAACAACTGGCAGCGCATCATCGGCGTCAACATGTGGGGCATCATCAACGGCTCGCGCACCTTCGCGCCCAACATGATCGCGCGCGGCAGCGCGGGGCTCATCATCAACACCGGGTCGAAGCAGGGCATCACCACCCCGCCCGGCGATCCCGCCTACAACGTCTCCAAGGCAGGCGTGAAAGCTTTTACGGAAGCGCTCCAGCACGAGCTGCGCAACACTGCGGGTTGCCGCATCACCGCGCATCTGCTGATTCCCGGCTTCGTCTTTACGGGCCTTACCGCGAAGGGCCGCACAGAGAAGCCGGCCGGCGCCTGGACGGCCGAGCAGACCGTGAATTTCATGTTGGCGCGGCTGGAGGCCGGGGATTTCTACATTCTGTGCCCGGACAACGATGTCCCGCGCGCGCTCGATGAAAAGCGCATGCTGTGGGCCGCCGGCGACATCGTGGAGAACCGCCCGCCGCTGTCACGCTGGCACCCGGACCATGCGGATGCATTCGCGAAGTTCGTGAAGGGGGATTAGGCGTTTTTCCTTCTCCCCTTGTGGGAGAAGGTGGCGCGAAGCGCCGGATGAGGGGTTGCATCCGCAAATTCAGGAGCAGTGTCTCTCGCAGAGAGAAACCCCTCGCCCGTCTCGCCGCTATGCGGCGAGCCACCCTCTCCCACAGGGGGAGAGGGCGAAGAAACCTACAGCGTCTCTTGCTGATGCCCGCAATTCTTGCAGGCGAACTTGATGCGGGTCTGGCCCTTTGGCGCCTGCACACGGTTCGGGGCGCCGCATTTACCACAGACGGCCTCGATGCGAGTATCGCCCTGCTTGACGACGACGGTTTTCTTTTCCATCGATTCGCGGATCAGGCGCTCGGCCTCCTCACGCAGTGATTGTTTCGACAAAGCTCGTCTCCGCCATAAATGCGGGCGAGGCTTATCCCACCTGCGGCGAAATCACAATCCGAAACGGCTGCTCAGACCTCGACAATCACGTAGCTGTCCTCGACATGCACCGGAAAGGTCTCGGCAACATACGGGCCTTTCTGGAGTTCCTCGCCTCGCTCCACCGCGACCGGATATGACTTAATCTTGACGCGCTTCGGGTCGAACCAGGATTGGCCGTTGCGCATGTCGAACTCCCAGCCATGCCAGGGACAGCGCAGCATCTCGCCGACGCGCGAGCGCTGATAGATGCCGGGCTCGGGCGAGGTCAGTCGCGCGACACAGGCCGCTTTCTCCAGCGGCGCGCCTTCGTGCGGGCAGCGGTTCAGCAAAGCGAAGAACTCGCCATTGACGTGGAACACGACAATGTCGCGGCCGGCGACATCGACGACCTTGTTGCCACCGGGTGGGATCTCCGAGGTGGACGCGACGATGTGACGGGCCATCCGTGCAGACCTTCTCAGAACTTGTAGACCGCGCGGGCATTGGTGCTGAAGATCTTCCTTCGCTCGGCCTCCGTCAGTGGCGTCTTGAACGCAAAGCGCGGATCGTCGAAATCCCAGTGCGGATAGTCCGACGAGAACAGGAGACGGTCGATGCCGACCCATTCGATCAACGAGCGCAGGTGCCGGGCTTCGTCAGGTTCGTCGATCGGTTGCGTCGTGAACCAGAAATGCTCGCGGACATATTCCGACGGCTTGCCTTGAGATGCGGCACCTCGCTGCGAAACCGCTCAAAATGCTGGTCCATTCGCCACACCGCGGACGGGATCCAGCCGAAGCCGCCCTCGATAAAGACAAACTTCAATTTCGGAAAACGCTCCGGCACACCCTCGATCACGAGGCTGGCAAGCTGCGCCGCAATGGTGTGCGCGTTGGACTGGTGCTCCTCGACATAATAGGACGGCCAGCCGCCACCGGTCGGCGCATGCCCGCCATAGCCGCCGACATGGATGCCGAGCGGCAGGTCCAGTTCTTGGGCACGCTCGTAGATCGGCCAGTAGCGGCGGCGGCCCAACGGCTCGTTGGCGCGCGGCGAGACGTTGATCTGGACGTATTCGCCGATTTTCGCGCAGCGTTCGATCTCGGCAATGGCGAGATCGACGCCGTCCTGCCCGACCAGGATCGAAGCCTTCAGGCGCGGGTCGCGATGCGACCAGAACGCCAGTTGCCAGTCGTTGATGGCACGCTGGATCGCGGCGCCGAATTCGAGGTTCTGCTGCGAGAAGATGAAGAGATCGAGCACCTGCAAAATCCCGAACTCGACATCGAGCGGATCGAGATGCTGCTTCTGCATGAAGGCGAGATCCGAACCGGGCGGCCCGCCGGTCGGCGGCCAGGCATCGCGCCGCGCGATCAGCGGCGAAGAGCGCGGATAGGGCGTGGTGAACAGATAGGGCGTGCGCAAATGGCTGCCATATTCCTTCAGATGCTGCTGCCAGCGCTTTGGCAGAAACTCGTTGAGATCGTCGAACGAATGCAGGCTCGGATGAACGTCGCAATCGACGATGCGCAGCCGCGAAGCGGCAGGCTTTTCGTCTTCTCGTAGTGGGCGGTCGATGACGTCACTCATGCGAAACTCCGGTCTAGTTGGCGAGCGACAGCCGCGGAAACGTCTCCAGCGGGTTGTCGACGCACATCTTCGAGATGATGCTGTTCGGCAGGTCCGGCGGGATCGGATCGTCGCCGTCGAACTGCCAGTGCGGATAGTCGGACGCGAACAGGAACATCTTGTCCGAGCCGATCTGGTCGATGATCTCCTCGACGCTTTTGGCGTCGCCCGGCGCGTCGAACGGCTGCATTGTGACACGAAAACTGTCGCGGATGATCGCTGCCGGCTCGCGCTCGACCCAGGGCACCTCGACGCGCACGCCGCGCCAGGTCTTGTTGGCGCGCCACTTGAAAGCCGGGAGCCAGCTCACGCCGGATTCCATCAGCACGACCTTGAGGTCCGGAAACTTGCCGAACACGCCCTCATAGATCAGGCTCAGGATCTGCGCCTGAAATGCCTGCGCCTCGACGAAGTAATATTCGTAGCGGTGCGACGGCCATCCGGCCGAGCTCGGCGCCTGCCGATATTGCGTGCCGGCGTGGATCGCGAGCGGCAGCTTGTACTTTTCCGCGAGCCGATAGACCGGCCAGAAATGCCGGCGTCCCAGCAGCGTCTCGCCCTGCGCCAGCACGAGGATCGACACGAAGCGGTGATCGCCGGCGCGGCGCTCGATCTCCTCGACCGCCAGATCCGGATCCTGCATCGGCACCACGATCGAGGCACGCAAGCGCGCATCGCGCGACAGCCACTCAGTCGCGATCCAGTCGTTGATCGCCCTGCAGAAGTCGGCCGCCATGTAGGGATCGAACACGGCCTGAGCGCCGTAGAGCACGTTGAGAATCGCGTGGCTGGCACCCAACTGCTCGAATGCGCCCTTCTGTACCATCGCAAGATCGGAACCAGGCTTTGCGCCGTTCGCCGGACGCCAGTCGGCGCGGCCCGCCAGCGGCATGCTGGGCGGATAGGAGGTGAGATCGAGCCCGTCGATGGCGCGGCTCACGACCTGCTCTTTCCAGTGATCGCTGAGATACGGCAGCAGCGTCGTGCGCGTGCCACCAACCGCCGGGTGGATGTCGCAGTCGATCCGCGTCACCGCCATGAAGTTCCTCGCCGAGATCTTGTAAGCACATCTTTTTGGCGGCATTCTTTGTGTGCCGCTCGTGCAGAGTGCTCCGGCCGCTGCCGGTGCGCAAGAGCGCACGCCCGCGCGATCCGTCATGGCTCGGTTGCATTTCGCTGGCGCGATAAGGTTTGACGGAATGCATCCGGCGCGAAGCAGCGGAACAAATTGCTCCGCTGCTTCCTTGCGTATTGTCATGCCTCTCAGGCCGCCTTGGAGACTTCCATCAGCAGACGTTCCGCCTTGGCATCCTCGATGCGGTTCACCATCCGGCTACTTTCATGGTTGTCCCGGACCGTCTTGGTCAGGGTGATGCAAGTCTGGATCAACATGACGATGCCCATGGTGAGATAACCCTTCATCCAGAGGTCGATCGGCAGGAAGAAGATGCCGATGGCGATGAGGAAGGCGGAGGCTGCGAAGGACACGTAAGTGAAAGTCACCCAGGCGCCGCTGTGGGGCTGGCCATTCTGGTTCATGATGGTCTCCTGTTGGTTCGAATGATGATGGGTTTGGGATCAGACCGTCGGCGTGCGCTTGGACTTCAACCGTGCCAGCACGTCGTCCGCGGTCGTCTTGAGCCTGGGGCCAAAACCCTGCTCGGCGAGTTTTTCGGCGGTGGCGAGCGGACCGGTGGCCGCATCGAGCTCGACCAGCGCGTCGTCGGCGGCCTGGGCTTCCATCTGCCGCTCACGAAGACGCCTCAAAGTGCTCTCCGCCTCCGGCAGCGTGGATTCGTAGGGGCGTGCCGCCTCGATGCCGCTGCGGCGAAGCGAGCGCACCGCTTCCGAGGCACGGGCGACGCGGCGGCCGCGGTCGAGCTCGGTGATGCGGGCCTGCGCGCTTGCGACGTGCCGCTTCAGCCGCGCGATTTCGGTTGCGAACAGTGCGCGGGCCGTCAGCGCCGCATCGCGATCGGCCTCCAGGCCCGCGATGGCTTCGGCAGCATCGTTGGCGAGATCCTCGCGGTCCCCGTCGAGCGCCGCGACCGCGCGCATCTCGAGATCAGCGATGCGGGCGACGGTCGCCTCGAGCTTGCGAGCTTCCTGCTGGTCCTGCGCAATCGCCAGCGCAAGGGTCCGTTTGCCGCGCTCGACGGCCGCGGCCGCGTCGCGCATCTGTTGATCGAGGATCAGAAGGGCCGTCCGGTCTTCCAGCTCCTCGCTGGCGGCGGCCACGCTGCCGCGGAAAAGTGTCACTACGGTCTTGAACATCTGAAGCTCCCTGTTATGAGCGTTGCTCACGGATGGTTTGTAGCAAGAAACTTGAACATCGTTCAAGGAATATTTGAGCGACGCTCAAGAATTTGGTTTGCAGATGACTAAGCCATTGGAACGCCGAGAGAAACTTCGATCCGATTTGATCCTGGCGGCGGAACGAATGATCGCCGACAGGGGATTGGCGGGTTTAAAGACCCGCGATCTCGCCCGCGAGATCGGCTGCGCCAACGGCGCGGTCTACAATCTCGTCGCCGATGTCGATGAACTGATCCTGCGCGTGGGCTCGCGCACTTTGCTTCGGCTCGACCGGGCCCTGAGCGCGGCGGAAAGCGCGCGCGAGCCGTCGCCGCAGGAGACCCTGGTCCGCATTGCTCTCGCCTATTGCGATTTCGCCGCGGAGAATCTCGAACTGTGGCGCGCTCTGTTCGAGCACCGCATGGCAGCCGACAAGCCCCTCCCCGACTGGTCCATCGACGACCAGCTGCAGCTGTTTCGCCACGTCTACCAGCCGCTGGCCGCGCTATTTCCAAAACGCAGTCGGGAGGAGCTCGGCATCACCGCGCGCAGCCTGTTCTCGGCGGTGCATGGCATGGTGGCGCTGGGACTGGAGCAGAAACTGGTCGCGGTGCCGCTGCCGGCGCTCCGGAAGGAAATCGCGGGCCTGGTGCGCGCGATGATTGACGGGCTGATCGCGCGGGCGGCGTAGGGGCCGAGAGAGCACGGCTCAACTGTCGGCGTGCCTGACTAAAATTCCACCTGTCGCGTCGTGTGCCGCGCGCTTAGCTTCGCGAGGTCCACTTTCCTCTCCGGAGCATCCAATGCCCCTCCTCATCCGCGGCGGCACCGTCGTCAATCATGATCATTCGCGCCGCGCGGACGTGCTGATCGACGGCGAGACCATCGTCGCGGTCGGGCAATCGCTCGATGCGCCGACGGGGTGCGAGGTCATCGATGCCGGCGGCGCCTACGTCATCCCGGGCGGCATCGATCCGCACACTCATCTCGAAATGCCGTTCATGGGCACTGTCACCGCCGACGATTTCGAATCGGGGACCAAGGCGGCGCTGGCCGGCGGCACCACCATGGTGGTGGATTTCTGCCTGCCCGATCCAGGCCAGCCGATGCTCGCGGCCTATCAGGAGTGGCGACACAAATCCGAGAAGGCGGCCTCCGACTACGGCTTCCACATGGCGGTAACGTCGTGGTCGAAGCAGATCCATGACGAGATGGAGACCGTGGTCAAAACCTACGGCATCAACACCTTCAAGCACTTCATGGCCTACAAGGGCGCGCTCATGGTGAACGACGACGAGCTCTACAACTCGTTCGCCCGCTGCGCCCATCTCGGCGCCATGCCTGTCGTGCATGCGGAGAACGGCGACGTCGTCGCCCTGATGCAGGAGGCGCTGATCGCGGGCGGCGTCACCGGGCCCGAGGGACACGCTTATTCACGGCCGCCGGAGGTCGAGGGCGAAGCCACCAACCGCGCCATCATGATCGCCGACATGACGGGGACGCCGGTCTATATCGTGCACACGAGCTGCCGCGAAGCGCATGAGGCGATCGCGCGCGCACGTGCGGCGGGCAAGCGCGTCTATGGCGAGCCGTTGATCCAGCACTTGTTGCTGGACGCCGGTGAATATCAGAACAAGGACTGGGATCATGCCGCGCAGCGCGTGATGTCGCCGCCGTTCCGCGACAGGTCGCATCAGGATAGTCTTTGGGCCGGTCTGCAAGCCGGCTCGCTGCAGGTGGTCGCGACCGACCACTGCGCCTTCACCACCGAGCAGAAGCGGTTCGGGTTCGGCGATTTCAGAAAGATCCCGAACGGCACCGGCGGCCTCGAAGATCGCCTCGCCCTGCTGTGGACCGCGGGCGTCGCCACGGGACGGTTGACGAAGGAAGAATTCGTCGCAGTCACCTCGGCGAATATCGCCCGCATCCTCAACATCTATCCGCGCAAGGGCGCGGTCGCCGTCGGCTCGGATGCAGATATCGTGGTTTGGGATCCCAAGGCGAGCAAGACCATCAGCGCGAAGCGGCAGATGAGCCGGATCGATTACAACGTGTTCGAGGGGTTTTCCTGCACCGGCGGACCGGCGGCGACGCTGTCGCGCGGCCGAATCGTCTGGAAAGACGGCGATCTGCGCGCCGAGGCCGGCGACGGCCGTTATGTCGAGCGCCCGGCGTTCTCGCCCGTGCATGTCGCCAATTCGACGTGGAAGGAGCTGACCGCCCCACGCGCCGTGCCCCGCGGAGCGGTGACGCCGTAGAATTGATGGCCGCGGCCTCGGCGTCCACGTGTTTTCGGCAATGCCTGTCATCGTCAACAACCACGTCGCGGGGGTGATCTACACGACGCGGACGCTTCAGGGCAAAGCGGGCAGCCTGACGCCGGCCGAGCAGGAGACGTTCATCGCCAACATCCTGTCCGACACAAAGCGGCTGGAAGCGATGGCGCAGCGGCTGCGCGAACTCGCGCGTGCCGAAAGCCTGCCGCAAAACGAGCGCACGGAATTGGCGCCGGTGATTGCCGACCTCAGGAGCCGATTTCCGGCGAGCTCGATAGAGGCCAGCGGCAGCCTCGACCTGATGATCGGCATGTCGGCCGAGAAGGCGCTCATCGTGCTGTCGCATCTCGCCGATAATGCGATGCGACACAAGGCTGGGACAATCAGGCTGAAAGCGATCGACGAGCGTACGACCCTGCGTGTGACGGTAAGCAATGACGGCGAGCCGATCTCGACGCCGAACCGCGACAGGATCTTCGACGCGTTCTTCACCACGCGCCGCGACCAGGGCGGCACCGGGATGGGGCTGGCGATCGCGCGCGCGGTGATGGCGAGCCATGGCGGCTCGATCAGGCTCACGCCGACCGATCAGGGCGCGGCGTTCGAGCTGCAGTTTCCAATGGCTAGATCGCGAACACCCAGGCGGCGACGATGGTGCCGATGGTGACCAGACCGGCGATGGTCCAGCCGGCTGCGTATTCCAGCTCAGGATGACCGGTCGCCCGCATGATCTCTGCCGGATCGGCGGTATGCTTCTCTGCCATGACAGCCTCGCATGTTACTTTCCGCGTCATATGTAAGTCGCATCAGCCACCATTAGGTTCCATCACGGAAATGCGAGGAATGACGCAGCTTGGCTTGTTCGACGATCCGCACGCAGGGCCCGCCGGCCTTCGCTATGCCGATGACTTCGTCGAGACCGCCGTCGAGCAGGCGCTCATCGGCCGCATCGCAGCATTGCCGCTCCAGCGCTTCCAGTTCGGCGCCTTCGAGGGCAACCGCCGGGTGGCGTCCTTCGGCTATCGCTATGACTATTCGCTGCAGCGGCTGGCCGAGGCCGAGCCGATCCCGGACTGGGTCCTGCCCGTCGCGCGGCAGGTCGAGGCATGGGCTGGGCTTGCCGGCGGCAGCGTGCGGCAGGTGCTCTGCACCGAATACGAGGCCGGCGTCGGCATCGGCTGGCATCGCGACAAGCCGCATTTCGACAAAATCCTCGGCATGTCGCTGGGCTCGTCCTGCAAATTCCGTTTCCGCCGCCGTAGCGGCGACAAATGGGAGCGCCACACGCTCGAAGCCCGGCCGCGCTCGCTTTACATGATGGACGGCGAGGCGCGGTCGCAATGGGAGCACAGCATCCCGCCGGTCGAGGCGCGCCGCTATTCCATCACCTTCCGGACGATGAAGCAGGCCTGACAGGTCGGCCAAACAAAAAAACGCGAAAACAACCCCATGCACAGTAGAACGGCCGTCTCGGCGCGGGGCTCGGCCCCGCGGCGTAACCGTTTGACACCTCGGAGCAAAACAGCCGTAGCGCGCGAAGGCGCGAGGCGAGGCGAACTTGCCTTCCAATTCGGATTTACATGCTAATCTGGTTCCGCGCGCTTCTCGGAGGGAAGCCGCGATTGCAGGTCCAGGGAGGGAAGATGAAAGCCGGTCGATTGATCTTCGCCTGCACCCTCGTCCTCGCAGCCGCCTCCGGCGTCGCGGGAGCCTCCGACGCGACGCCCGCAAAAGTCTCGGGCGCGACGGCGCTGGCGCTCGCGGGGGTGATCGCGCCGCTGTCGTCGGTCCTGTCTGGCGCCGAGAAGAAGGCAATGGCGATGCTGTTCGCCGCCAACAGCGACATTCCCTACAAGAAGCCGATCATGGTGACCGCCGATCGAATCGTCTGTCGCGCCGGCAATGTCGACATCACCGTCCGGAACTGCGAGGTCACCTTCGGCAAGAAGACCCGGACGGTGAATGGCTCCACGGCCAACGAGATCTTCGCCACCGAAGCTCTGGCCGGCATTCCGGCCGACGGCGCCGCAGGATCGAATTTCGAGAGCCTGACCAAGCTGAGCTGCACGATCGACCCCAATGCCATCCGCCGGAAGGACGGCAGCGGGGCGGATTGCACGTTCCAGCCGGGGAATTGAACCACGCGTGGAGGACGAGCCGAGAGAACCATGGGTGCCGCGAAATCGCCTCATGACCAACTAACTAATAAGGCGAATTGAAAAGACGGGCCAAACGCGCGAGCCCATATCGGGCACGCAGGGCCACCACCGACATGAAGAATTTTCTCGCATTTTTTCTGATTCTGGGCCTGACGGCAGCCTCCGCGCACGGCCCCTTGCCGCCGCGGCCGGCTGCGCCGTCCGATCTTGTCCAGGTCGGCCTCACAGATAGCGACACCACCGCAGGCGGCACCGCGCGGCTATGCGAGCAGGTCACCTTCTCGCGCGGCCTGCGCTACGGCGAGAGCGAAGCCAATGTGCTCGATGTCGCCACCGCCACGACCAAGGCGGATACGCCGCGGCCGGTGCTGCTGTTCGTGACCGGCGACACCTTCACTGGCGACCGCGCCGCGCCGGAGCTGTCGCGCCAGATCCAGGACCAGGCCATGTGCTTTGCCGCGCGCAACGACATGATCGGCGTGCGCGTCAACTACCGGCTGGCGCCCTCGGCGACGTGGCCGGCGGGTGCGAGCGACGTGGCGGCGGCGCTGTCCTGGGTCTACGGCAATATCGACCTATTCAACGGCGATGCCCGCGAGATCGTCGCAGTCGGCTACGGCGCCGGCGCCTTCCACGTCGCCACCCTGCTGGCCCATCCCGAACTCCAGACCGACCGCGCCGATGTCGCGGCGGTCGTGCTGGTGTCCGGGATCTACCGCGCCGGCAAGGACGCCAGCGACAGCGAGAAGGCCTATCTCGGCAGGGACGCCAGCCAGTACAACAAGCGCTCGGTCTTCCCCGGCATCCTCAATGTGGACGTCCCGATCGTGCTGGCCTGGGCCGCGGATGATTCCGCCGGCATCACGGCGCAGGGCGAAACCCTGAAGAAGACGCTCTGCGGCGCCGGCCATTGTCCGCGTAGCGCGCTGCTGCGCAGCCGCGACGGCATCGCGAGCGCCTTCGGCCTCGACGGCTCCGGCGACAGCCTCGCCGAGCCGACACTGCTGCTGGTGCATCAGCTCGAGGCGCGCGGTCTGCCGTAGCGGCGTGTTGCCGGCAGCGCGCTGATAACGTCCACCTTTAGCTGGGTTGCCCTCTCGCGGCCGCGCGCTCTCAGACAATTGTCTCGCCGGCGTTAGCACGCTTCAAACTACGATTCGCGATCTGGTCGCCGCCCGGATCGCCGCGTGCTATCTAGGAGAGTTCTCTGAAGCATTTCTATCTATGGGGGTTCGTTAGGGACCGAGCAAATCGGCGTTTCGACGCGCCGCCGCCACGATCGGAAAACCGATGCTTAGTTTGCTTGCACGATGCGCGGTGATCTCTTTTGCGTTGATTTCGGCCTCCGCCGCCGAACCGGTCAAGCTCAAATTGGCCTTCCCCAGTTCCGACCGCTCGACGAGTTATCTCGCTGCGGTCAAGCCATTCGTCGACGCGGTCAACGCCGAGGCAAGAGGCCAGATCGAAATCGAGACCTATTTCAGCGG
The DNA here is from genome assembly GCF_023073515.1 of Bradyrhizobium sp. 17. Classification (NCBI taxonomy): domain Bacteria; kingdom Pseudomonadati; phylum Pseudomonadota; class Alphaproteobacteria; order Hyphomicrobiales; family Nitrobacteraceae; genus Bradyrhizobium; species Bradyrhizobium sp. 17. Next base: position 390,910 of record NZ_JADPJQ010000117.1, on the reverse strand, counting down.
CGTGCTTGGAAAGGATCCGGCTGAGCAACCCCAGCTCGTGCTCGATGGTACGGCCGACATCGCCTACGTCGTGACGGGACTGACTCGCAACCGGTTCGCAGACAATGCAATCATCGAGATGCCCGGCCTGTTTACGAACATGCGGGAGTCCGTTGCGGTGTTCAACCGGCTTATGGCCGCCGGCGCGCTGCAAGGATACGACGACTACGTGGTGATCGGCGCCTATGTCACCGAGCCCGAGACGATCCACAGCAACATTCCGATCACGTCGCTGAATGATCTGAAGGACAAGAGAATTCGCGTCAACAATCCGGGCGAAGCCGCAGCGCTCGAAAAGCTCGGAGCGCGGCCCGTATTTCTGCCGGTCACCAAGATCTCCGAAGCCATTGGCAGCGGCAGCATCGATGGCGCCCTGGTACCACCATCTCCATTGGTCGATTACGGCATCAAACGCGTTGCGACCTATCATTACCTTCTTGGCATCAGCGGCGCACCGCTGATGGTTTTGATGAACCGGAAAATATTCAACCGGCTGCCGAAACCTGCACAGGCGACCATCCTCAAATACAGCGGTGCGTGGTCTGCCGGACGTTTCATGGATACCTACGAAGCCGTTGAAAACAGCATTATGGGGGAGCTGAAGTCCGATCCCAAACGCCAGGTGACCATACCCACGCCGTCGGACCTCGATGCGGCCAATGCCGTGTTCGCGGCCGTTGCCGACGATTGGGCTTCGAAAAGTGAGCGCAATGCCGAACTGCTAAAAACGGTTCGGGCCGAGCTCACGAAAATGCGATCGACCCGGTAGCACTGATGCCGTCACTCGCCAGTATCTGGCCTCAGCGAAACATCGTCACCATCGTCGCCGCGCTTGCCATTCTGTTGCTGGGCGCCGGGACGACCCTGAAGATCACGACCGATCATCTTCTCCGTCAAGATGCGACGTCGACCGCTCGTAGCTGGGCGAGGTTCCTGGCGGCCAGTGTCACCGATCTCGAGCAGATCGCCGGCGGCGAGCAGCCTTCCGCCGCGAGCATGGCGTTCTTCCTGTCGGCGCGAAATTCCGGCGAGGTCTTTCACTACGAAATATTCAACCGTAATGGCTACTCCCAGTTCGTTTCGACCCGCGAAAAGATCGCGCTCGTCGACTTGTCTGAATATAGCCCCGATGCGGCGCGATCAGCGGTTGACGGTCTCCCGATCGTCGACGTCAGGGAGGGAAATTCGCCCGACCGACCGGCATTCTTCGCCCGCGCCTATGTCCCGGTCCAGACCGACGGTCGCCTCACCGCTGTCGTTGCGGCCTACGTGGATGAAACCGAGCAACGCAAGAATGTCCACAATACGTTCCTGACCGCGGCCGTGTTCCTTTGCCTGCTGTCAGGTCTCGCCTTCTCCATTCCCGCAATTGCCTGGTATCGGGAAACAAAGGTGAAGCACGCTGACCGGCGCATCCGGTTTCTCGCCCATCATGACGCGTTGACCGGGCTGACCAATCGCCCGCAGCTGATCGAAAAACTGGAGAGCGCCATCGCTCGCCTGCCGATGCGGGGCGGCAGCCTTGCCGTACACTTCATCGACATCGACCGTTTCAAGGAGGTCAACGATTCGCTTGGTCACGACAGTGGCGATTTTCTGCTCAAGTCCATCGCCAAGCGTCTTCGCGCCGCGGCCAGGATCGACGACGTGGTGGCGCGGCTCGGCGGCGACGAATTCGTGGTCGTGCAGAGCGGGATCGCCGGCAAAGCTCAGGCCGAGTCGTTTGCGAGCCATCTCGCCGCCGCGGTAAATGCGACCGTGAAATTCAAGCAGCACGAGATCCTCACCACCGCTAGCATCGGCGTGGCGCTGGCGACGGGGGAAGACACCACCGCCGAGCGGTTGCTCAAGAGTGCCGACCTCGCGCTCTACGCGGCCAAGGCAGCCGGCCGCAACTGCATCCGGTTTTTCCTGCCTGAAATGGACACTGAGCTACAAGCGCGCATCGAGCTCGAGAGGGCGATTCGCGACGCGGTACTGAATGATCGCTTCGAATTGCATTATCAGCCGCTCTTCGAAATATCCCAGCGCCGCCTTGCCGGCTTCGAAGCGCTGATCCGGATGCCCGCGGCGGACGGAACCCTCATTCCGCCATTGACCTTCATTCCGGTCGCCGAGGACTTGCGGCTTATCGACAAGATCGGGGCGTGGGTGTTGCGGGAGGCATGCCGCACGGCCGCGACCTGGCCGGCGCACCTGACCGTTGCAGTGAACCTGTCACCCGTGCAGTTCGTGGCGGGCAACATCGGTGACATCGTCGCCGCCGCACTAAAAGACGCCGGACTCGCGGCGCACCGACTCGAACTGGAGATCACCGAAAGCCTGCTGCTCGGCAACACCGAAACGATCATGGCTCAGCTCCGGACGCTCAAGACGATGGGCGTTGCCATCGTGATGGACGATTTCGGGGCTGGCTATTCGAGCCTCAGCTATCTGTGGCGCTTTCCGTTCGACAAGATCAAGATCGATCGAGCCTTCATGCAGAGCCTCGACGGCCCTCATTGTCAGGTCGGGACAGTAGTAAAAGCGATCATCGCGCTCGGACGGGAACTGCGCATGCGGGTGACGGTCGAAGGCGTCGAGACCGCCAACCAGGCAGCTTTCCTCGACGCGGCCAACGGTGATCAGGTCCAGGGCTTCTTCTTCGGCCGGCCGATCCCCGCCTCAGAGCTCGGCGCCAGCATTCTCGCGGAGTTTGAGAAAGCAATGCCGCGGGCTTCGCCCGCGACCAAGCTGCACCTCGTCAACACATCGGCTGAACGGTAGCACGGACCCGTGCCTCTATCGGCCCAATGCGACTCTTGGCGATCCGCTATCGCAGACAATTCTCATGTTTCAGTTAGCCTTTGCAACACCAACATCGCATTTGGATTCGGCCGGCCGTATCTCGCGCGGAGGTTGCGCGTTGACTCTCAGGTGTATGATGCAAAACAAAACGCGTTTCGATTCGACATTCGAAGGCGGCGGCGGTCCAGATATCGCAAAACCTCTCGCGGTGGACGGAAACCATGACGCGCACGGTTTGCAACGCGCGTTGGATGCGCGTCTCAGTCCCGGCAATGCCGATGCCCCCGCAACCGGCGGCGATGCCGCCGCGGATGTAGCGCAATCCAAGCCGAGCCGGACGCTTCTCCGATTTGTGAAGGCCGCGGCGGGCATCGCCATCGTCGCAGTATTCGGCTGGCTGCCGCTCAGAGCGCTTTTCCAGACGTCAAGCGTCGAAGCCGTCGTCAATTCGAGGCTCGTGACGTTGAGGTCGCCGATTGACGGGAAGATTTCAGCCGGGGCCAGTCTGTCAGGCGATTTAGGCACCGTCGGTGAGGGCACTTTCATCCTCCGTGTCGTCAATCCGCGCGGCGACCGCGTGCGGCTCGATGACCTGCGCAGTCAGATGTCTCGCCTCGAAAACGAAAGGCCGAGCCTCGTTTCGAAGATAGCTTCAGCCCAGGCGGGGCAGAAGGATCTGGCGCGTCAGGCGGCCCTGTTCACAGCGGGGCGCATTCGTCAGCTCGAGGCGCGCATCGCAGAAATCCAAACATCAATCGAAGCGGCCGCAGCGCGTCGTGAAGAGGCGGCAGCCGCGGTGGAACGAGCATCATCGCTCATCAAATCGGGCAGCGTTTCGTCTGTCGAGCTTGGGCGCCTGACGCGGGATCAAACCATTGCTCAGCAGACCGAAATCGGCGCGCGACGCCGTCTGGATGCAACCCAGGTCGAGCTCACCGCCGCGCGCGAGGGCACTTTCCTCGGCGACAGCTACAACGATCGTCCGAGCTCGGTGCAGCGTGAGGAGGAAATGCGGCAGCGGGCTGAAGGCCTCACCGCGGACGTAGCGCACGCCGATGCGCAAATCTCGTGGCTCGTCGGCGAGATAGAATCAGAGCGATCTCGTTACATCGGCCGCTCCGAGGCGGACATCAAGTTCCCCGTCGCCGGCCGAATATGGGAGGTCATGACGGCACCTGGAGAGGACGTCCGGGCCGGACAACCGCTCATTCGTCTACTCGATTGTTCCGGCGCCGTAGTGACGGCGAACGTCACTGAGAGCGTGTATAACGGGCTGCAACTGGGATCTCTCGCACATTTCCGGCCGAGCGCCGGCGGCCCCGAATTGACTGGCACCGTCGTCAATCTCACCGGCTCCGCAGGGGTCGCAGCGAACCTCGCCATTAATCCCGATGCGCTGAGCAAGGAACCGTATCGTGCGACGATTTCGGTCCCCGACCTCAACGATGGCTCCAACGATTGTCCAGTCGGGCGAACCGGACGCGTCATCTTCTCGCCAGACACTGCGAGAAAGCCATGATCGCCGCGCTGACACCGGGCCTTATTGCGCTCGGGTTCTGCGTTGCCGTCCTTCCCTGGTTGCGGCACGAGAACTCCACGGCGCGCTCGCTGATGATCTCAATCGCATTGCTGCTCATGATCCGCTATTTTGGATGGCGCATGACAGCCACGGTGCCGCCCGTCGGCTGGACCGCCGACTTCGCCGTGGGATCCGTGTTCCTCTTCGTCGAGGCTGTATCGCTTGCGGCGGGTGCACTGACACTGGTGTTTCTCAGCCGCTCGACCAATCGAACGCCGCAAGTCGAAGTCAACAGGCGGTGGCTTGCCGGACGGCAAGCTCCGCTGATCGACGTATTCATTTGCACCTACAACGAGGAAACGTCGATTCTGGAGCGCACAATCATCGGCGCCACGGGAATGAACTATCCCAACTACCGCGTCTGGGTTCTGGACGACGGACGGCGTGACTGGCTCGAAAAGCTTGCCGGCCAGCTCGGCTGCCGGTATCTGGCGCGTCCGGACAACAAGGACGCCAAGGCCGGCAACATCAATCACGCCCTGTGGCATGTGGCGGAGCTCGCCGATCCCCCAGATTTCATTTCGATTCTCGACGCCGATTTCGTGCCTATGCCCGAATTTCTCAGCCGCGCGACGTGCCTGTTCCGCGACCAGGGCGTAGGCGTGGTACAGACACCTCAGCATTTCATCAATGCGGATCCGATCCAAACCAATTTGGCCGCGACCAAGGTCTGGCCGGACGAGCAGCGCTTTTTCTTCGATATCCTGATGCCATCGAAGGACGCTTGGGGCGTGGCGTTTTGTTGCGGCACGTCGTCGGTCATCCGATTCTCGTCCCTCGTGAAGATCGGCGGCTTTCCGACCGATTCCGTGACGGAGGACTACTTGCTGACGCTGCGGCTGACGGAAATTGGATCACGCACGGTGTACCTGAACGAGCGTCTGACCTTGGGGCTGGCCCCGGAGGGACTCAAGGAGTACATCACTCAGCGCAGCCGATGGTGTCTTGGCTTCATGCAAATCTTTCGGGGGCGCAGTGGTCCCTTTTCCCGAAGATCGCAGCTGGACGTTGTCGACAGGCTTTCTCTCATCGAAGCATTCATGAGTTGGACCTCGACCTATGTCGTCAAGGTCTTCGGTCTCGTCGTTCCAAGCCTTTATCTTCTCTTCGGCATCAAAGCGGTCCAGGCCGATCTTTTCGAACTCCTCGGATATTTCCTGCCTTTTTATGTCTGGTATTCGCTCACCATGGCCTGGATTTCCCGCGGACGCTCCATGGCGGTGATGTCGGATGTCGCTCAATACATTGCACTGCCGGCGGTTCTCAAGGCCGTGGCGGCGGGACTGCTCCAGACGCAGGGACACACATTCAAGGTCACGGCGAAGGGCGGGGATCGCGACCAACGCTTCGTCGAATGGCCACTGCTCAGGATATACGGCACCGCATTGGCGATTACGCTCGCGGGTATCGTCTATGCCTTCGTGCTTCATGTGCAAGGTGACATGATCGCCTATGGCGGTCTGGCGCTCGCCTGGAGTTTGTACAACGCCATCATTCTGTTGATCGTCTGCCTGGTGTCCATCGAGCAGCCGCGGCGACGGAAGGCCGAGCGGTTCGAGCGAGATGAGCCTGTCCTTTTCAATATCGGTTCCCGGCAGTGCATCTACCGTTTGGCAGACATGTCGATCACGGGCGCTCGCTTCGTGAGCGACAATCCACCACCTGTCGGGACCGCGGTTCGCTGCACCCTCCAGGAGAGAAACGTCGCGGCCCTGGTCGTGCGACGCACGGGGAATGGCTTTGCAATCCGGTTTGATGAAACCCTCAACACCCGCATCGCTCTCATTCGCGCTTTCTATTCCGGTGACTACGTCAGCGCATTCAGCGGCATCCACGCCGCCCCGATCGGCAAAGCATTAATGATGCGGATTTTCGGGTGACTACCTCTGCTGATGAAGCGCAGCACCAAGCTCGCTGAACGTCACCGTCGTTGCCAAGCCGAGCGCTGCAACCGGTTCTTCTCGACCAATGCCTACGTCCAGGCCTTCGGCGCTCGATCGTTCCAGGTAGCGCGCGCCCTATGTAGGCGCCCGCAATTCGCCCTGAAACCAAGCCAAGGTATCAGACGATCTCATTGGGTCGACCAGCACGACCGCGATCTGGTCGACGAAATCGCAAGCGGGACATTCGAAGGTCCAAATCTCAGAACCGGCGGAGCTTGGCGTGATGCGCGCCAGCGTCGTTGTTATCCGGCATGTAGGACAAGGTGGTCGCTGAATGGCCATGAGGCTCGCCTGAATCCGGCGGGAGCGCGATACTCTCAGTCACCGATGGGCGCCGATGCGGGCGGTGATGGACCATCATGGAACCGAGAGCTCTGCCGCCACCGGTCAATATAGACCACCATCCAAATTACGGCCCGCTATCCCAAACATGATCTTTCACAGATCGATTCATTTTTCATCGGACGAGTGCGGAACAGCGAGCGCACCCGGGCTATATCGCCCGATTTCACGACCGCCGGGTCGAGATGGAGTTCAAAGTCCGCGGGCTGCCCTAGCGGCGCGCCCCAGTCGGCGCGTCAGCACGCCTGCCGTTTCGTCCGGCCCTCCAGCTGCGCAGCGCGCCACAGCTTTGACAAACGCTTGACCTAGATCAAGCAGCCTTGGTGCGGATTGAGCCGACCTCGATGAGGGGCCAACGTCAAGGTATCGGGCATGCGCGTCTCCGGCAGGATGCTGTTCGTGTTGATGGTTGCCCTGGCATCGCTCGGGGCGATGTCGCAGGAGCGCGCCGATCAACCCACCGCCGACAACGAAATCCGTATCGGCAATGTCATGCCGTATTCGGGACCGCTGTCCGAATTCGGCGCCATCGGCCAGGCGGAAGCGGCCTATTTCGACATGGTCAACGCGCGCGGCGGCATCAACGGCCGCAAGATCCGCTTCATCACGCGCGATGACAATTCCGATCCGACGACCGCGCTGGAGCTGACGCGCAATCTGGTCGAGACGGACGACGTGCATTTGATGTTCGGATCGTTCGGCACGCCCGGTAATCTCGCCACGCGCTGGTATCTGAACGCGAAGAAGATCCCACAACTGTTCGTCGCCTCCGGCGACGAGGAGCTGAGCCAGGCCAAGGCGTTTCCCTGGACCATGGGCTGGCAGCCGTCGTTCCGGTCGGAGGGGCGCATCTACGCCAACTATCTCCAGGCCTATTATCCCAGGAAGAAGATCGTGGTGCTCTGGCAGAACGACCAGTTCGGGCGTGCGCTTCTCAAGGGCCTGGAGGAAGGTCTTGGCGATCTGAACCGTCTCGTCCTCGTCGACATCGCCTTCGACATTGCCGATGAGCATCTCGACGGACACGTCTCGATCCTCAAGCGCGCCGGCGCCGATATCTTCGTCTTTCTCGGTGTACCGTCGACGGCGTCCAAGGTGATCAAGCTGGCGGCGTCGCTCAAGTGGCGCCCGGTCTTCATCGTCAACGACGCCTCCGCCTCAATCGCCAATGCGATGGCGCCCGCAGGCCTGGAGAATTCCTCCGGCGTGATCTCGGCGGCCTTTCTGAAGGACCCGAGCGATCCCGCATGGAAGGACGATCCCGCCATGAAGGACTGGTTCACTTTCATGGACAAATACCATCACGACGAAAGCACCAACAGCAGCGCCGCGCTCTATGGCTACGCCGCGGCAGAGGCGCTGACGCAGGTGCTGAAGCAATGCGGCGACGACCTCTCGCGCGAGAACATCATGCGTCAGGCGGCTTCGCTGAGGAATTATCAGCCTTCGGTCGCCCTGCCCAACATCAGGATGAACACCTCGCCGAACAGCTACCTGCCGATCCGGCAGATGCGGCTGGTCCAGTTCGACGGCCGCTCCTGGCAACCCTTCGGCGACGTGATCGACACCGCCTTCACGGAAGGCGCGGCGCGGTGAGTTGACTCGGGCCCACCTATTGCTGGGCTACCCCTCTCCCCCGCCCTCTCCCACAAGGGGGGGGAGGGAGCCGAGCGGAGAACGGAGCAGCGTCGCACCATGATCGACTTTCCGCGAAGTTGGACAACGTCGCCACGTTAAAGATGTGTTTCCCTCCCTCCTTGTGGGGGAGGGCTAGGGAGGGGGTGCCACACGGCACACTCTCTCGATGGGAGACGGCAACGCGCGTGCTCCTCACGCCGGGTTCAGCGAGGCCAGCGCATTCTCCAGCAGCGAGCGCACCCGCGCCGCGTCGCCGGATTTGACCACGGCGGGGTCGAGATAGAGCTCCAGCCCCGGCGCTCGCTCGGTGATGATCCCGCTCCTTTCGGCGGCCGCGTCGTTCAGCGCGTCGACCGAATAGGGAATGATTTCGCGGCTGATGCCCTTCATCGTGATCGCGGGCAGCGCGTGGGCGCGGACGATGTCGCTGACCAGCGCGAAGGTCTCGTAGCTCAGCACGATGCCGCCGGGCTCGGCGATCGATTGCAGGCGCGCGGCGAGGTTCGCCTCCGCACCGATGATGGTGTAGTCCATGCGATCGCTGCTGCCGAAATTGCCGACATTGCAATAGCCGGAATTGACGCCCATGCGGGCCTTGAACGGCAGCTCGATGCCGGAGGCGCGCCATTTCGCATTGAGCTCGGTGAGCCGGTGCTGCATGCGCCAGGCCATCTGAAGGCAGGCCTGCGCGTCGGCGCGGTCGCCTTTGGTCTCGGGGTCGCCGAAGAAGATCAGCATGGCATCGCCGATGAACTTGTCGATGGTGCCGCCAAATTCGTGGGCGACCGCCGACATCTCGGTGAAATATTCGTTGAGGAGCTGGGTCAGCAACTCCGGCTGGAGCCGCTCCGCCGTCGCGGTGAAATTCTGGATGTCGGAGAAGAAGATGGTGAGCTTCTTGCGCTCGGTGTGGATGGTGACGTCCTTCTGGCCGGAGAAGATGCTCTTGTAGACCTGCGGCGGGATGTAGCGCGAGATCTTCATCGACAGCGAAGCCAGGAAGTCGTTGGCGGATTCGAGCTCCTTGTTCATGCCCTTGATACGGCTCGCCTGGCGGCGCTGCAGCGAGAGAAACGACAGGCCGCTGCCGGCGGCGATCAGGAAATAGGCCAGCAGGAACTTGAACGAGAAGATGTTGGCGGCGATCGGCTGGGCGATGATCACCTCCTGGATGCCTCTGACGTCACCAACCTTCCAGTCCTTCTTCGGGCTCTCGGGGTGGCTGTTGTGGCAGCTGACGCAGGCCGGGCCCATCGTCACCGGAGCAATCAGCCGGACCTTGTCGTTGAACAGCGAGGTCTCGGTGTCGACGATCTTCTGCTCGGGATCGTTGCGAAGCGATTCGAGCGCGTCCTTCTCGAACTTGTCGAGCTGGTGCGGGGCGCGGTTCTGGAACGGGAAGTCCGAGACGAAACGGTAGGTGATGTTTTCCTGCTGCGCCCCGATCACCCGCCCTAGCTCCAGCGACAATGTCGCCGGGATCGGGATCGCGCCGGGGATGGATTCGTAGTTGTGAATCACCCTGGTCGTACCGTTCGGATTGGCGATGATGCGCCCGACCACGTTGGTCGCGTAGTAGCTGCGCACGCTCGTGATCACCGAATTCAGGTCGATCGCCTGCCGGCGCAGCGCGGTCTTGCTGAGTTCGGTCAGGTCCAGCCACACCGCGAGCGGCAAGGCGAGCAGCAGGAAGGCGATCGCGGCACCGGTCAGGATGCCGCTCTTGCGCTGTTCTTCGGAGATCTCTTGCTTCACTCTTTGGCTCCGTGATTGCGTTCCTGTCTCGAACTCGGGGCGATTTGCGGAACAGAGCCAATAAACGCGCTCCCGCGCAACCCCATTTTATGGTGGTCGCGCCAAGCGGCTTTTCGTTTCATGGCGAATGTTTAAGATCGGCATTTATCTGCATTCACTCCGCCAGGAGATCCACCAAATGGCCGAGACCATCCGCATCAAGCGCTTCAATGCGCGCTCCGTCATCGTGCCGATGAACCTCCCGCTCCAGACCTCGACCGGGGCTGTCGCAAAGGCACCGCTGGTGCTGATCGACTGCGAGACCGACCAGGGCGTCCAGGGGCACGCCTATCTGTTCTCGATCACGCCATCGGCCTTGAAGCCGCTGACGGCGATGGTCGCGGAAATGTCGGAGCTGCTTGCGGGCGACGAGCTGCTACCGTTCGAGATCGAGCGCAAGCTGACCCAGCGCTTCACCCTGCTGGGGCTCGCCGGCCTGCAGCGGCTGGCACAATCCGGCATCGACATGGCGGCATGGGACGCACTGGCGCGCGCACGCGGCCTGCCGCTAGCGCGGCTGCTCGGCGGCGCGCCAAGACCGGTCAGGGCCTACAATTCGAAGGGGCTCGGCATCATGCCGGCGGGTGCCGCGGTGGAGGAAGCCCACAAGCTGCTGGCCGAGGGCTTTCAGGCCGCAAAGATCCGCGTCGGCCGTCCCGATGCACGGGAAGACCTGAAGGTGGTGCGCGCGGTGCGCAAGGCCGTCGGCGACGACGTGACCTTGATGTGCGACTATAACCAGGCGCTGACGGCCACCGAGGCGATCCGCCGTGGCGAGATGCTCGACGATGAGGGCCTGACCTGGATCGAGGAGCCGATCCGTCACGACGATTATGAGGGTAACGCCCGCATCGCGGATGCGCTGCGCACGCCGGTCCAGATCGGCGAGAATTTCGACAGCGCCTTCGCGATGCAGACCGCGCTCTCAGCCGAAGCCTGCGACTACGTGATGCCCGACGTGCAGCGCATCGGCGGCGTCACCGGCTGGCTGCGCGCCGCCGCGCTGGCGCATGCCGCCGGGATCGAGATGTCGACGCATCTGTTCTCGGAAGTCAGCGCGCATCTTTTGTGCGTGACGCCGACCGCGCATTGGCTCGAATATGTCGACTGGGCCGACGCAGTGCTTTCAACGCGGCTGATCATCAAGGACGGCTTTGCCCTGCCGAACGAGGAGCCCGGCAACGGGATCGCGTGGGACGAGGCTGCGGTGAAGAAGTATCTGGTCGAATAGACCGCGTGTCGTCGCGACGTATCGAAGTGCGAACGTCGAAGCTGACGATCAGCGAACGGCATGCCTTCCTACGACTGAACAGCGGCAATCATACTCAGCTCGACCGGTGCACCCCGCGGCAACTCGGCGACGCCGACAGATGTACGCGTGTGACGACCGCGATCGCCTAGGCGCTCGATCAACCGGTCGGAAGCGCCGTTCATGACTTGCGATTGCTGAGTGAATCCAGGGGCCGAGGCGATGTATCCAACGAGCTGCAAGACCTGGACGATCTTGTCCTCTCCACCTGTTGCGTGATTGATGGCCGAAATGCAGAGATCTGCGCAGAGGGCCGCCGCCCCCTGTGCGGCGGCGACATCGACACCTGCGCCGACTTTACCGGAGCACAGCAGGGCTTCGCCGCGACGCGGCAGCTGACCACTGACATACGCAATTCCACCATGGATGATCACCGGCAAGTAGTTGCCACCTGGTTTGTTCACGCTGCTCATATCGATAACCTGCCTTCATTTCTCGCTGGCGTGGTGGGCGGACAATGGCAGGCGGGGAGTCGCGGATCAAGCTGCGCATTGCACCGAGGTGGTGCACGATAACGATCCCCCATGACCACATGGCGCCTTCATTCGCACATCGCGTCGTCGCGATCGGCGGCGAGATCGAGTTCGGTGAGAGCTGGCAGGCCGCGCTGGTGCGTAAGTTCCACGAGGAGCTCGGTATCGGAATCTCCATCGTGAAGGCGATGAGCTGAACACGTTGCTGCTTCCACATCGTCATTGCGAGCGCGGCCAAGCAATCCAGAACCCCTCCGCGGAAACAGTCTGGATTGCTTCGTTGCGCTCGCGATGACGGAGTGTGAGACAGCAGCGCTGCATGACCAGCTACGCTACCAAACCTCCGCGCCGGGAATCTTCCTGCGCACCGCGATGCGCTGGATCCAGATGCAGCGGCGGATGGATCTGTTGGAGCGGCCGACGGCCGAGATGCCCTCGCCGGCCTGAAGCAGCGGCGCCACGCTTTCGCGCAATGCGCGGCAGCGCTGCAGTTCGGCCTGCCAGTCGATGACCGCAGCAGCGGCGCGCGACGACATCAGCGCCAGCACCATCAGGGCAACATAGCTCGCCCGCATCACCCGCATTCCCTTCATTTGATCCGCGCTCGTCGCGCCAGTAGCGGAAATCGCAATGGGACGCGCCTTGCATGATGGTTTGCGTGCGCGTGAGCCTGACGTCGGCGCCAAATCCATCAGCGGTCGCGAAGTCGGCGGTGCAGACCAGCAGGAAACCGAGCTCCGGCTCGCCCAGCGCCTTGTAGAACTCGGCATAGGCGCATCGCGTCACGTCGAACGCAAAGGCGTCCTGGGTCTGCTCGATGATGTCATAGGCGAGCGCGTCGTCTCGGGCATAGGTCTTGAACGCCGACGCGACGGCCTTGCCGAGATCGGCTTCGTTGTTCGTGCTGTTCTTTGCCTTCCAGAATTCCTCGCCGAAGCCGCGATAGAGGTCGCCAAGCGCCTTGCGCACCAATGCATTGGCGCGCGCCTCGCCGAGTTCGGCCTGCAACGCCTTAACCAGGGGCACCAGCACCTGCGCCTGGATCTTTGCCTGCTCGATGACGGACACGCTCATGGGCAACCTTCATCCGGGTTACTTCACACCACAAGACGATAACTCAACTCGCTGCTCGCGGCGAGGGTTTGCTTGCCTGGTCCCGTGGCATCCGGAAGCCTACGTTTCCGTGATGTCGGGGTCATCGCCGATCGTGCAATCCTGAAAACATCGACCTGGCCACAATGGTATGACGCTCACCATTCAAATTCCGCCGGCAAATGACCAGAGGTGACCATGATCCGACCTAAAATGCCTTCAGGCAATTTCACGCCACGAGTGTTTTCACGGCGCCCTCAAGTTGCGGCGTTTGCCGCAGCGCTGTTTCTCGCCGCAACGTTCTGGCCGGCCGGAGGCGCGCAGGCTGCCGCAAATGATGCCGAAGCACGAACCATCTTCGAGAAATTCATCGCGGCGCAGAATGCGCATGATGCGGACGCCATGAAGGCCATGCTCCTGAATTCAGCCGGAACGCTGTTGTTTGCCAGAAACATCGAGACGCGCGGTCGCGATGAGGTCGCCGCGCGGTTCAAGACCTATTACGAGGGCACCTGGCACCTCGAACCCGACATGTCGAAATTCCGCGTCGCCGTGATCTCGAACGAGATCATGCAGATCCTCGTGCCGATCGTCTTTACGCGCGGCCTTCCGGGCAAGCCGCCACAACAAAATACGTTTCTGATCAGCCAGACCTACGTTCAGGATGCGGACGGCTGGCACGTCGCCTCCATCCTTCCGGTCGCAAACACGGAACTGAAATAGGGGATTTAGCGGCGGTGTGTCGGCGAAGGAGGCTGCCGCTCCAGTCCGTCTACGCTCTTCGAGCTACACCGGACACGCTTCGCCGAAATGAGATTGGTGGCTTGCCGAGCCGAACCTCGCGGCGGCAGCCCGCCTGCGCCCGTTGGGCTTCGGCGTGGCATCCTTCACTCGGCTATCGCGAGCGAAGGATGGTGGGCGCGACAGGGATCGAACCTGTGACCCCTACCATGTCAAGGTAGTGCTCTCCCGCTGAGCTACGCGCCCTAGATGTCTCTAGATCGGGTCGGGTCCCTATAACGGCTCACGGGAGCCGGTGCAAGGACGGAAGGGGGCCGATTTAGGCCGCCAGCATCTTGTTCACTTCGCTGACCAATTCGCGCAAATGCACGGGCTTGGACAGCACCTTGGCGTTCTTGGGGGCATCCGAATCGGAGTTCAGGGCGACCGCGGCGAAGCCCGTGATGAACATGATCTTGATGTCGGGGTCGAGTTCCGAGGCCCGGCGGGCGAGCTCGATGCCGTCCATCTCCGGCATCACGATGTCGGTGAGCAGCATCTCGAACGGCTCTTCCCGTAGCCGCTGATAGGCGGCCATGCCGTTATCGTGGGACGAGACCTGAAAACCGGCGTTTTCCAGCGCCTTGACCAGGAAACGGCGCATGTCGTTGTCGTCTTCGGCGAGCAGGATCTTTGGCATGGCGGAAATGTCGAATCCCCAGAGGATATCAGCGGAGGTCACTAAGCCCGACGGAGGGTAAATTTGGGGTGAAAATCTTTACCCTCCGCAGCTCGCGCTGCCGGACTCTTGTGAACCGGAATACGGCACGAAGCAATCGAGCCGTACCTGCCGGTCCCCACCTCGCTGCCCGCAGGGTTAAGACATGTTCCAGCGCAGATCTCATCTTTTCGCTTGGCAGGATGGTTGCGATTCCGGACAATGACGACACATAAGAGCCGCCCGATCGGCCGAATCAATGCGCCAAGGGCGAAGCCTGATACCGAGAGGCGGAGCCTGATTGCCAAGGGCGAAGCCTGACACCAAGGGACGAAGCCTGAGAAGATGACCCGGTTTGACGGCGACAAGTCGCCAGCCTTCGAGATCGTTGAGCCCGCGCAATGGCGCGCGCCGGTTATCTTCAACTCGCCCCATTCCGGCTCGACCTATCCGGACGAATTCCTCAGCGCCTCCAGGATCGACCTGCCGACGCTGCGGCGTTCCGAAGATTCCTTCATGGACGAGCTGATCGGCCATCTCAGCGAGCGCGGCTTTCCGACCGTGCGGGTCAACTTTCCGCGCTCCTATGTCGACGTCAACCGCGAGCCCTATGAGCTCGATCCCCGGATGTTCACCGGGCGCCTGCCGAGCTTTGCCAACACCCGCTCGATGCGGGTTGCCGGCGGACTTGGCACCATTCCGCGCGTGGTCGGCGACGGCCAGGAGATCTATCGCGAGCGCATCCTGGTCGACGACGCGCTGGGGCGGATCGAGACGCTGTACAAGCCGTATCATCGCGCGCTGCGCCGGCTGATCAACAAGGTGCACCAGATGTTCGGCACCGTCGTGCTGGTCGACTGCCATTCGATGCCCTCGGTCGGCGTCTCCCGCGACGAGCCGCGCCGGCCCGACATCGTCATCGGCGACCGCTACGGCACGAGCTGCACGCCGCTATTGCCCGACCGGGTCGAGGAGACCATGGCCGGCCTCGGCTATTCGATCGGCCGCAACAAGCCCTACGCCGGCGGCTTCATCACCGAGCATTACGGTAACCCGGCCAGTGGCCTGCATGCCGTGCAGCTCGAGCTCAACCGCGCAATCTACATGGACGAGCGGCGGCGCGAGCGCAGTCCGCGCTTTGCACAAGTGGCGTCGGACTTCGGCGTGCTCGCAGACGTGCTGGCGACCACGGTCCCGTTCGGCGATCTCGGCCCGTTCCAGGCCGCGGCTGAATAGGCGCGACGTTTTCTTCGAACAATTGTGTTGGGTGCGATCAGCGCGAATGCGTTTCGCGGCGAGCATCGAAATGAAAGCCGATGCCGAGAGAAAGCAGAGGCTGAAAGAAAAAAGGGCCGCTTCTAATGAAGAAGCGGCCCAAGTCTAGGGAGGAAACGCCCAAGGAGGGCAGCAGTAACGCGAGAAGCGCTACCGCACCGCAACAATATGCGGCCGCGACGCACAAAGTGCAAGGGCTTTCGACCGGTTTCCCATGCAATGAGGACATAGCTCGGTTGCTTCTAGAGAAACCCAGATTCAGTTCCTTTGATAAGGAAATTCAATGGGTTGATAGTCATTTGCATACGAACGAGGCAGATCCGGAACTAAGGTTTCAACTCAATGATCGATTTTTGGCCAGCCAAGTTCTTTGAAGGAGGGACGCATCCGGCATCCAAAATACCAGGGTGCAAAAGCAAGACAGCGCTGCACGATTCTTCCGATTTGAGCTAGGCAGGAGTGAGCTTCACCCGACTTTCGCTTTTTTGAGGATACGCCGTGACGGTGATCGATTTCTCCGCCTTCATCGGACGGCTCGCCACCGCCTCCGGCGAAACCATCCTACCGTTCTTCCGCACCTCGCTGTCGATCGAGGACAAGAGCAAGACCAAGGATTTCGACCCCGTGACCGAGGCCGATCGCGCCGCGGAGGCGGTGATGCGGCGTCTGATCAAGGCCAACTTTCCCCAGCACGGCATCGTCGGCGAGGAATTCGGCAACGAGCGCGAGGATTCGGATTATGTCTGGGTGCTCGACCCCATCGACGGCACCAAATCCTTCATCGGCGGCTTTCCGATCTGGGGCACGCTGATCGCGCTCCTGCACAAGGGCACGCCGGTCTACGGCATGATGCACCAGCCCTTCATCGGCGAACGCTTTTCCGGCGACAGCGGCTCGGCTCATTATAAAGGCCCGTCCGGCGAGCGCCGGCTCCAGGTCCGGCGCTGCGCCTTGCTGTCGGAGGCGACGACCTACACCACCAGCCCGCTGCTGATGAGCGAGCGCGACCGCGCCATCTTCGGCCGCATCGAAACGGGCGCGCGGCTGTCGCGCTATGGCGGCGACTGCTACTCCTATTGCATGCTGGCGGCAGGTCACGTCGATCTCGTGGTCGAGACCGAGCTGAAGCCTTACGACATCGCAGCCCTGATCCCGATCGTGACCGGTGCCGGCGGCGTCGTCACCACCTGGGAAGGCAAGCCGGCCCAGGGCGGCGGCCGCATCGTCGCGGCCGGCGACGCCAGGGTTCACGAAGAAGCACTGAAACTGCTCAACGGCTAGGCGATCTAGGAGCCTGCATGACCAACCGGCGTACGCTCCTTCTCGCGGCCTTGCTTCTTTTTCCGACGCTCGCCTCCGCCCAGAATTTCCCGGCCAAGCCGATCAAGCTGATCGTGCCGTTTCCGGCCGGCGGCCCCAACGATATCATCGCGCGGGTGATCGGCCAGCGCATGTCGGAACTGTCAGGGCAGCCGGTGCTGATCGACAATCGCGGCGGCCAGGGTGGCGTGCTCGGCACCGATGCCGTCTCCAAGGCTGCACCTGACGGCTACACCATCGCGATCTCCAGCGCCGGCGCGCTGGCGATCAGCCCGAGCATGGAAAGGGTCGCCTACGATACGCTCAACGACCTCACGCCCGTGACGTTGGTCGCAACCGTGCCGGAAATGTTGGTGGTCGCCACCAACGTCCCCGCAAAGGACATCGCGGAATTGATCGCGCTCGCCAAGGCGCAGCCGGGAAAACTCAACTTCGCCTCCTCCGGACCCGGCAGCCTGCCGCATCTCGCCGGTGAATTGTTCAAGCTGACGGCCAAGATCGACATCGTGCACGTGCCCTATCGCGGCGCGGCGCCCGCCGTGAACGATCTGCTGGGCCAGCAGGTGCAGATGACGTTCCTGGACCTCCCCGTGCTGCTGCCGCAGGTCAAGGCGGGCGCCCTGCGACCGATCGCGGTCGGCTCCGCCGAGCGTTCGCCGACGGCGCCTGACGTGCCGACCACCGCGGAAGCGGGCTTTGCGGATCTGCGCATCGAGAACTGGTACGGCATGGTCGCGCCGAAGGGCACGCCGAAGGAGATCGTCACCGCGCTACATGATCTGGCCACGAAGGCGATGGCGGATCCGGCGGTGAAGGAAAAGCTCGCTGCCCAGGGCGCGACGCTGGTCGGCGATGAGCCGGAGCATTTTCGCACATTCATCGCGGACGAGACGAAGAAATGGGCGAAGGTGATCAAGGACGCTGGCGTGGAGACGGCGAAGTAGCTGCGTCTTAACCTCTTCTAAAGGGAGGGGAAATCCCAGAACTCACACCGCCGCAGACCGCAAATGCTCCACCAGCATCTTCGCCGGGCGCGGTAGTGTCTTGAAGCTTCGCGCGCAGATCACGAGTTTGCGGTTGGCCCAGCTATCGCGCAGGCGGACCATGGCGAGCGGCATCAGTTTTGCGCAGCGGCGGGCCGCGGCTTCGGGCACCAGCGCGACGCCGACATCGGCGGCGACCATCTGGCAGATCGCATCGAAGTCGCGCAAGCGTGCGCGGTAATGCGGCCGCATGCCGAGCCGGGCGGCGTGCTTCGAAATATGCACCTGAAGCGCGGTGGCGCTGGTCAGCCCGACGAAGTCGCAAGCGCCCGCCTCCTGGAAATCGATCGCGCGGCGGCCGGCGAACGGGCCGCGCCTAGACGTCACCAGCGTCAGGCGATCCTCGCTGAAGGCGAATCGCTCGATATGATCGGGCAGCGCGTGCTCGGCGGCGAAGCCGAGATCGGCCGCGCCCGCAGTGATCGCGGCCGCGATGTCGGTGCTCTCGCGCTCCTCGATGTCGATGGCAACGTCGCGATGCTCGCGCAGGAAGCCGGCGAGCGCCTTCGGCAGATGCTCCGAAAGCCCCGAGGTATTGGCGAGGAAGTGCACGCTGGCGCGCACGCCGCTGGCAAAGCCGGCGAGATCGCCGCGCATGGCGTCGATCTGGTGAATGACGAGACGGGCGTGATCGAGCAGGCTCTCGCCGGCCGAGGTCAACTCAACGCCGCGGCGCCCGCGCTTGAGCAGCGCGACGCCGAGCGCATCCTCCAGCCCCTTGATGCGCGCGCTGGCTGAGGCCAGCGCCAGATGCGACCGCTCCGCGCCGCGGGTGATGCTGCGCTGGTCGGCGACCGCGATGAACAGCTGGAGGTCGACGAGGTCGAAGCGCATCGGGGGTCCCTTCAGCCTTCGTTCCAAACGAAGGCTTTCTCCGTAAGCTACAGATTGTGCCGGCGCGCTGCATCGGTCAATGTGCAGATATGATCGACCCGCTCCTCATTCTCATCGCCGCCGTTTTCCTGATCGCCGGATTCGTCAAGGGCGTGGTCGGGCTCGGCCTGCCGACTGTCTCCATGGGCCTGCTCGCGGTGAGCATGGCGCCGAGCCGCGCGATCGCCATCGTGATCGTCCCCGCCATCGTCACCAACATCTGGCAGACCTTCGTCGGCCCCCATTTGCGCGATATCCTGAGGCGGCTGTGGCCGCTGATGATCGGCACCGTGATCGGGTGCTGGCTCAATGCCGGCGCGCTCACCGGCCCGCATGCGCGCTACGGCACGATCGTGCTCGGCGTGCTCCTGGTCATCTACGCGATCATCGGGCTGAACAAATTCCAGTTTCATGTTGCGCCAAAGAACGAGAAATGGGTCGGCGGCGTGGTCGGCGTGGTCACCGGCGTGATCTCGGCCTCGACCGGCGTGCAGGTGATCCCCTCGATGCCGTTCATGCAGGCGATCGGCATGGAGAAGGACGAGCTGGTGCAGGCGCTCGGCGTGTTTTTCACGACAGCGACACTGGCGCTCGCCTTCAATCTCACCGCGGGGGGATTGCTGACGCCGGCCAACGCGGTGCCGGGCGCCGTGGGCATGGCCTGCGCGTTTGCCGGCATGTATATCGGCCAAACGGTGCGGGCGCGGATGCCGGCGGAAGCGTTTCGCCGCTGGTTCCTGATCGCGATGATCCTGCTCGGCCTCTATCTCGCCGGCAGCGCGCTGCTGAAGGAATTCGCGTAAAGGACGTTACCGCGTCTCCAGCATGGCGACGCGGATGCCGAGATAGATGAAGAGGCCGCCGAGGGTACGGTTGACCCAGGCGACCGCGCCTTCGGAGCTCCGCAAGCGGTGGGCGGCCCTTGCCGCGAACGCCGCCAGCACCAGGCACCACAGCGTTCCCGTGCAGATGAAGATCAGGCCCAGCATCAGGAAGGCGAGCGGCTTGTGCGCCGAGTCCGCTGCGACGAATTGCGGCAGGAAGGCAAGGAAGAACAGCGCGACCTTGGGATTGAGCGCGTTGGTGAAGACGCCCTGGAGGAAAACCCGCCGCAGCGAGCTCTGCACAGGCTCGTCGATGGCCGAGGCCAGCACCGGGCGCGACCACAGCATCTGAAGCCCGGTCACGACGAGATAGGCCGCTCCGACCAGCTTCAGGATCGAGAACGCGGTCGATGAGGCCATCAGCAGGGCCGAAAGGCCGATTGCCGCGCCCGCGACATGGAAAAAGCAGCCGCAACTGATGCCCAGCGCGGCCGCGGCGCCACCTCGCCAGCCCAGCTGCATGCTGCGGCCGATCACATAGACCGTATCAGGCCCCGGCGTGATGTTGAGCAGCACGCCCGACAGGACGAAGAGCCAGATTTCGTGAATGCCCAGCATGTGTGACGTGCCTCCGCCGCCCAACCGTAGCCCAAGAGGTCGGCTTAGTGCGTTCGCTCGTCCCCGTCCACTGCCGGATTGCCGAGGATTTACCTCGAATTTGCAATGCGGATCATACTTTCGCTCGGCCTCATCTGCTCTATAAGGAACGGGTTCTTTGAATGCGGGATTCGAGGCGACTGCCACGCCGTGGCCGGTCCTCGATCTCTTCCAAGTCTCTTGCAAGTCTCTTGGAGCTCCGGAATATGGAAAGACGTCTGGCTGCCATTGTCTGCGCCGATGTCGCCGGCTATTCGCGCATGATGGGCACCGATGAGGCCGGCACCCATGCCGCCTTCAAGGCCCATCGCAGCGCGATCCATCCCATCATCCTCAATCACGGCGGCCGCGTCGTCAAAAACACCGGCGACGGCTTCCTGCTGGAATTCCCCTCGATCGTCGGCGCCACCGAGGCCGCGATCGCGATGCAGACCCTGATGGCGGAGCGCAATCACCATCTGCCCGCCGATCGCGCCATGCAGTTCCGCCTCGGGATCCATATGGGTGACGTCATCGCCGACGAGGACGAGGTCTTCGGTGACGATGTCAACATTGCCGTCCGCCTCGAAGCCGTGGCGAGCCCCGGCGGCTTCGCCATCTCGGCCAAGGCCTACAAGGAGGCCAGCAAGCATCTCACCGTGCCGCTGGTCGATGCCGGCAACCACCGCTTCAAGAACATCAAGGATCCGATCGGGGTCTGGACCTGGACGCCTGAAGGTGCACCGGCGCTTGCGCCCGCGCTGAGGGAGGCATCCGCCCTCTCGCAGCAGTATCGCACCGCGATCGTCGGCGTGCTCCCTTTCGCCAATCTCAGCGACGCACAGGACGAGTATTTCTCCGACGGCCTGACCGAGGATCTGATCCACGCGCTGTCGCTGCAATCCTTCTATCGCGTGCTGAGCCGCAACTCGACGTTCGTGTTCAAGGGCAACAACGCCAGCACCCGCCTGATCGCGCGGGAGATCGACGCCACCTATCTGATCCAGGGTTCGGTGCGGCGTGCCGGAGCCAAGATCCGCGTGACCGCAGAGCTGATCGCGCCGGAGACCGGCGAGCAGCTCTGGACTGGCCGCTACGACCGCGACATCGGCGATCTCTTCGCGATGCAGGACGAGATCACCACCAACCTGTCCGCCGCCATCGCCACCGAGATCGTCCGGGCCGAAGCCTCGGCGCCGGCGCGGCTCTCGACCGACGTCACCGCCTGGGACCGCTTCCTCAAAGGACTGTCGCACTATTATCGGCAAACCAAGGAAGACCTGGCCATCGCCGTCGACCTGTTCCGGGAGGCCATCAGGCTCGAGCCCAAGCTGTCGATTGCGCACGCCTATCTCGCCACGATTCAGATCCAGAGCATCCAGTTCGGCTGGGTCAAGGGCACGCGCGAGATGTGGGCCGAGGCGATGAAGCTTGCCGAAACCAGCGTTCGGCTCGATCCGCGCTCGTCATTTGCGTTCTCGATCCTGTCCTGGACCCACGCGCTGGAGGGGCATTACGAGGCCGCGATGGACGCCGCCAAGCGCGCCGTCGCGCTCAACCCCTACGACAACGGCGCGCGCGGCGTGCTCGGCATCTGCCATTTCGTCATCGGCGAGCACCGCGAGGCGATCGAGCTGTTCTCGATGGCCGCACAGCGCGACAACAGCGATCCGCGCTACCAATGGGCCGCACTGAACGCCTTCAGCCATTATCTGCTGGGCCAATATGACGCGACTCTGTCATGGGCTCGAGAACAGCTCTACATCAACCCGAACCATTTGCAGGCGCTGGCAATCCGCGCCGCGGCGCTGGCGCAATTGGGACGCGGCGACGAGGCGGTCGAGGCGACCCGCGTGCTCATGGCTAACTACCCGACTCTCAATGTCGACCGCCATTTGCGCAATTTCCACTGGAAGCGGCCCGAGGACCTCGCCCATTACCGCGCCGGACTCTTGAATGCGGGCGTGCCGCTCGGCAAACTGACCCTGGTTTCGAGCGACGTCAAACGCGTCGCCGAATCCTGAGAGCCAGCCGCGGCCACGCGGCAATGTCCCCTCCGCCTTTATTGACACGACAGTGAATTCAGCCACACTCGGCTACACGCTGAAGTAGTATAACGTGTTGTCGGTTTGTCAGGACTTTCCGCGCTCTATCGCCGCGTCTGTATTTCACGATTCGCCGTTTTCAGGATTTGGGCCATGCATGACTCCGCTCCGAAGCCCTCCTTAGACCCTTCGATCCAGGTCTCCCCGAACAATCCCTGTCCATTCCTCCGCGGCCTCGTCGGCGAGGGGTTTGTTGACGGCAGAACCGTTCCGCTCGGCACGCTGTCGCAAACGATCGCGAATGCGAGCGGCGAGACCGGGCTGAAGAAGGTCTCGGCCCGCATCCAGGTCCGCGGCGTTGCGCTTATCGCCAACGGGCTCGGTCACATCCTGAAGAGCATATTTTCGGGCGCACAGCTCGACGCGTTGCGTGGCGGCCCTCTCGACAAGCGCGGTGCCGGCTCGCGCGTCCTCGGCGTCGACGGCAAGGTCGATGAGGACGAGCTTGCGCGGTTTGCGAGCTTCGGCCGGGACTACCGGGATCCGAACGGCGGCGGCTCTGAGCCCGGTCTCAACGCCTCGGAAATCGGCGTCTTCATGCGCGACAACCTCAAGCGCGCCGGCAGCGCCGCGCGCTGGTACTACCCCCTGCTGATGAAGTTCGAGTGGCCGATCCTCCTGAAGATCATGGGCAAGGGCGCGGGTGAGGACCGCTATCTCAGCGTGGCCGACGTGCGCACTCTGTTCAACGAGCGGCAATTCCCTGCTCGCATCAACCAGCGGCTGGTATCGCAGCCGGTGCTGTCCACCTGCCAGCGTGTGGTGCGGGGCGCCCTCAAGGTTGCGGCCCTGCTGCTCGCCCTCGGTCTCGCCTTGCTCGTTGCGGTCGCCGAATTTCCCGACCAGGTGCGCGCCATGCTGCCGCAAAAGGGAATTCTCGTGAATCTCCTGCCGCCACCCTTGCCCACGGTCCCGGAGACGAAGGCGGCCTTTTGGCTCGAACAGAATTGGTCGCTGAAGGACAGGCACTGGTTTCACCATGCCAGCCAGGGCACAGCGACCTTCCCGGTGCCCTATGAATGGTTCATGGCCCTGGAGCAGCCGCGCCTGCATCTGTTCTCGGCGCCGGGCATGATGACGGACGGCACCTATCTCGAGCGCTTCGGGTTCATCCCGAGCCCGCAGTCGATCCAGACTGACGCGACGTCACTGCGCCGCTTCGGCTATGCCAATGTCTACGAGACGACACAGGTGCCGGACTGGTCGACCAGGTGGACGCCGGCGGAGAACGTCGACGGCCTGCCGGTCGGCTTCGCACGGATGACCGGTGTCGTCGATCCCGCGACCGGCCGTCGCGAAGAGGACAAGATCGGGCTGACCTGCGCGGCCTGCCATACCGGCCAGATCCACTACCAGGGCGTGGACGTGCGTTTCGACGGCGGCCCGGCCATGACCGACCTGAAGAAGCTCGAGGTCTCCACCGGCCTGTCGATCGCCTACACGCTTTACGTGCCGTTCCGCTTCCAGCGCTTCGCCGATCGCGTGCTCGGCCCCGATGCCAGCAAGGCTGACCGCGCCGCGCTCAAGCAGAAGCTCAGCGCGATCGGCAACTTCCTGATCGACTGGGCGCAAACCCAGCAAAAGACGATTGAAGGCAAGAAGACCTGGAACGGCAGGCAGCAGCAGGACACCGAGGAAGGGTTCGGTCGCCTCGACGCTCTCAATCGCATCGGCAATCAAGTTTTTTCGCAGGATCTCGCGCTGAGCGGGATCAAGGGATTCGAGAAGAACCTGCACGCCCAGGACGCGCCGGTCAGCTATCCCCCGATCTGGACCGTGCCCTGGTTCAAGTTCGCCCAGTACGACGCCTCGATCGAGCAGCCGCTGATCCGCAACGCCGGCGAAGCCCTCGGCGTGACGGCGCTGCTCAACCTGTCCGACGCCTACCCGGAGGACAGGCTGTGGCGCTCCTCGGTTCATATCAACACGCTCGGCTGGATCGAGGACATGCTCAGGGGGCCAGACCCGTTCAAGACGGCAGATCCCTCCACCGGCCCGAAGTTCGGCGGCCTGCTGGCGCCGAAATGGCCCTCGCAGATCCTTGGCGACAATTGGAGGCTCGATCAAAAGAAGGTCGACAATGGCCGCAAGATCTACGCCGAGATGTGCTCCGGATGCCATCTGCCGGCGATCGACACCCCGGCTTTCTGGTCGTCGGGACATTGGGAGCCGAGCGGCGACAGCAAGGTGCTGAACGCGGTGACGATCCCCCTCGACGAGATCAAGACGGATCCCGAACAGTCGCTCGTGCTCAGCAACAGGATCGTCGATCTGCCCGGCTTCCTGAAGGTGAATACGGCCGACCTCCAGAAATGGTGGCAATGCGACGTCTCGACCGCAAGCTCGCCGACCGAGATGGTTTATGCGCTCGGGTTGATGACGGTGGTGGATCTCGTCGCCCGCAAATGGATGGACGACGAGAAGACTCCGGACGCCGAGCGGTCGAAATTGTGGAATCTCGCGCGCAAGAACTGCCTCAATCCGGTGGGGGGAGCACGCTATCGGGCACGGCCGCTGAACGGCGTCTGGGCCACGGCACCCTATCTGCACAACGGTTCGGTGCCCTCTCTCTACTGGTTGCTGAAGCCTGCAAGCGAGCGCCCGCAAAAATTCTGCATGGGCCGCCGCGACTATGATCCCGTGACCGTCGGCTTTGCGGTCACCGCCAACGAGAAGTGCAAGACGGGTGAAACCGAGTTCTCGGCCGGGTCGGACAAGGATCCGATCCAGGGCAACAGCGTGCTCGGCCATTCCTTCGAGCGCAAGCCGGGCGAGGAAAAACGTCCCGGTGTCATCGGCCGCGTGTTCAAGGACGACAACGAGCGCTACGATCTGATCGAGTATCTGAAGACGCTGTAGTGGGTGATGCTACTTCCTCGTCATGGCCGGGCTTGTCCCGGCATGCCGGCGTGTGGTCGCAGGGCAGCATCGCCTCCCCTCACTTGAACAGCGGCGTGCCTGGCACGAAGGCGTCGAAGGCTGCCCAGAATTGGGAACGGTAGCGGTCCTGCTCCTGGAGAATCTCGTGCTTGGCACCGGCGATCACGAGATGGGAGCCTGCGCGCAAATGATAGGCGAACTCCTCGATCGCCGCGATCGAGACCACGGTGTCGCTGGAGGCCGCCAGCATCAGGATCGGCTGACGGATCTCGGACGGGTAGTTTTTGCCCTTGAAGGTGTTCATCGCGCGGAAGGCGGTATCGGCCCAGGCGACCGTCGGTGACGCGAGCCCGAGGGTCGGATCCTCCTCCAGGATTGCGGCATTGCGCGCATAGCGCACGGGGTCGCTGGTCAGCGGATTGTTGATGAAGGGATTGAGCCCGGTGATCTGGTCGCTGCCGCCGGGGACATAACGGCCGCCCATCCCCAGCACGCGCATCGTCTTCAGCAGAGCCCGCGCCGGAAACGAGGTGGCGCGGCCGGGGAGGTCGATCATCGGCGCAGACAGCACCATGCGGTCGAACCAGCGCTTGCCCGCATGCGCCACCCGCAGCATCACGGTGCCGCCCATGGAGTGGGCGAGCGCGAAGAAGGGCGGCGGGCAATCCGGCAGCACCACCTGCTGCACGAAGGTCTCGACGTCGATCTCGAAATCAGCGAAGTCGCGGACATAGCCCTTGCGCGGATCGCGCAGGCGGCGCGAGGAGTGGCCCTGCCCGCGCCAGTCGATCATCGCCACCGCAAAACCGCGGTCGCGCAGGTCGCGCACGGTCTCGAAATACTTCTCGATCTGCTCGCTGCGTCCGGTGAAGACGCAGACCGTGCCCTTGCGGTTCGCCGGCGGTGCCCAGCGCGCAAAGCGCAGCTCGACGCCATCAGGGGTCTTGATGGTGCCGCTGACGACGTCTTCGGGAACGGGATTGGACGGTATCGAGACCAGCGTCATGATGGGGAGGGCTTGGGCACGAAGAGCTGCAAATCAGGGGCGGGAGCGCCGAAAAGGCTGAGTATCCGCCCTCTTGAACGCCGTTCCCCTGAACCCATATCACCTTGGTGCAGGCCGCTACCAGTGTTTCGGAACCGGAACATCAGGCTGCACACAGACGAAAGCCCGGCCCGATTGGCGGGCGGGTTACTCAACAGTCGCTCAATGGAGGACTTGACCATGCGTACCTACGACCTGACCCCCTTCTACCGTTCCACCGTCGGCTTCGACCGTCTCTTCAACCTGCTCGACCAGGCCGGTTCGGACGGCAGCCCCGGTTATCCCCCCTACAATATCGAGCGTACCGGTGAGAACGACTACCGCATCACCGTTGCGGTTTCGGGCTTTGCCAAGGATGAGCTCTCCATCGTCGCGAAGGAAAACACGTTGACGATTAAGGGCGAGAAAGTCGCCAACGAGAACTCGAAGGCCGAAGTGCTGTACCGTGGCATCGCCGCGCGTGCCTTCGAGCGCGCCTTCCAGCTTGCCGACTTCGTGCAGGTGAAGAACGCCTCGCTCGAGAACGGGCTGCTTCACGTCGACCTCGTCCGTGAGATTCCCGAAGCGAAGAAGCCCCGCCACATCGCGATCAACACCGGTGCGCAAGGCGCACAGGTGATCGAGAACTCGGTAGCCGCGTAAATCACGTCGGCCGCTTCCAGGTTGCGAAAACGCCCCGGTGCCCCGGGGCGTTTTTTTGTTGGGCTCTCCTCGTCCCGGCGAGAGCCGGGGAATCCTGCCGCGAGATCGATCAATCGTGCACGGAAGAAATACCGAACGACGGATCTGCCATACCTTACCAGAGAGGATGGTCTCGGTCGTCGCCGGGACGTCACCGATTGCTGAACGGCCGTGCTGGACTGTTGCGCCGCATCACAGAGCGGTGAAATGGCGTAACACCGCCGCCCCGCGCATCGTCTTTTGGATATCGAACCCAAAAACAAGACGGAGAACAATCATGACTTTCTGGCGCAGCCTTTTCGTCGCCGCGAGCCTGCTGGCGGCCCCTCTCAGCCTCGCTCACGCGCAGACGCCGCAGACCGTAAAGGCCAAGAACGTTGTGCTGGTGCACGGCGCCTGGGCCGACGGCTCAAGCTGGTCGGAAGTGATCCCGATCCTCCAGGCCGCAGGGCTCAACGTAACTGCCGTGCAAAATCCGTTGTCGTCGCTTGCGGATTCCGTCGAGGCGACCAAGCGCGTGCTGGCCGAACAGGATGGTCCGACCGTGCTGGTCGCGCATTCCTGGGGCGGCACCGTGATCAGCCAGGTCGGCACCGACCCGAAGGTCACCGGCCTCGTCTATGTCGCCGCCCGTGCGCCCGATGCCAACGAGGATTTTGTCGCGCTGTCGAAGCAGTTTCCGGCGGGACCGGCACGCGCCGGCGTCGTCGAGCGCGACGGCTACACCAAGCTGTCAGAAGACGCCTTCCTGAAGTACTTCGCCAATGGCGTTAAGCCGGAGCAGGCCAAGGAGCTCTACGCCGTGCAATGGCCGACGGCCGCCTCGATCTTCGCCGGTCGCACCACGGAGGCGGCATGGCATTCCAAGCCGAGCTGGTACGCGGTGTCGAAGAACGACTACACCATCAATCCCGATCTCGAACGCTTCCTCGCCAAGCGCATGAACGCAACCACGATCGAGCTCGACGCCGGCCATCTGTCGCTGGTGTCGCATCCGAAGGAGGTGGCGAATTTGATCCTGGAAGCGGCGGGGTATGGCCGGAGCTGAGCCGCGCTCGTCATGGTTCAGAAGGCGCCTGAGTGCTGAGACGCCTTCTGTTTGCGCTAACTCTCTCCCCAACCTCGTCCTGGCGAAGGCCAGGACCCATCACCACAGGGAGGAGTTTGGCGAAGATTCGGAGTTCGGTACTCCCGCGTCACTCATATGATGCACCTCGCGGTATGGGTCCTGGCCTTCGCCAGGACGACACCGTTGGGGTGATGCGGGCCATCGCCTCAAACGCCCGCGCTTAGTCCAGCCCCTGTGCCGCCGGCATCTCCTGCGTAGGCAGGATAGTCGCGGCAGGCTTGACCTGACCTACGGTTGGCGCGGCGGCTTGCGGTGCGACCTCAGCGGGCTTGGACGGCACGGCGGCCGCGGTCTGCGTCACAGGTTGTGCCTGCGGCACCTGGGCCTGCGGCGTCGCAGGCTCGGCCGGCTTGGCGGGGACGCCCGGGGCCTCGCGCGGCGGAGCCGCCTTGGGCAGCGGCACGGAACGGCTGGCGACATGCGGGATCGGGGCCGGAGGGCGGGGCGGACCACTGCGGACCATGGTCGGCGGCGGCAGCGCGCTTTGCGGGCGGTAAGGTGCAACCGCAGGCTGCTCGTAGCCGGGTGCCATGCCGTAGGCGTCGGCAGCCGGCATGAAGCGCAAAATCCTTCCGTCGCGGGCATCGATCACGAGCCGGCCGTCCTCCCCCCGGCGGTCAATCACCGCGATGGTGTAGACGCCGCCGCGCAGGCGCGGGATGCCCAGTGGAGAGAAGCCGTTCTCGCGCAGCACCGCGTAGACCTCGGTCGATGGCAGCAGCACCGGGGCCGGCCCGCGTTCTTCGTAGCCATAGCCGTAGCGCGGCGGCGGCGCGGCCTCCGACGGCGCATAGGGGGCGTCGAAATCCGAGACCGCGATCATCGCCCCTCGCGCTGGAACCTGCGCTTGAGCCGCGGTCGCGGCCAGCGCCAGCGTGGCGGCGGCCACACATCCTGTGAAAAACTTCATGGTCGAGACGCTCCTGTCAGGCCCCCGGATGGATCGCGCTCTTTTGCTTCTTGCGGCGTGGCGGGTCTTCCAAAGGGTTGATCCGAAGCTTCATTGGGGATTCCGGCGTCGGCAGGGCCGGATCAGGGCGCGTTTGCTTCAAAACCGGGGCCGCGCAACTTTTGGAAAGCGATTGATTGACATATGGGGAATCGGGACTTGCGCGCGCTTGTGTGATAGACAAAAATTTGGCAAGGTGATGGTTAGGACAGGAAGACTGTCTCAATTTTGCTTGCGGTTCCGGCATAGGGATTGCAACGAAAGTCGGTGCTTTCGAGCGCCAAGAAGGCAACAGGCAAAGCCGTTCTCGGGGACGAAGAACGCCTTGGCCTGAATTTAAGAAAATGCGGCTCGCGAGCGGACGAGCGGTGACCCAGAAGCGGGTGCCGCGGGACGCCCAAGGTGCGCCGAAGATGGCGGTGAGGCAGCTTGCCGCATGGAGAGGACGAGAACATGAACGGGTCGCAAGTCGAGCGCGGAAACATCGTGGCAGAACAACTGTCGGCGACGGTCGCCTCGAAAACGACCGATCCGATTCAGGAACACAATTCACGGCCGCCGGCCGTAGGCCTGTACGATCCGAGCCTGGAAAAAGATTCCTGCGGCGTCGGCTTCATCGCCAACATCAAGGGCCAGAAGTCGCACGAGATCGTCGCGGACGCGCTCAGCATCCTCTGTAACCTCGAGCACCGCGGCGCCGTCGGCGCCGACCCGCGCGCCGGTGACGGCGCCGGCATTCTGGTGCAGATCCCGCATGCTTTCTTCAGCCGCAAGGCGAAGGAGCTCGGCTTCGTGCTGCCCAATCCGGGCGAATACGCCATCGGCGCGTTGTTCATGCCGCGCGACACTGCCTGGCGCAACGTCATCAAGAGCATCATCGCCGACCAGATCAAGGAAGAGGGCCTGACGCTGCTCGGCTGGCGCGACGTGCCAACCGACAATTCCTCGCTCGGCGTCACCGTAAAGCCGACCGAGCCCGCCTGCATGCAGGTGTTCATTGGCCGCAACGGCACCGCCAAGACCGAGGACGATTTCGAGCGCCGGCTTTACATCCTGCGCAAGTCGATCTCGCAAGCGATCTATCAGCGCCGCGACCGCGGCCTCGCCGGCTACTATCCGTGCTCGATGTCCTGCCGCACCGTGATCTACAAGGGCATGTTCCTCGCCGACCAGCTCGGCAAGTACTATCCCGATTTGCACGAGAAGGATTTCGAGAGCGCGCTGGCGCTCGTGCACCAGCGTTTCTCGACCAACACCTTCCCGGCGTGGTCGCTGGCGCATCCCTACCGCATGATCGCG
This sequence comes from Bradyrhizobium sp. 17, assembly GCF_023073515.1. NCBI lineage: Bacteria > Pseudomonadati > Pseudomonadota > Alphaproteobacteria > Hyphomicrobiales > Nitrobacteraceae > Bradyrhizobium > Bradyrhizobium sp. 17. The sequence continues at coordinate 360,417 of NZ_JADPJQ010000117.1, read as the reverse complement.
CATAATGGCGAGATCAACACGCTGCGCGGCAACGTCAACTGGATGGCGGCGCGCCAGGCCTCGGTGAGCTCCGAGCTGTACGGCAAGGACATCAACCGGCTCTGGCCGATCTCCTACGAAGGCCAGTCGGACACCGCCTGCTTCGACAACGCACTCGAATTCCTGGTGCAGGGCGGCTACTCGCTGCCGCACGCCGTCATGATGATGATTCCGGAGGCGTGGGCCGGCAATCCCTTGATGGATGAGAAGCGCCGCGCCTTCTACGAATATCATGCAGCCCTGATGGAGCCGTGGGACGGCCCCGCCGCGATCGCCTTCACCGACGGCCGCCAGATCGGTGCCACGCTGGACCGCAACGGCCTTCGGCCGGCGCGCTATCTCGTCACCAAGGACGACCGCATCGTGATGGCGTCCGAGATGGGCGTGCTGACGATTCCCGAGGACCAGATCATCACCAAGTGGCGCTTGCAGCCCGGCAAGATGCTGCTGGTCGACCTCGAGCAGGGCCGCCTCATCCCCGACGACGAGATCAAGGCCGAGCTCGCAAGGAGCCATCCCTACACGGAGTGGCTGGAGCGGACCCAGATCGTGCTGGAAGAGCTGCCGAAGGTGCCGACCACCGGCGTGCGCTCCAACCTGTCGCTGCTCGATCGCCAGCAGGCGTTCGGCTACAGCCAGGAAGACATCACCATCCTGATGACGCCGATGGCCTCCACCGGCGAGGAAGCCGCAGGCTCGATGGGCAACGACACGCCGATCTCGGCGCTGTCGGCCAAGGCCAAGCCGCTGTTCACCTACTTCAAGCAGAACTTTGCGCAGGTCACCAATCCGCCGATCGATCCGATCCGCGAGGAGCTGGTGATGAGCCTCGTCTCCATCATCGGACCGCGGCCGAACCTGTTCGACCTGCAAGGCCTAGCCACTACCAAGCGCCTCGAAGCGCGCCAGCCGATCCTGACCGACGCGGACCTCGAAAAGATCCGCTCAATCTCCGAGGTCGCCGAGTCGCACTTCAAGTCGCGCACGCTGGACACCACCTTCCACGCCGGCCTCGGCGCGGCCGGCATGGACCAGGTGCTGGACGAGCTCTGCGCGCGCGCCGAGAGCGCGGTGCGCGAGGGCGTCAACATCATCATCCTGTCCGACCGCATGGTCGGCACCGACCGGGTTCCGATCCCGTCGCTGCTGGCCTGCGCCGCCGTGCATCATCATCTGATCCGCACCGGATTGCGCACTTCGGTCGGCCTCGTCGTCGAATCCGGCGAGCCGCGCGAAGTGCATCACTTCGCCTGTCTCGCCGGCTACGGCGCGGAAGCGATCAATCCGTATCTGGCGTTCGAGACCATCATCGCGATGAAGGACCGCCTGCCCGGCTCGCTCGACGACTACGAGATCGTCAAGCGCTACATCAAGTCGATCGGCAAGGGCCTGCTCAAGGTGATGTCCAAGATGGGCATCTCGACCTACCAGTCCTATTGCGGCGCGCAGATCTTTGACGCCATTGGCCTGAAGGCGGAATTCGTCGGAAAATTCTTCGCGGGCACGCACACCCGCGTCGAGGGCGTCGGTCTTGGCGAGATCGCCGAAGAGGCGGTGCGCCGTCATGCCGACGCGTTCGGCGACGCGCTCGTGTACAAGACCTCGCTCGATGTCGGCGGCGAATATGCCTATCGCAGCCGCGGCGAGGACCATGCATGGACCGCCGAGTCGGTGGGGCTGCTCCAGCACGCCGCGCGCGGCAATTCGCTGGAACGCTACCGCGCCTTCGCGAAGATCCTCAACGAGCAGTCGGAGCGTCTCCTGACGCTGCGCGGCCTGTTCCGGATCAAGAATGCGGACGAAGAGAAGCGCAAGCCGGTACCGCTCGACCAGGTCGAGCCGGCCAAGGACATCGTCAAGCGTTTCGCCACCGGCGCGATGAGCTTCGGCTCGATCTCGCGCGAGGCGCACACCACGCTCGCGATCGCCATGAACCGGATCGGCGGCAAGTCGAACACCGGCGAAGGCGGCGAGGAAGCCGACCGCTTCAAGCCGATGCCGAACGGTGACAGCATGCGCTCGGCAATCAAGCAGGTCGCCTCGGGCCGCTTCGGCGTCACCACGGAGTATCTCGTCAACTCCGACATGATGCAGATCAAGATGGCGCAGGGTGCAAAACCCGGCGAAGGCGGCCAGTTGCCCGGCCACAAGGTCGATGCCACCATCGCAAAGGTCCGGCATTCGACGCCGGGCGTCGGCCTGATCTCGCCGCCACCGCACCACGACATCTACTCGATCGAGGATCTGGCGCAGCTCATCTACGACCTCAAGAACGTCAACCCGGACGGCGCGGTCTCGGTCAAGCTCGTCTCGGAGATCGGCGTCGGAACCGTAGCCGCGGGCGTCGCCAAGGCGCGCGCCGACCATGTCACCATCGCGGGCTTCGAGGGCGGCACCGGCGCTTCGCCGCTGACCTCGATCAAGCACGCCGGCTCGCCGTGGGAGATCGGCCTCGCCGAAACCCACCAGACGCTGGTGCGCGAGCGGCTGCGCAGCCGCATCGTGGTCCAGGTCGACGGCGGTTTCCGCACCGGCCGCGACGTCGTGATCGGCGCGCTGCTCGGCGCCGACGAGTTCGGCTTCGCCACCGCGCCCCTGATCGCGGCCGGCTGCATCATGATGCGCAAGTGCCATCTCAACACCTGCCCGGTCGGCGTCGCGACCCAGGACCCCGTCCTGCGCAAGCGCTTCACCGGCCAGCCCGAGCATGTGATCAACTACTTCTTCTTCGTCGCCGAGGAGGTCCGCGAGATCATGGCCTCGCTCGGCTTCCGCAGCTTCAACGAGATGATCGGCCAGGTGCAGCTGCTCGACCAGACCAAGCTGGTCGCGCACTGGAAGGCCAAGGGGCTCGATTTCTCCAAGCTCTTCGTCAAGCAGAAGGAAGAGAAGGGCCAGAAGATCTATCACTCCGAGCGCCAGAACCATCATCTGGAAGCGGTGCTCGACCGCACGCTGATCGAGCAGGCGACGCCTGCGCTCGACCGCGGTGCGCCGGTGAAGATCGAGGCCAAGATCAACAGCACCAACCGCTCCGCGGGCGCGATGCTGTCGGGTGCGGTCGCCAAGATCTACGGCCATGCCGGCCTGCCGCATGAGACCATCCATGTCAGCCTCAAGGGCACCGCCGGCCAGGCCTTCGGCGCCTGGCTGGCGCAAGGCGTCACCTTCGAGCTCGAAGGCGAAGCCAACGACTATGTCGGCAAGGGCCTCTCGGGCGGCAAGATCATCGTCAAGCCGCCGGCCAACAGCGGCATCGTGCCGGAAGAGAGCATCATCGTCGGCAACACCGTGATGTACGGCGCCATTCAAGGCGAGTGCTACTTCCGAGGCATCGCCGGCGAGCGTTTTGCCGTGCGCAATTCCGGCGCCGTGGCGGTGGTCGAGGGCGCCGGCGACCATTGCTGCGAATACATGACCGGCGGCATCGTGGTCGTGCTCGGCAAGACCGGACGCAACTTCGCGGCCGGCATGTCCGGCGGCATCGCCTATGTGCTGGACGAGACCGGCGACTTCGACAGGCTGTGCAACATGGCGATGGTCGAGCTCGAGCCGGTGCTGTCGGAAGAGCTGATCAACGCCGGCACCTATCACCACTCCGGTGACCTCGAAGCGCACGGCCGGGTCGACGTGTTCAAGGACCTGCTCGCCTCCGACGTCGAGCGGCTGCACGTCCTGATCACGCGCCATGCGAAGGCGACAGGCTCCAGGCGCGCCGCCGACATCCTGGCCAACTGGAAGGACTGGCTGCCAAAATTCCGCAAGGTGATGCCGGTCGAATACCGGCGCGCGCTGCGCGAGATGGCCGCCAACGCGGACGCCGAGCCGAAAATCGCGATCGGGGCGTAAGAAATATCAGCGCCCGTCATTGCGAGCGTAGCGAAGCAATCCAGACTTTCTCCTCGGATGCAGACTGGATTGCTTCGAAGCTCACGCTCCTCGCAATGACGACGAGAGAGAAACACAACGAATTTAAGCGGCAGGGACTTCGGGTTTAATGGGCAAGATCACGGGTTTTCTCGAAATCGAACGGCATGACCGCAAGTACACCCCGGTCGCCGAGCGCGTGAAGCATTTCCACGAGTTCGTCGTTCCCCTCTCCGAGAAGGAAACGCGCGACCAGGCCGCGCGCTGCATGAATTGCGGCATTCCCTATTGCCACGGCACCGGCTCGGTCTCGCCCGGCACGCCCGGCTGCCCGGTCAACAACCAGATCCCGGACTGGAACGACCTCGTCTATCAGGGCAACTGGGAAGAAGCCTCGCGCAATCTGCACTCGACCAACAATTTCCCGGAGTTCACGGGGCGCATCTGCCCGGCGCCGTGTGAGGCGTCCTGCACGCTCAACATCGACGACAACCCCGTCACCATCAAGACCATCGAATGCGCGATCGTCGATCGCGCCTGGGACAATGGCTGGCTGAAGCCCGAAATCGCCGCCCATAAGACCGGCAAGAAGGTCGCGGTGATCGGCTCCGGTCCGGCCGGCATGGCCTGCGCGCAGCAGCTCGCGCGCGCCGGCCACGACGTGCATCTGTTCGAGAAGTTCGCCAAGGCCGGCGGCCTGCTGCGCTACGGCATCCCCGACTTCAAGATGGAGAAGGGCATCATCGACCGCCGCGTCGCGCAGATGGAAGGCGAAGGCGTCACCTTCCATTACAACAGCCATGTCGGCGCCGACGGCAATGTCGACCCACGCGAGATGCTCAACGAGTACGATGCCGTGGCGCTGACCGGCGGCGCCGAAGCCCCGCGCGACCTCCCGATTCCCGGCCGCGACCTTGCCGGCATCCACTATGCCATGGACTTTCTGCCGCAACAGAACCGCCGCGTGTCGGAGGAACCGTTGAACGGCGTCCAGGAGATTTTGGCCGGTGGCAAGCATGTCGTCGTCATCGGCGGCGGCGACACCGGATCCGATTGCATCGGCACCTCGCTGCGCCAGGGCGCGCTCTCCGTGACCCAGCTCGAGATCATGCCCGCCCCGCCGGAGCACGAGAACAAGGGCCTCACCTGGCCGAACTGGCCGCTGAAGATGCGGACGTCCTCCAGCCAGGCCGAAGGCGCGATCCGCGAATTCGCCGTGCTGACGCAGAAGTTCACCGGCGAGAACGGCAAGGTCAAGAAGCTGCACTGCGTGCGCGTCGACGACAAGTTCAAGCCGATCGCCGGCACCGAGTTCGAACTCGACGCCGACCTCGTCCTGCTCGCGATGGGCTTCGTCCATCCCGTGCACGAGGGCCTGCTCAAGATGCTCTCGGTCGAGCTCGACCCCCGCGGCAACGTCAAGGCCAACACGCTGGACTATCAGACCTCACGCCCCAACGTGTTCACCGCCGGCGACATGCGCCGCGGCCAGTCGCTGGTGGTCTGGGCCATCCGCGAGGGCCGGCTGTGTGCCCGGTCGATCGATACGTTCCTGATGGGGAAGACGGATCTGCCGCGGTAGTTGCTTGGCTCGCTGTCAGATTTACAAACGGTGTCATCGCCCGCGAAAGCGGGCGATCCAGTATTCCGAAACAGTTGTGATTTACCGAGAAGCCGCGGCGTACTGGATGCCCCGCCTTCGCGGGGCATGACGGCGGAGTAGATGGCGAGAGCGACGGGGCCTTAGCCCAAGACGTGCGGAAAGTGCTGTGCGTCCCACTCGTCAAGCCGGAACAGCACCTTACCGTATTCGAGAAGCTTGTCGTTCGGCCGATAGGGACGCGCCGAAACTTCGACGTCCGAGGCTACTTCACTGGGCATCAGGTGAAAGTGGTCGTTGGTCTCGCTCAGGGCGAGCAGTTCCTTGACGAGAAGGTCTCGGCCTTCGGGATTGAGCCATAGCTCGAATACTCCAGCCGAGTTGATGTCCAAAGTAATCCGAGCCGCCACGGGGCCTCCCCTCTAATTCTGCAACCTCACCCCGACCATCACCACCGTCGCCTGCGAGCTTGACCCCGGCTGGTTCGAATCCAGGATGTCGTGGCGGAGCGTGCCCTTGATCCAGATGTTGCGGTTGAGCTTGTAGATCAGATTGCTTTCGAACGAGTAGGTCTTGTCGTTACGATTCTGGCCCTGATAGTCGTAGGTGCCGTAGGTGAATTTGCCCACTGCCGTAAGCCAGCGGCGGAAATCGTGATCGACTTCGACCCCGTAGGTGTGCACCAGCACGCCGGAGGAGCCGGGGACGGTGGTCTCGGCGATCTGGGTGTCGGTGGCGAATTTCACCGTGGTGAGGCCGCTTGCACTCCAGATCAGCGAGCCCGAGGTCAGGAAGCCCGCGAGCTGGCTCAGGCGCGGGTCGACATAGTTGCGCGCGGAATAGCCGACCGAGACCTCGCCGATGAGGATCCGCGAGAACTCGAAGGACGTGCCGACCTTGGCGTAGCCGCCGTTCGAATCGCGGAAATAGCCGTTGCGGTCGGCGGCCAGGTCATGGACGCGGGTGTCGCCCTGGATCTCGACGAATGGCTTCAGCCCCGGCTTGAGATCGTAGGAGAAGCGTCCGACGCCGCCATACTGGTTGAAGTCGCGATCGTCGTTGCTGAAGGTCGAGCCGTCGGTCAGTTTTGAGTTGGTGTAGGCGGTGCGATCGACAGTGGCGCCGGCCGCGATCTGGAAGCGGTTGAAGCTCTGGTCGAAGCCGACGGTCGTGCCATAGGCGGCATAAACAGGATATTTTTGCAGGCCGGCCTGCACGTTCGGGCTGCCGGGATTGTCGGTGGCGAGCCGCAGGCGCAGCTGCGTGGTCAGCTTGAGATCGCGATTGACGTCGAGGCGGCCGTCGACATGGCCGTTGAAGTCGGGGCGGTCGACCTCGACCGGCGAAGGCGAGGCAAAGCCGTCGATCGTCGCCGGCATGTTGTTGGTGTAGCCCGAGAACGAGCCGCGCAGATCCGCGACCAGCGCGTGGCGCTCCCAATCGGACGCCACGAGGAGATCGGGTGCAACCACATAGGCCGGCGAGCCGACCGGCTTGTTCAGACGCGCCGGATTGGTGTCGTAACCGGTGGAGAGCTCGAGCCCGCCCTTGATCAGGAAACTGCCGGCATAGTCGCCGACCGCGCCGAACGCATCGTCATCGGCCTTGAGGCGGCGGCGTAGCGGCTGGCCGGGCACGGTGCCCGCCATCGCCGCCGGCACGGGCGCCTTGTTGGCGGAGGCGGACGGGGGCGGCGCGATCTTCGGCGAACCGAGCGTGGATGGCGGCGGCGTAGTGGTCGGCGCCCGCGAGCCGGGACCAGCAGGGCGCTTCGGCTTGGGCTGACCCGGATAGAACTTCGGCTGCTGCCGCTTGCGGTTCAGCGAGTCGTAGCCGGAGCTGCTCGCACCGTTGGCGGCCGGCAGGCCATAGGTCGGGACCTGGCTGGTCGCGTTTTGGTTCGTCGGGTTCTGCCATGGGCGCGCCGGCGTCTGCTGGCGCTTGCGAAAGTCGGAGTTGGGATCGGGCAGCGCCGGCAGCGCATCCGACGGTGCCTGCGGAACGCCCGCGGTGCGGCGCGTCGGCAGCGTGTCGGGCGAAGCGAAGCCACCGCGGTTGGGACTGAACAGGTCGGGGGTGAGGCTCTGGGCGGCCACGGGGGCGCTTCCGAGGACCGTCAGCGCAAAGCACGGCAAAGCCGCGCGCAGGAAATGCGCGCGTTTGCTCCGGCTCGTGCCTGGAGACGACCCCACGATGGAAGAACTCCAACGAAATCAAACACTTTCGCGATTGTCCCCACCGATCGGCGGGAACTATCGTTAATGGAGTTAAAACAATTATGGTTAACGACCGGTTGAGGGTCGGGTCGGGCTCGTCGCCTCGAAGGCCGCGGCGTGTTAAGCAGGCGCCAACGGGCGAAGGCCCCTCCTCCTGGACCAGAACATGCCGAGTTCGAAACCGCTGATGACCCAATCATCCGGCCCCATTCCCGACAGCGTCGAATCCGCACTCCGCACGCTGGAAACGGAGAGCGGCGGTATCAACGCGCTCGCCGCCGCCCTGCGCGGCCCGCTTGGCGCGAGCTTCGCCCAGGCGGTCGATCTGATCCGCAACGCGAAGGGCCGCGTCATCGTCACCGGGCTCGGCAAGTCGGGCCATATGGGCCGCAAGATCGCGGCAACGTTGGCCTCGACCGGCACGCCCGCCTTCTTCGTGCACACCGCCGAAGCCGCCCATGGCGACCTCGGCATGATTACCACCGACGACGTCATCATGGCGCTGTCCTGGTCCGGCGAGCAGCCGGAGATGAAGACTCTCGTGAACTATTCCGCAAGATTCGCAATCCCGATGATCGCGGTGACGTCGAACGCGGCATCCTCGCTGGGACAAGCGGCCGACGTCGTGATCGAGCTGCCGAAGGCGCGCGAGGCCTGCCCGCACAATCTGGCGCCGACCACCTCGACCCTGATGCAGGCCGCGATAGGCGATGCGCTTGCGATCGCGCTGCTCGAAGGCCGCGGCTTCACCGCGCTGGAGTTCGCGCATTTCCACCCCGGCGGCAAGTTAGGGGCGATGCTGAAATTCGTCCGCGACTACATGCGCACCGGTGCGGAAATCCCGGTCAAGCCGCTCGGCACCAAGATGTCGGACGCGGTGATGGAGATGTCCGCCAAGGGTTTGGGGTGCGTCTGCATCGTCAACGAGGCGAACGAGGCTCTCGGCATCATCACCGACGGCGATCTGCGCCGCCACATGCGGCCCGACCTGCTGACGGCGTCGGTCGACGACGTCATGACCAGGCAGCCGAAAACCGTACCGCCCTCGATGCTGGCCACCGAGATGATCGAGGTGCTCAACACCCGCAAGATCACGACGCTGGTCGTGACCGAGGCGGACAAGGTGGTGGGCATCGTGCACCTGCACGATCTGCTGCGGGCAGGCGTGGCGTAGGGAGCCACTCACCGTCATTGCGAGCGCAGCGAAACATCCAGAGTGCCACCGCGGAAAGACTCTGGATTGCTTCGCTACGCTCGCAACGACGGCGGCTAGAGCGGCGCAGGAAATCTTGCCGCCGTCTCCTCCAGCGGCAACCGCAGTCCGTTCGCCAGATACGAGACCGTGCGGTAGAAGCCGCACAGCAGCATGATCTCCAGGATCTGCGCCTCGTCGTAATGCGCCGACAGCGCAGCGAACTCAGCGTCGTCAAACGTCGCGCTGTGATGCAGCGCGTCGACGGCGGCGATCAGCGTCTGCTCGGCCGGGGACCAGCACGACGACGCCGCATCACCCTGCACGGTGGCGCGCACTTCCTCCTCGGTGAGTTTCGCCGGCCCGGCAAAGACCGCGACATGCACGCCCCATTCATATTCGCATTTGTTCAGCGCGCAGGTGCGGTCGATCACGATCTCGCGCTGGCGCAGCGACAGCGGTCCGGGATCGAGCAAGCCGCCGGCGCGAAACTTGTCCCAGGCGCGGGTGTGGCCCGCCATGACCCGGAACAGCAGCAGTGGCGGCGCGCCGCGCATGATGCGGTCGAACTGGGCCTGGATCTCCGGGGGATAAGGCGGGGTGAGCGGGGCAATGCGCGCTGTGACCGGGGACATTGGCCGCCTCTCTTGCTACATTTAACGTAGCATGAAGCTACACTATTTGTAGCACCGCGCAAGGGGGCGACGATGGCGAAACAGACCACTTCGAGATCGCGCGGCGTCCGTGGCCCGCGCAGCGGGCGGCCGATCATGGTGCTGCTCGACCTCCTCGGACGACGCTGGAGCCTGCGAATCCTGTGGGAGCTGCGCGACGCCCCCCTCACCTCGCGCGCATTGCGCACCGCCTGCGACGAGGCCTCGCCGACGGTGCTGCAGGCGCGGCTGGACGATTTGCGCGAGGCCGGGTTCGTGGAGCTCGGCGAAGCCGGCGGTTACGCGCTGACGGCGCTCGGGCGGGACTTGTGCGAGACGTTCATGCCGCTGCATAGGTTTGCGGAGCGGTGGCGCAGCAAGAGCGGCGCGTAAGTCTGGCGATGCCGTCCCGACTAGCTCGTCATTGCGAGCGAAGCGAAGCAATCCAGAATCTTTCCACCGGCAGCAGTCTGGATTGCTTCGCTGCGCTCGCAATGACGGTGGACTAAGCCGCCGCCACCGTCAGATTCGCGCCGTCCACTTGCACCACCTTCACACGCGTGCCCGCCGGCGTATCGGGACCTGCGACGCGCCAGACGGTGTCGCCGATGCGCATGGTGCCGTTGCCGTCGACGATCGGCTTCTCCAGCGTGAACTCGCGGCCGAGCAGCGCATCCGCGCGCTTGTTGAGGAAGGGGCTGGCGGCAATTGCATCCGGCTTCGGCCGGGCGAGCCGACGCCAAACCGGCACGGCGGCGGCGGCGAAGATCGCGAACATCACGAGCTGGATCTGCCAGGATATCGCCACTCCGAACGAGATCAGCCCGACCAGCAGCGCGGCGAGCCCGAGCCAGAACAGGAAGACTCCCGGCGCCAGCACCTCCAGCGCCATCAGGATGAAGCCGAAGATCAGCCAGTTCCAGGTGCCGAGCGATACGAACATGTCGGTCATGACACGACCTCTTTGAAATGGCGCATGCCCTTGTCGGAAAACCGGTGTCCACTTTTCCGGGGCATGCGCTTTACCCCTGCCGCGGCGGCACCGCCGGGGGCGTGCTCCCAGTCGTCGGCACCGAACCGCGACGAGCGGCGGCAGCGGCGGATGCAGCACTCTCGCCGAACGTCGCCTTGGCGATCTCGCCGATGCCGGCGAGCGAGCCGAGCATGCTGGTGGCCTCGATCGGCAGCATGATGATCTTCTGGTTCGGCGAGTCCGCAAACTGCCCGAACGCCTTGATATATTTGTCGGCGATAAAGTAGTTCAGCGCCGCGACGTCGCCCTTGGCAATGGCTTCACTGACCATCTGCGTCGCCTTGGCCTCAGCTTCCGCCGACCGCTCGCGTGCTTCGGCGTCGCGGAAGGCGGCCTCGCGGCGACCTTCCGCCTGGAGGATCTGGCCCTGCTTGGCACCCTCTGCGCGCAGGATCTCGGACTGGCGTGCACCTTCGGCCTGAAGGATGTCGGCGCGTTTGACGCGCTCGGCCTTCATCTGTCGGCCCATGGCTTCGACGAGGTCCGCCGGCGGCACAATGTCCTTGATCTCGATACGATTGACCTTGAGGCCCCAGGGCGAGACGGCGGCATCGACTACACGCAGCAGGCGCTCGTTGATTTCGTCGCGGTGCGACAACACCTGGTCGAGATCCATCGAGCCCATCACCGAACGGATGTTGGTCATGGTCAGCACGGTGACGGCTTGGGTCAGGTTAGAGACCTCGTAGCTCGCCTTGGCGGCATCGAACACCTGAAAGAAGGCGACGCCGTCGACCGTCACGGTGGCGTTGTCCTTGGTGATCACCTCCTGCTCGGGAATGTCGATCACCTGCTCCATCATGTTGATCTTGCGTCCGACGCGATCGAAATAGGGCACGATCAGATTGAGCCCGGGGCTCAGCGTCTGGGTGTATTTGCCGAACCGCTCGATGGTCCAGTCATAGCCCTGCGGCACCGTCTTCACGCCGGCCACCAGCGTGACGATGACGAGCAAGACCAGAACAATCGCGAAAATGTCGAAACCGCTCATATTTCCTCCAAGGCGGAAAAGATTGGCGGGAAAAGGCCTTTTCCGCGCTGTCATTGGTCGGGATCACGACCCCAAGGGTTCAGTAAAGTATTCAGTAAAGAGTTCAGAAGGATTCAAGGCTCAGCGGTCGTGCCTGATTTCGGCATCGGTAGGATTCTACACAAGACACCGGGAGAGGGAATGGTCGCGATTATGTATTTGCGAGGCGCTCTTGAAAGCGTGCTGGCGCACACCTAGCGACGACGTTAACGAATCCGGCGGTCGCAGCCAAATCCTACTCGATGACCTCGTTCGCGGTTGCGAGCAGGCTTGGCGGAAGCGTGACGCCGATCGCCTTGGCCGTCTTCAAGTTGATCGCCAGCTCGAACGTGGTCGGATTCTGGACCGGCAAGTCGGCCGCTCGCGCACCCTTCAGGATGCGATCGATATAGGTGGCGGCGCGGCGGAGCTGCTCGGCGCTGTCGGTGCTGTAGGACATCAAGCCACCCTCGTCGACGAAGGTCCGGCTCCAGAACACCGCCGGCACGCGCGCTTCATTGATGGCTGCCAGGAGAAGCGCACGGTTGGACATGGTGAAGAAATCCGGCAGCACCAGCAGGCCGCCGTCTTTCCGCAAGGCCAGGGCGGCGATCGAGGCCGTGTCATGGACCGGCGCGGGCACCACCGTCACATCGAGCGCGCGGCCGGCGTCTTCGATCGTCCGCAGCATCAGCGGCGCGAACGGCGCGGTGGCGGGATTGTAGACGACGGAAACGCGTGACGGCTTTGGCACGACCTGCGTAAGCATCTCCAGCCATTTGCCGGCCAGCGGGCCGTCGTAATCGGTGAAGCCGGTGATATTGCCGCCGGGATGGGCGAGATTCTGGACAAAGCCCTGGCTGACAGGATCGGTGACGACGGCGAAAACGATCGGGATCGTCGTCGTGCGCTGGCGCAGCTCCTCCACTGAGGGCGTGCCGACCGCAAGCAGGATGTCGGGCTTGAGCGCCACGAGTTCGTCGGCGAGTTGCGCGATCCGCGCGCGGTCGCCGCCGCCGTTGCGCCAATCGATCTCAAGGCTGCCGTCCTCCTTCCAGCCATGGCCGGCAAGCGCCTCGACCAGGACCGCGCTACGCGTCTGCCCGATCGCATCGTCCGCCGCAGTGACCGAGAGCACGCCGAGCCGGCGCGTCGCATTCGCTTGCGCCAGCACCGAGGCCGGCAGCATCGTGGTCACCCCAAGAAGCGCCAGAACCTCGCGGCGGTTCATGGGGCGCTCCTCGGATCCAGGCTCACTATATCCAGCCCTGGAGCTCGCGCAGCACCAGCGTTCGGATCACATCCATGCCGGGGTCGCTGTCGTTGAGGCAGGGGATCGCGGAAAACTGCTCCCCGCCATTGTGCTTGAAGATCTCGGCATTCTCCTGCGCGATCTCCTCCAGCGTCTCCAGGCAGTCGGCGGAAAAACCCGGCGTGATCACCGCGATACGGCGCACGCCCTCTTTCGCCAGACGCTCCATGGTCTTGTCAGTGTAGGGCTGCAGCCACTCGTCGAATCCGAAGCGCGACTGGAAGGTCAGCAGCAGCTTTGTCTCGTCCATGCCGAGCCGGCGCCGCAGCGCCTCGGTGGTCGCCACACATTGGTCCTGATAGGGGTCGCCCTTGTCGACATAGGCCTTCGGCATGCCGTGGAAGGAGGCGACGATCAGCTCTGGCTTGAACGACAGGCTCACCAGATGCGTCTCGATCGAGGTGGCGAGCGCCTCGATATAGGCTTCGTCCTCGTAGTAAGACGGCGTCACCCGCAGCGTCGGCTGCGCGCGCAGCCGCGCAAGCACGCGAAACACCTCATCGCAGACGGTGGCCGACGTCGCGGCGGAATATTGCGGATAGAGGGGGACGGCAAGAATGCGATCGCAGCCCTTCGCAATCAGCGCATCGACGCCCGACTTGATCGAGGGATTGCCGTAGCGCATAGCCCATTCCACCGTGACCTGGTCGCGGTCCGACAGCATGGCTCCGAGCTTGTCGCTCTGCGAGCGCGTGATGGTCTTGAGCGGCGACTCGTTCTTCTCGGTGTTCCAGATCTTGAGATAATCGCGCGCCTTGGCGCGGGGGCGGGTGCGCAGGATGATGCCGTTCAGCACCAGCTTCCAGATCAAGCCCTGATCCTCGATGACGCGGGCGTCCGAGAGGAACTCCTTCAGATAGACCCGCACGCCGCGCGCGTCGGCGGTATCGGGCGTGCCGAGATTGACCAGGAGTACGCCGACGCGCGGCTGGCCGGACTGAGGCAGCGGCTTCGTGGTCTTGAGAGGGGCTAGGGTTGTCATGCTCGTTGGGTCGCGCGTTGCCCCGAGCTTGTCAAGATCAGGCCGGTTTCGCTAGGGTCGCACCGAGGCGGGGGAGGAAAGATGACACTCGCGGAATGGTGCGTCTCCGGAGCGTTGCTGCTCTATTTGGTGACGATCGTCTCGGTCAAATGGATCAGGTTTCGCGGGTTCGACAATTCACGCCCGCGCGATCCCGCCTTCTACGAAGAGGCCATCGCGCAGCGCGCGCTCGGCGCCCACCAGAATGGTATCGAGACCTTTCCGTTCTTCGCCTTCGCGGTGCTGCTGGCCGAATTCCGGGACTCGCCGCAGCGGATGATCGACGAGCTCGCGGTGCTGTTCCTGATCGTACGGATCGCCTATGTGCTGACCTATCTCGGGAACCGCCCGACGCTGCGCTCCATCCTCTGGAGCATCGGCTTTGCGATCAATCTCGGGATCTTCTTCATGCCGGCGTTGAAGCAGTTCTTGCCGGTGTGACTCTCCCTTTGTGGGAGAAGGTGGCGCGAAGCGCCGGATGAGGGGTTCTATCGGCGAACGCAGCTGCAAGAGGATCGCTCGCGGAGACAACCCCTCACCCGTCTCGCCGCTACGCGGCGAGCCACCCTCGCCCACAAGGGGAGAGGGAAAAACTCAGAAACACGTCGTCCGTTCGGCCGCGATGTAACCCAACAACAGGCCTGCACCGAACAGCAGCACGAGGCCGGCGGCGGCGAATTCGATGCCGCGCATGAACAGCGCGCCGTTGCCGTCGCGTCCGGCGCTCAGGCGGGCGGCGATGTCCTTGGCGGAGACGGCGACCACGGCAATGACCGCGACGGTGATCGCGGTGCCGAGCCCCATCAGCAGAGTTGCGGCGATGCCGGCCCAGAACAGGCCTTGGGCCAACGCGAACACCAGCACCAGGATCGCGCCCGAACAGGGACGGATGCCGACGGTCAGGATCGCGGTAAAGCCGCGTCCCCAGCCTCCGAGGCCGGCGAGCTCGCTCGGCATGGGGCCGTGGGAATGGCCGCAATGCTCGTCATGGACGTGGTGATGCGCGTGGTGATGATGGGCGTGCGCATGATCGTGACGATGATGATCATGCGCATCATGATGGTGGTGACCGTGATCATGATGGTCATGCGGCACGCCCGCGATCGCCGACACCGGCTGAACCGCCTGCAGCGCACGGATGAAGGTGCGGCCCTTGACCCAGACCAGGCGCAGGCCGAAAAGCGCGATCAGGGCGTAGCTTGCGATCTCGATCGCGCCTTCCGCCTTGCACATGGTCCTGGCGGTCGCATTCAGCACCCAGGCCGAGATACCGACGATCAGGATCGCCACCAGCGACTGCATCAACGCGGATGCAAACGACAGCACGATGCCGCGCCTGACAGTCTCGCGATTGGCGACGAGATAGGAGGCGATCACCGCCTTGCCGTGGCCGGGCCCTGCGGCGTGGAAGATGCCGTAGGCAAAGGAGATGACGAGCAGCGTCCACACCGCCGAGCCGTCGGACTTGGCGGCGCGAATGGTCGCCGACATCTGGCGATAAAATTCCGATTGTTTTGCCAAGAGCCAGCCGATGAGGCCACTGGCCTCAGGCTCAGCCGCCCGCGCGGGTCTTGGTGCGCCAAACGGGTTCTGCGCGACGAGTTCGTGGAGGGCCGCGTCGGCCACGCCCGCAACCAGCAGAACGGCGGCACAGGTGAGCAGCCCACGTGCGAGCGGGGAGAGTTTCGACTTCAAGGGCAATCCACCGTGATCTTGTTGGCGAACATCATGCCGAAATTGGAGTTCTCGCCGTTCATGAAGGTCTGCTCGTTGAGCTTCTGCGCACTCGCGGTGCCGTCGCTCGGCCGCTCAAGTTTCATCTGGCAGCCGGCGGGCGCGCCGACCAGCTTGATCGGGTTGTCCTTGGCCATCTGGAAGTCAATGAAGAAGGAGCGGTCGAACACTTCGAGCATCAATTGCTTGGACCTGACCGGATTCTTCAGCGGCAGCGTGAAGTGCAGGGTCAGGACCGTATCCTTGTAGTCGAGGAAGTAGTCGACCGGCTCCTGGAATCGCTCCTTCTTGCCGTCGGCTCGCGCGAAGGTGAAGTAGGCATATTCCTTCAGCGACTCGACATTGGTCTGCGCCAGCGGTCCGAGCTCCTCGCGGGTATAGACGCCCTTGGTCTTGCTCTCGAGCCCCTGCACGGCATAGGCCGAGAACATGTCGTCAAACGTCCAGGCGTGGCGCACGCCGGTGATGGTGCCGTCCGCGGCATAGAGCAACTCGCTGGTCGCGGTGATCCAGACATGCGGGTGCGCCTGCGCCGCCCCGGCCACAAAGGTGAGGCCAGCGGCGAGCAGCAGCCCGAGCAGGGCGCGCACGCCCATCAGGCCGCCTTCGGGGCGTCAAGCAGACCTCGGCGACGCAGCAGCGCATCGGGCTCCGGCGGGCGGCCGCGGAAGGCCTCATAGGCGGCTTCCGGATCGACCGATCCGCCGCTCGAGTAGATGTCGTCGTGCAGGCGTTTTGCGACGGCGGGATCGAAGATGTCGCCGGCTTCCTCGAATGCGCCGAAGGCGTCGGCGTCCATCACCTCCGACCACATGTAGCTGTAATAGCCGGCGGCATAATGATCGCCGGTGAAGATGTGACCGAATTGCGTCGGACGGTGACGCAGCGAGATCTCCTCGGGCATGCCGATCTTCTCCAGCTCGCGTCTCTCGAAGGCGCGGACGTCCTGCGCGGCGGAGGCCGGCTGGGTGTGGAATTCGAGATCGATCAGCGCCGAGGAGACGAACTCGACCGTGGCGAAACCCTGGTTGAATTTTCGCGCGGCCAGGAACCGTTGCAGCAGATCGTCCGGCAGCGGCTCGCCGGTCTGGTAGTGGCGGGCAAACTTTTGCAGCACCTCGGGCCGCTCCTGCCAATGCTCGTACAGCTGGGAGGGCAATTCGACGAAGTCGGTGAACACGGAGGTGCCCGACAGCGACGGATAGGTCACGTTGGAGAGCATGCCGTGCAGGCCATGGCCGAACTCGTGGAACAGGGTGCGGGCATCGTCGGGCGACAGCAGCGAGGGTTCCCCGTCCGCGCCCTTGGAGAAGTTGCAGATGTTGAGGATCAGCGGCGCGACCTCGCCGTCGAGCTTCTGCTGGTCGCGCAGCGAGGTCATCCAGGCGCCGGAGCGCTTCGACGGCCGGGCGAAGTAATCGCCATAGAACAGCGCCTTGTGCTTGCCGTCCCGCCCCTTCATCTCCCAGACCCGGACGTCCGGATGCCAGACCGGCACGTTCTTGCGCTCCTCGAAAGTGACGCCGAACAGGCGCGTGGCACAGTCGAAGGCGGCGGCGATCATGTGATCGAGCGCGAGATACGGCTTGATCGCGGCGTCGTCGAAATTGGCGCGCTGAAGGCGCAGCTTTTCGGCATAGAAGCGCCAGTCCCAGGGGGCGAGCTTGAAATTGCCGCCCTCCTCCGTGATCAGCGCCTGCATGTCGTCGCGGTCGGCGAGCGCCCGCGCCCGGGCCGGCTTCCAGACCCGCTCCAGAAGGCCGCGCACCGCTTCCGGCGTCTTGGCCATGGAATCCTCGAGCCGGTAGGCCGCGAAGGTCGGATAACCCAGGAGATTGGCGCTCTCCTCGCGCAGCTTCAGGACCTCGACGATGGTCGCGTTGTTGTCGTTGGCATTGCCGTTGTCGCCCCGCGCGGTGAAGGCCTTGTAGACCTTCTCGCGCAGGTCACGCCGGGCCGAGCTCTTCAGGAACTGTTCGACCGAGGAGCGCGACAGGGTGACGATGGCCTTGCCGGCCATGCCGCGTTCTTCCGCCGCAGCCTTGGCGCTGGCGACAAAACTCTCCGGCAGGCCCTGGCGGTCGGCTTCGCCGAGCTCCATGAACCATTCCTGCTCGTCGCCGAGCAGATGATGACTGAAGCTGGTGCCGAGCTGGGCGAGTCTCTCGTTGATCTCCGCCATCCGCGTCTTGGCCTCTTCGGAGAGGCCGGCGCCGGAGCGGTGGAAGCGGGTGTAGGTGCGCTCGAGCAGGCGGAGCTGTTCCGGTGTCAGACCGAGATTGGCGCGGTTCTCGTGTAGCTGGGCAATGCGGCCAAACAGCACGGCGTTCATCATGATCGGATTCCAGTGCCGCGCCATCCGCAAGGAAACCTCCTTGTCGATCTCCAGAATGGCCGGGTTGGAATGCGCCGAGACGAGGTCGTAGAAGACCGACGCGACCTTGCTGAGCAGCTTGCCCGAGCGCTCCAGCGCCGTGATGGTGTTGGCGAAGTCGGGCGCGGTCGGGTCGTTGGTGATCGCTGCGATCTCGGCGGAGTGGTCGGCGAAGGCCTGCTCGAAGGCCGGGAGGAAGTGCTCCGGCTTGATTTCGTCGAAGGGCGGGGTCGCAAACGGCGTCACCCACGCCTTCAGCAGCGGGTTGGTCTCGGAGTCCGTAGTTTGGCGGGGTTCTGACATTACAAGTCCCGATTTGTGGCTCGATTGTTGCGGCCAGCTATAGCACGCGATAGGGCTTTTTTGGGCCGTTTGCCCTTGCTCCCGGCTGCCTTTTCGGTGAGATTGCGGCCCTCCAAGCCTAGGACCCCTGAGCTCATGAACGCGACCTCCTCGTCTTCCCGTCGGATCGTCTGGCCGAGCGTCATCACCGTCGTCAGCGCCGCCATCCTGATCGGCGCCGAGGTGTTCGGCGCGGCGTTTGCCGGCGGCTGGGCGCTCGCGATCCTGTTCGGGCTGGGCGAGCAAGGCACGCACATCCTTCAGGCCACGCTGTTTGCGCTCGGCGTGCTCGTGATGACGGCCTTCATCCGCGCCGCTCAACGCGTCGAGCCGTTCACGAAGCGCGGCTGAAGCGCGGACGCTCGCGAGTGACGCGCGCCGCGCAGAAAACTTAACGCGCGTTCATCTTTCGCGTCGCGCGCGCAACACTGCGCAAGCAGATGTTAGGCAATTCTGTTCGCAGCCTAAAAAATCTCTTGCGAAGCAGAGTCAAAACACTTATGTGCGGATTGCCCAATTTCGCACGTGCCTGTGGTCGTGTGTCAGTCGGTAGGTATCCGGACAAGAGGCCGGACAGCCGCCAAGGGGTGAAGAAGCCGAGGGGCTCTTCGGAAGTGTGGAAGTCGGAAGGCTCATCGCCGGAAGACGAAAGCAAACCCGGAGCGTCCAGCATCTCTCTCAAAGAGATGCCTTGTCGAAGGTGACTTTGCTCTTTGCAACCGTGACTGGCAGCCGGAGGCGAACCGGCGCACCCCGCTCTCAACGGGGGACGCGACTTAAAGCAACGACGGATCGGGCTTTTTTGGTCTCTACCGGCAGTCCAACGCCGGCGCGGGCTACTGAAAAGGCTTGTCCTTCATTGCCAGGTGTGCGGGCGGGAACATTCCCAACCAATCCACGGCAGCACAGTCTGATGTGAGTCTTTGGCTCGTCGCGCCTCCATCGCGCGATCTGGCCGGAGCGCTCTTATCCGACGTCATTTTTTGAACGGATCCCCGTCGCTGGGCCGTTTGGGAGAGTGCTATGACCGACCGTATCCAGGAATTCCTGCGCAACCGCCGCAGCGAGGGCCTCGACACCGAGCCGTGCCTCGTCGTCGACCTCGAAGTCGTGCGCGACAATTACCAGACCTTTGCCAAGGCGCTGCCCGACAGCCGCGTGTTCTATGCCGTCAAGGCGAACCCGGCGCCGGAAGTGCTGGCTTTGCTCGCCTCCATGGGCTCCTGCTTCGACACCGCGACGGTCGCCGAGATCGAGATGGCGCTGGCCGCCGGTGCGACGCCCGACCGCATCTCCTTCGGCAACACGATCAAGAAGGAGCGCGACATCGCGCGCGCCTTCGCGCTCGGCATTCGGCTGTTCGCGGTCGATTGCGCCGCCGAAGTCGAGAAGGTCGCCCGTGCCGCGCCCGGCGCAAAGGTGTTCTGCCGCATCCTCTATGACTGCGCCGGCGCCGAATGGCCGCTGTCGCGCAAGTTCGGCTGCGACCCGGAGATGGCCGTCGACGTGCTCGACGTTGCCAAGCGTCTGGGCCTGGAGCCGTGCGGCATCTCCTTCCATGTCGGCTCGCAGCAGCGCAAGGTGAAGGCGTGGGACCGTGCGCTGGCAATGGCCTCGCAGGTGTTCCGCGACTGCGCCGAGCGCGGCATCAACCTGACCATGGTCAACATGGGCGGCGGTTTCCCGACCAAGTACCTGAAGGACGTACCGCCGGTGGTGACCTACGGGCGCTCGATCTTCCGCGCGCTGCGCAAGCACTTCGGCAACCAGATTCCGGAGACCATCATCGAGCCGGGCCGCGGCATGGTGGGCAACGCCGGCATCATCGAGTCCGAAGTCGTGCTCATCTCGAAGAAGAGCGACGAGGACGAGGTGCGCTGGGTCTATCTGGACATCGGCAAGTTCGGCGGTCTCGCCGAGACCATGGACGAGTCGATCCGTTACGCCATCCGCACCCCGCATGACGGCGCGGACATGACGCCGTGCGTGCTCGCGGGCCCGACCTGTGACAGCGCCGACGTGCTGTACGAGAAGAACCCGTATCCGCTTCCGGTGACGCTCGAGATCGGCGACAAGCTGCTGATCGAAGGCACCGGGGCCTATACGTCGACCTACTCGGCGGTGGCTTTCAACGGCATCCCGCCGCTGAAAACCTACCACATCTGATCCGCCTCGCGTCTGAGGCCTGACGAACCCGGGAACCGGCTTGCCGGCTCCCTCCCTGACATTTCGATTTCTGACGACGCCTTGAACCGGCGTGCTTTGCGCACGTCAGTTTCAAGCGGGGACTGACGCGCCATGACTGCTCTTCGGAAGACACAAATTGACCCCACTTCGAAAGCCGCTCCGTTCGCGATCCGTGCGGAGCGTGCTGTCGACGTTGCGATGCGTGAAGCGCTGCTCGATGCGTCCTTTGGCGAGAACCGCCATGGCCGTACCTGTCAGCGCCTGCGTGACGGACGCGCCCCCGCTGCCGGCCTTGCGCTGGCCGCGATGCGCGAGGGGAAGCTCGTGGGAACCGTGCGGCTGTGGCACGTCAGCGCCGGAGGCAGGCCCGCTCTGGTCCTCGGACCGCTGGCGGTGGACCCTGCCTGCCGCGAGCTCGGGATCGGCGCCGCGCTGATGCAACAAGCGCTGGCTGCCGCCCGGGCGCGCGGGCATGCCGCCGTGATCCTGCTCGGCGATGCCCCCTATTACGCCCGCTTCGGCTTCTCGGCCGCCAACACCGGCGAGCTGTCGCTGCCCGGTCCGTTCGAGCGCGACCGCCTGCTGGCGATCGAATTCACGACAGGCGCGCTGGACGGCGCCGCCGGGATGATCGTCCCGACTGGTGCGGCCCTGCCCAAACGGAGGGTAGTTCGCGCCCTCCAGGCGCGCGCGGCTTAAGGGATCGCCATGATGGCGACGACCTAGCCGCGTTAAGCGGCAACGCCCGGCTGTGCCTGCGTTAAGCTCCATTCCTTTGGGGTTGCGCAGGCCGGCAAATTGCGTAAACCCCACGAAATTCCTCTTCAGTCGAGGCCTACGACCATGTCCCGCCGCCTGATTTCCACCGGCTCCCCGTTCGAGAAGACCGCCGGCTACAGCCGCGCCGTGATCGACGGCGAGTTCGCCTTCGTCGCGGGTACCACCGGCTACGACTACACCACCATGACGATGCCGGCCGATGTCACGAGCCAGTCACGCAACTGCTTCAAGACCATCGAAGCTGCCCTGAAGGAGGGCGGCTTCGAGATGGCCGACATTGTCCGCGTCACCTATTACCTCACCGACGCCAAGAACGCAGACGCGCATTTCGCGGTCTGCGGCGAAGTCCTCGGCGAGATCCGCCCGGCCGCCACGCTTCTCGTCGTCTCGGCGCTCTACAAGCCCGAGATGAAAGTCGAGATCGAAGCCACTGCCAAGCGCCGCAGCACCTGAGCCATCCCTCACCATTTGCTCGCCAGCACGTTCCGGAGAAACCATCCTATGAGCCCCGCCTCGCAGATCTACGCGAAGATCACTGGCCCCATCGTCATGGTCGGCTTCGGCTCCATCGGCAAAGGCACGCTGCCGCTGATCGAGCGGCATCTCGATTACGACAAATCGCGCATCACCGTGATCGATCCCAAGGACGAGGGTCGCAAGGCGCATTGCGAGAAGCACAATGTGCGCTTCATCCAGAAGGGTGTGACCAAGGACAATTACCGCGAGTTGCTGACCCCGCTGCTCACCGAAGGCGGCGGCCAGGGCTTTTGCGTCAATCTCTCGGTCGACACCGGCTCCACCGACATCATGGAGCTCTGCAACGAGCTCGGCGCTCTCTATATCGACACCGTCAACGAGCCCTGGCTCGGCTTCTATTTCGATTCGTCGAAGGGCCCGGAGGCGCGCTCCAACTACGCCCTTCGCGAAGCGACGCTGGCCGCCAAGAAGGCGCGCCCCGCGGGGTCGACGACGGCCGTCTCCTGCTGTGGCGCCAATCCCGGCATGGTCTCGTTTTTCGTCAAGCAGGCGTTGCTCAACGTCGCCGCCGATCTGAAGCTCAATGCCCCCAAGCCGAAGACCAAAGCCGAATGGGCGGACTTGATGCGACAGGCCGGTATCAAGGGCATCCATATCGCCGAACGCGACACCCAGCGCTCCAAGAAGCCGAAAGAGCCCGATGTCTTCGTCAACACCTGGTCGGTGGAAGGTTTCCTGTCGGAAGGCGTGCAGCCCTCCGAGCTCGGCTGGGGCACCCACGAAAAATGGATGCCCGAGAATGCGCGGACTCACGAAGCCGGCTGCGGCGCTGCCATCTATCTGATGCAGCCCGGCGCCAACACGCGCGTGCGCACCTGGTGCCCGACCCGCGGCGCGCAATATGGCTTCCTCGTCACCCACAACGAGTCGATCTCGATTGCCGACTATTTCACCGTGCGCGACGCATCGGGCACGGCGGTCTATCGGCCGACCTGCCACTACGCCTATCATCCGGCTGACGATGCCGTGCTGTCGCTGCATGAAATGTTCGGCCGCGCCGCGAAGATGCAGGAAAAGCACCACATCCTCGACGAGAACGAAATCGTCGACGGCATCGACGAACTCGGCGTGCTGCTGTTCGGCCATGACAACAATGCCTACTGGTACGGCTCGCAGCTCTCGATCGAAGAGACCCGCAAGCTCGCGCCCTATCAGAACGCCACCGGTCTGCAAGTGACCTCCGCCGTGCTCGGCGGCATGGTGTGGGCGCTAGAAAACCCGAACGAGGGCATCGTCGAAGCCGACGAGATGGATTTCGATCGTCTGCTGGAAATTCAGCTGCCGTATCTCGGCCCGGTGAAGGGTTTTTATACCGACTGGACGCCGCTGACGGATCGTCCGGGACTGTTCCCGGAGGACATCGACACGAGCGATCCCTGGCAGTTCCGGAATGTTCTGGTGCGGTGAGGCGGCGTCGCGCCACGGCCACTGCTGTCATGCCCCGCGACCCGGCTACGCCAAGGCTTAGCCGAGGTTGAGGTCCAGGCGCGCCGAAGCTTTAGCGTAAGCGGCAGGCGGGGCATCCAGTACGCCGCAGCATCTCCGTATCCACGCACAGCCTCTGGAATACTGGATCGTCCGCCTTCGCGGACGATGACAGCACCCGCGTAGATGCAGAACCTACTTCCTCTCGATCGGCGGCGCGATCTTCTCGGCTGGGGCTGGCGGCAATGCTGGTTTCGCCGCGCCGGCAGCGCCCTGCGTCTGCGGTTCGGGCCGCGCGGGCTCTGGGGCGGGCGTGGTCGGCCGGTCGCCGCCGGGCTTGGCTTCCGCGGGCTTATTCTGATCGTCGGACGGCGTGCCCTGAAGGGGTTGCGTCGCTTGGGCTGTCTGCATCCGGGTCTCGGCGCGGATTTGCGCCAGCGACATGCCTGACACCACGACGCCTGCCGCGAACAGCGAGCAGGCGACCATCAAGTCGAGCTTCAGTCTGCGCTTGTCATATTGGCCGGGCATGTCGATCACCGCCTTTGTCTGCGGGATCAACGAAATTGCCGCTCTGCGGTTCCCGCCCGTGGCGGCCGGAACTCGACGGCTGCGCGCCACATGGCCCCATCCACGGTCGGAACGATGACAGATTAAAGCTCGAGCAGGCCGCCATCACCATTTTCGTCGGCGAACGCCAACAGCGTCCCCTTCGCGTTCCAGGCGAGCGCGGCGACTGCGGGCGTGCCGTTGCGGCGGACGAGGATCTCGGCGCCGTCCTCCAGACGGACCATCAGCACGGTGCCGTCGCTGTAGCCGGCGGCGAAGATGTCGTTCCTGGGGTGGCAGGCGACGACCGACACGCGCGCCTGCAGCGGCGCGAGCATCGCTGGCTCCTTGCCCATCGGGCCATCCTTGCTAGCGAACGGCCACAGGATCACCGTGTCGGCGCCCGAGGTCGCCAGCGCCTTGCCGCCCGCGCTCCACGACATCGAGCGGACGCGGCTGGGATAGCCGGTCATGCGCATGTGCCTGTTGTCGGCAAGCCGCCAGCCGTGCAGCGCCGATTCGTGCATCGTGGTGACCAGGAATTTGTTGTCCGGGCTGAAGGTGACGCCGAGATGCGAGCCGGCCCAAGGCAGGAATTCGGCCGACCCCGCCATGTTGGGAAACCACAGCGTCGCGCCGTTGTAATGGGCGATCGCGAGACGCTGGCCCTTCGGCGCAAACGCGAGGCCGCCGACGGTCGAGGGCACCTCGAGCGACTTCTCCTCGCTCTTGCCGCTCTTGAAGAAAGCAGTCTTGCCAGCCGACCAGGCGTAGGCACCGTCCGGATGCAGCGCCACCGCATCGATCCAGCGCCGTTTCGGGTCGGTCGCAAGCAGCGTCACTTCGCCTTTGGCCTCGAGCGACACGACTTTTCCATCGTCGCCGCCCATCACGAGGCGCTTGCCGTCGGAGGCGGCCGAGAGAATGCCGCCGCTGTGCACGGCGATCTTGCTGATCTCACCCTGGCTATCCACGAGCGCGACATTCTCCTCGCCGCCGACGAAGGCGGCGCGGTTGCCAAGGAAATGCACGGAGGTCACGACCATGCCGAGCGCGAGCGGTTTGACGCGCTCGGTGACGGAGACGATCGAGGCGGAATCGGCGGGTGGCGTAAACTCTTTCATCACGAGACGATGCAGCTCTCAAAACCCTGGCGAATGAGGTCTTGCGGCAATTCGCGACCGATGAAGACGAGGCGGCTCTCGCGCGGCTCGCCGTCCTTCCATTTGCGCTGGTGGTTGCCCTCCAGCATCATGTGGACACCCTGAAAGACGTAGCGGTCATCATCGTCGTGGAAAGCAAGGATGCCCTTGGAGCGCAGGATCTTGCCGCCCTCCACCTGCACCAGGTTCTGAAGCCAGGGCATGAACACGTTCGGATCGAGCGGCTTGTCGGTCTTGAGTGACAGCGACTGCATGTCCTCGTCGTGATAGTGCTTCAGGCCGTGGCTGTGATCATGATTGTGATGATGGTCGTGATGGTGATGATCATGGTCGTGGTCATGATCCTCGGCATTCAGGAAGTCCGGCTCGATGTCGAGGATGCGGTCGAGGTCGAAAGCGCCGCGGTCGAGCACGTCCGCCAAAGCCACCGAGCAGCGCTCGGTGCGATGCAGTTTCGCATAGGGATTGATGGCGCGGATGCGGGCCTCGACCTCGGCAAGTTCTCCCTTGGAAACGAGATCGATCTTGTTCAGCACGATGACGTCGGCAAAGGCGATCTGGTTCTTGGCCTCAGGTGCATCCTTGAGGCGGTCGGATAGCCATTTGGCGTCCGCAACCGTGACCACCGCATCGAGGCGCGCGCTCTTCTGCACGTCCTCGTCGACGAAGAAGGTCTGGGCGACGGGGGCCGGATCGGCAAGACCGGTGGTCTCGACGATGATGGCGTCGAACTTGCCCTTGCGCTTCATCAGGCCTTCCATGATGCGCACGAGATCGCCGCGCACGGTGCAGCAGATGCAGCCGTTGTTCATTTCGAACACTTCCTCATCGGCACCGATGATGAGGTCGTTGTCGATGCCGATCTCGCCGAATTCGTTGACGATGACGGCGTATTTCTTGCCGTGGTTTTCCGACAGGATGCGGTTCAACAGCGTGGTCTTGCCCGCACCGAGATAGCCGGTCAGGACGGTCACGGGAATTTTTGGGGCGGTCGCTTCAGACATAACAACTCCGGACTTCGGGCTTTTCGCGCGACGCGAGGCGGGGTGGCCCCTGCCCTAGTGGTCAAGCGCACTGGTCAGGGCCTTTATATTGTGCCTGACCATATCAATGTAAGTGGGTGCAGGCCCCTTTTCGCCGGTCAAACCGTCCGAAATCAGGGTCCCGCCGACTTTTGAGCCGGTCTCCGCCGCGATCCGCCGGATCAGCCGGTCGTCGCTGATATTTTCCAGGAACACGGCTGGGATTTTTTGGGCCTTGATCTGGCCGATGATGGTGGCGATGTCCCGCGCGCTGGGCTCGGTTTCCGTGGAGACGCCGAGCGGCGCGATGAACTGGACGCCGTATTCGGCGGCGAAATAGCCGAAAGCGTCATGGGTCGAAATCACCTTGCGACGCTCCTGCGGGATCTTGGCCACGGCTGCGCGGACCTCGCGGTCGAGCGTTTCGAGCTTTTCCAAATAGGCCTTGGCCCGGGCGCGGAAGAACTCCGCATCGTCAGGGTCGACCGCGGCCAGCGCATTGGCGATGTCGGTGACGTAGATTTTGGCGTTGGGGACCGACTGCCAGCCATGCGGATCTGCGGCCGAGCCGAGCTTGAGCGGCGCGATGCCGGCGCTCACGATAACCACCTGCGCCTTGCTGCCCGAGGACTGCACGAGCCGTGGCAGCCAGCCCTCGAGACCAAGCCCGTTGACGATGACCAGCTTTGCGTCCGCGATCCGCTTCGCATCGCTTGGCGCGGGCGCGTAGACATGGACGTCGCTGTCGGCCCCGACCAACGTCGTCAGATTGATCCGGTCGCCGCCGACATTACGGACGAAGTCGGCCAGGATCGAGAAGCTCGCGACGACTTTCAGTTGCTCAGCGGCGTGCAGCGGCGAGGCGATCAGCATAAGCACACAAAGCAGGATGCGCCGCATCGCTATCACGCTTCCAAATGCCGGCCGGGAAACAGCTGCCTAACGACGCCGCCGACCCGGCCGAACAGGACGGAGACGGTGTAGAGCGCGCTTGCCACCAGAATGATCGCAGGACCCGACGGCACACGGGTCTGGAACGACAGCACGAGACCTGCATAGCCGGACACGGCGGCAGCGACGACCGCGATGCAGATCATGACGGTGAGATCGCGCGACCAGAACCGCGCGATGCCGGCCGGCAGGATCATCAGGCCGACCGCGAGCAGCGTGCCGAGCGCCTGAAAGCCGTTGACGAGGTTGATCACGACCAGCGCGAGGAAAGCGAGATGCGCAGGCCCGCCGGCCCGGCTGACGGTGCGCAAAAACAGCGGATCGACGCTTTCGATCACCAGCGGACGGTAGATCACGGCGAGCACCAGCAGCGTGACCGTGGCGTTGAATGCGACGACCAGCAGCGTCTGGTCGTCCATCGCGAGAATATTGCCGAACAGCACGTGCAGCAGGTCGATATTGGTGCCCTTGATCGAGACGATGGTGACGCCGAGCGCCAGCGAGGCCAGATAGAAGGTCGCGAGCGAGGCATCCTCCTTCAACCCGGTCGAGCGCGCGACGAGGCCTGCGAGGATTGCGACGGCAAAACCTGCGATCAGGCCTCCGGCCGTCATCGCGAACAGATTGAGGCCGGAGAGCAGGAAACCGACAGCGGCGCCGGGGAGGATTGCATGTGCCATGGCGTCGCCGACCAGGCTCATCCGCCGCAACATCAGGAACACGCCGATCGGCGCACCCGCGAGCGACAGCGCGATAACGGCCGCGAGCGCACGTCGCATGAACTCGAATTCGGTGAACGGGCCGATCAACGCGTCATAGAGCATCGGATATCAAGCCGCCCGTGAGCGGGCATCATCGGCCGAGCAGGTGGCGGCGCTGTCGTCGAAGGCTTCGCACATCCGCATTGCGACCAGCAGGTTTTCCGGCGTCAGCACCTCCGCCGTCGGCCCCCACACCACGGGACCGCGCGCCAGCACCAGCGTCTCGCTGAAATGGGTGCGCACCATCTCCATGTCGTGCAGTGCGGCGAGCACTGTGCGGCCCTCGCCATGCCAGTGCTTCACCAGCGTCAGCAGATCAGCCGTGGTCTTGCTGTCGATGGCGTTGAAGGGCTCGTCCAGCACGATCAGCCGCGCGTCCTGGAGCAGTACGCGCGCGAACAGCACGCGCTGCATCTGGCCGCCCGAGAGCGTGCCGATTGGGCGGTTTTCGAAACCGTTGAGGCCAACGGAAGCGATCGCGCGGAGGATCTTTTCGCGCGCCGCCTTGCCGATGCCGCCGAACAGGCCGGTCCCACGCCACAGCCCGGTGGCGACGAAGTCCAGCACCGAGATCGGGAAGCTGCGGTCGATCTCCGCACTCTGCGGCAGATAGGCGATATCGCGGCTGTCGAGCCCGCCGAGATGGATGCTGCCGTCGAGCGGCCTGAGGATGCCGACGATGCCCCGCAGCAGCGTCGACTTGCCGGCGCCGTTCGGGCCGATCACGGCCAGCAGCGCGCCCGGCGCGACCTCCCCATTGAGGTGGTGCACGGCCGGATGGCGGTCATAGCCGAGCGTAACGTTGTGGAAATGCAGCGCCGCCATGGTCACCTCATCGCCAGGAAGACCACGCCCCAAAGCACGGCGCAGACCGCGAGCGCGGCCGCGAGACGGGCGGCCATCGTCATGCGCAGGATCGACCAGTGCGCCGCCTGAGCCGGATGCGGAGAGGCCGCACCGTGGACATGTGCGTGGGTGTGATCGTGTCCATGCGAATGCCCGTCGTCATGGGAATGGCTATGAGCATGATCGCTATGATGGGCTTGGGACGCGGCGGGAACCATTCCTGGATGTTATATTATAACATTACAGCTGTCCATGCCGGGCTCAGGGTTTGCCGATCAGCATGGCGATGGCGGCGGCGACGAACGGGAACGGCACCGAAACCGCGCAGCGGAACCAGACGAAACGGGCCGGCATGAACGGAATTTCCCACAAAATCACCCGTTGGAAGGCAAATAGCGCCCAAGCGACGACATAGGCGACCACCTGCGGCACCCCACCACCCGATTTCAGGGCCACCGTCCCGATCGAGAACCCGATCACCGGGCCACCGGGCGTCGCGGCCCCGGCGACCACGGCAGTCGCGACCCCGAGCCAGCCGCTGTCCGGGCCGAGCCAGCCGCTGATCACCTCCTGTGGGATGATAGCGGCGATGTAGCCGGAGCCGATCACCCCCAGCGCGATCCGCGGCACGATGTTGATGAAGTCCATCGAGCCTTCGCGCAGCGAGGCCTTGAACACTGGTGGGCCGCGGCGAAAGGCGATCAGGCCGACGCCGAACACCGAACCCCACAACAGGATGTCGATCAGGAGCGCGGCGCTCATGTCTCGTCGTCCTTCATGGCCGGCTTCGGATAAAGCCGGACATAGACGAAGCGGCCGAGCGCGCCTGCGAGCACCGGCAACGGCAGCGAGATGACGATGCGCCACAGCGTGAAGTCGGTGCCCATAATCGGGATTTCCCAGGCGACCGCCCGGCCATAGCCGATCAAGGTCCAACTCACGACCATGGCGATGGTGGCACCGAAATCGGCGCCGACCGCCAGCAGCGCACTCGCCACGGGATAGGCGGTGAAGGGACCGCCGGGCAGGATCGCGCCGAAGGCGGTGCCGATCAGAAGGCCTTTCAGGCCCGATTTCGGCCCGAGCGCGCGCGAGACTTTTTCGTGCGGCAGGATCTCGGAGATGAACGCACCGAGCAGGCAGCCGGCCAGCACGCGGGGCAGGATGCCGCCGAACAGCGAGAGATCGTGGGTCAGTATCTCGAGAACACCGTCGGTGCCATCACGCCGCCAGACCAGACCTGCGCTCACCGCCACAAGGGCTGCGATGATGATGGTCGACCAGCCGATCGGCTTGCGCACGCGACCCGGCCGCGGCTCGGATTCCGCGTCCTCGGCGGATGCCGGGTCTTTCGAGGAAGGATCTGACAACGGGCGCGTTCGGCTCGAGGGCGATGCCCGTCCTGCTTAAGGGCGCCGCAGATGCGATGCAAACAGTACGATGACGGGAGCGATGCGCACCTCGCGCAGGGCCATGCGAGGCGAAGTGCGAATTCCGCACAACAAAAAGGCGGCCGCGCCTCGACCGCCTTTCAATTCCGTCATTCCGGAGCGGCAAAGCCGGCCCCGGAATGCGTGAAGCCCAGGCCTCGTCGAACTCAGGCCTTGTCGAACAGCGACTCGACGTATTCCCAGTTCACGAGGTTCTCGACAAACGCCTTCAGATAGTCGGGACGGCGGTTGCGGTAGTCGATGTAGTAGGAGTGCTCCCAGACGTCGCAGCCGAGGATCGGGGTGGCGCCGTGCACCAGCGGATTCTCGCCGTTCGGGGTCTTGGAAATCTCGAGCTTGCCGTTCTTGACCTGGAGCCAGCACCAGCCGGAGCCGAACTGGCCGACGCCGGCCGCCTGGAAGTCCGTCTTGAACTTCTCGAAGCCGCCGAGGTCCTCGTTGATCTTCTTCTCGATCTTGCCCGGCAGCTTGGTGCCGCCGCCATTGGGCT
Source organism: Bradyrhizobium sp. 17 (assembly GCF_023073515.1). Lineage (NCBI taxonomy): Bacteria > Pseudomonadati > Pseudomonadota > Alphaproteobacteria > Hyphomicrobiales > Nitrobacteraceae > Bradyrhizobium > Bradyrhizobium sp. 17. Next base: position 329,863 of record NZ_JADPJQ010000117.1, on the reverse strand, counting down.
TCATCCAGCTCCAGAAATGGATGTGGTTGTAGTGCTGGCCGGCATTGTTGAACACCGCGGGGTTCTTGCCGAACGAGCCCTTGACGATCTCCTCAAGGGACTTGCCTTCCCATTCGGTGCCCTTGAGCGCGTTGTTGCCGTTGGTGACATAGGCCTGATGATGCTTGTCGTGGTGGAATTCGAGCGTTTCCTTCGACATGAATTGTCCGAGGGCGTCATAGGCGTAGGGGAGTGGGGGCAGCGTAAAGGTCATGGGTGTTGTCCGCGACTGATGGGGGAACGAGACTTAACGGTCACCCCTTATAGAAGGTTCCGCGGCTGTTAAATACCGTGAATTTTCCAAAAGGCATGGTGCGGCGGCTTGGCCGGATTGCATAAAATCGTCGCAAGGATGTAGGGCGTTTCAACCAGGCCATAAAATATCATTGCCTTTGAGGTGCTTATGGCAGAACGAAACGCACCGACGGCGCGGAGATGCGAAGGTGAGAGCGATGAGCATCGAGATCGACATTTTGAACGGCGACGCCTCCTGGCGGATGGCGGAGCCACTGCACCAGGCGGTCTTCGGACCTGATATCGTCGCGAAGCAGCCCTGGGCTCACGTCAAATGGGCCAATGCCGACCTGCGCGTCCTCATCGAGACGCCCGAGGATGGTCTCGTCTGCCACGTCGGCATCTACTTCCGCACCGTCACTTGGAATGGGCAGAAGGTTCACATCGGCGGCATCGGCGGCGTCTGCACGCGGGAGGATCGGCGCGGCCGCGGCTATGCGACCATGGCGATCGATGCCGCGGTGCATACCATGCGCGCCAACGAGGCGGTCCGCTTCGCGCTGCTGTTCTGCGAGCCGCACAATGTCGCGTTCTACGAAGCCCGCAGCTGGCTCCCCTTCAAGGGCGAGGTCTATTGCGAGCAGCCGGAGGGGCGGATCCGCTTCACTCACATGGCGCCCTATGTCTGCAACATCGTCAGCGCGCCGACACTCGGCACTATCGACCTCTGCGGCCTGCCCTGGTGAGCCCTGCGTGAGGCGCGGCTGGTGCCGGGGCTGCCCGCCATATAATATGTCGATCATCATCCAATATTCCGCGCGGTGACACATGACGATCGACGCCTCGATAGACGCCGTGCCGCTGCCTGCCCCGGTCGCCTCCCCCATCGCCGGCTTGCTGACGGCCCCGATCCTGCCGACGCTGCTGCGGCTCGCGATCCCCAACATGATCGCGATGGTGGGCAGCACGCTGGTCGCGGTCGCCGAGACCTCCTATATCGGCCGGCTCGGCACCATTCCGCTCGCCGCGATCGCGCTGGTGTTCCCATTCGCCATGCTGACGCAGATGATGAGCGCAGGCGCGATGGGCGGCGGCGTCTCGTCTGCGATCAGCCGCGCGCTCGGCGCAGGCGACCGGAACCGTGCGGCGACGCTGGCGCTGCATGCCGCCATCATCGGCCTCTGCGGCGGGCTTTTCTTCACGGTGACGATGCTCGTCTTCGGCCGCTCGTTCTTCGCGCTGCTGGGCGGGCGCGAGCGTGTGCTCGAGGAAGCCAGCGGCTATTCGCAAATGCTGTTCTCCGGCGCGGTCGCGATCTGGCTCGTCAACACGTTGGCGTCGGTGATCCGCGGCACCGGCGACATGCGTCTGCCCTCGATGGCGCTGATCGGGACGAGCGTGCTCCAGATCGCGCTCGGCGGCACGCTGGGGCTCGGCCTGTTCGGCGTGCCGCAATTCGGCATGCCCGGAGTGGCCGCCGGTCAGTTGATCGCATTCACCTGCGCTGCGATCTTCTTCCTCTGGTACCTCTGGTCCGGCCGCAGCCGGCTGCCGCTGGATTTCGGCGCCTTCCATTTCGATCGCGCGTTGTTCTTCGACATCCTCAAGGTCGGCGCGGTCGCCTGCCTGTCGCCGCTCCAGACCGTGCTCACCATTTTGATCTTCACCAAGATCCTGGCGACCTTCGGCACCGAGATGCTCGCCGGTTACGGCATCGGCTCGCGACTGGAATTCTTGCTGATCCCGATCACCTTCGCCTTCGGCATCGCATCGGTGCCGATGGTCGGCATGGCGATGGGCGCCGGACAGGTGAAGCGCGCGCGGCGCGTGGCCTGGACCGCGGCCGGGGCCTCGGGACTTACCGTCGGCCTGATCGGCCTCATCATCGCGCTCGATCCATCCCTGTGGGTTTCGCTCTTCACCAGGGATCCCGGCGTTGCCGCCGCCGCGCACAGCTACTTCCACTGGGCAGGCCCAACCTTCGTGTTCTTCGGCGTGGGCGTGTCGCTGTATTTCTCCTCGCAAGGCGCGGCGCGGGTCGGCGGTGCCGTGCTCGCCTCCACCGCACGGCTTCTGATCGTCGCGATCGGCGGCGGCGGCCTCATGATGGTGCAGGCTCCGGCCTGGACCCTGTTCGCGCTGGTCGGCGGCGCCATGGCGGTATTCGGGCTGTCGACCGCGGCCTCGGTCGCCTTCGTGCGCTGGGTCAAATAAGCGCAGGTCATTGCACGCAGGCAAATAAACGCGGGAATGTGATTCCATCCGGATTCGCTGCGGGTCGAAGGCTGCGTCGGCGCGCTCTGCGGCGGCGAAACCTGGACGCGGGCGGGGCGCTAGCGCTTCACGCCGTCATCGCCTTCAGCGCCGTCGCCGCCGAGGCGTAGCCGCCCCGCGCGCCGTCGATAAAATGGACGTGATCGCTGCGCAACGCCGACGGGGTGAAGCAGGTCATCATCGCAGCGTCCTGCTGATAGAGGCCGTAACGCACGATGCCGTCGCGCGCGGCAATCGCGAGGCGATCGCTGAGGGCGCGTTCGAGCTCCGGCGTACAGTCGAGGATCATGCGCAGGCCGTCGTCATATTTTCGGAAGTCGGAGTTCTCCACGACCTGCCGTGTATAGAGCTTCGGCACGAAGCCGCCGACCTTGAGATCGAAGCGCATGATCAGATAGACGAAAAGGGTGTAGGCCAGCACGCTGGCGCGGCGTGCGAGCAACGGACCTCCGCGCTTGGTGCGCGCCTCATATTCCAGCCCTTGCGGCGGCCATGTCAGCGGCGGCCCTTGTGGCGGCACGGGACGACCGGCATCCGGGCTGCGCTCGACGAGATGGATGATGTCCTCGATCACGTTGCGGAATGCCGAGGGATCGGCGCCTTGGGCCGGCATGACCAGCACGGACAGGATCAGGCCGCGCGCAGCCGGAATCACCTCGAAGCGGCAGGACAGGCCGGAGAGATCGGGCTGCGTCCCCGCGGGCGCTTCGGTGATCGCAAACTCGCCGCGCTTCATCGCTGCGTCCGCCCAGGCGAGCCCGCCGCCAGAAAACATCGCATAGGACAAATTGGCCGACGGTCCGAAGCGCGCGACGCGCACGTCTAGGCCATGCGCGCGAATGGCGCTCACCGGCACCAGCGCGACGCGCATCCGCAAGTCGAGATCTTCCCGCACCCAGGTCGCGGTCGCAGCCAAAGCCTCGCGGGCCAGTTCGAGATCATTAGGCGCGACCGCAAAACTCGCGCCGTCGCCGCCGAACACGAAGGGAAATTCGCGTCCCTCCAATGCATTCGTCACGGCTGCGATCACGGCGGCACCGGCCATGTTCACCGCCTTGTAGCGCTGCGCCGCGATGGCCTTGGTCGAATCCACGATGTCGGCAACGCCGACGCTCCAGTCGTCGGGCAGCGGCGAATACAAAGCGGGGTCCATCAGACTGGTGAAGCCGCGAAAGACCGGAATGCCGCTATAGAACGCTGATGTCATCGGATGATGCCGGATGGTTGGGACGCACGTCCAAAGGGACATACGTAGAAGAATCGATTCGGTTCGCCAGGCGCGCGCCCTTGCAACCATTGGCCGAAATGGACCCGGACAACAAGATGAGGGCGCACTGCAATGCCACAGAAGGTCATTAAACGGTTGACCGTAAATGGCGTCTAGTCTCGATGATCTGACATGGTTGCGCGGGAACATCGACGTGTCCGACTTCGACAGGAAGGACTCCATCGCTCCGGCAAGCCGGCGCACTGGGCGTGATCCGATCAGCGCGGTGAAGACGCCGGAAAGCCTGACCGCGGCCGTGGATAGCTGGGCCGAAACCCATCACCTGTAGCGCTCGGAAGCCATCGGTAAGCTGGTCGAGCTCGGCCTGAAGGTCGCGCCCCCGGCACTCCCGCCAGGGCACCCGCTCGCTTCGGATGCCACCAGGATCGAAGAGCTTGCGGTGCGTGAACTCGAGGGACTGCTCGATCCTGCGCTGTCTGAAGACGAACGCGAGCGCCGGATCCGCCGCCTGACCGAGGGCCCGCCGGAGTTCTCACACGAACGGATTGACCTGCCGAAGCATCGGACCTGAATGTCTAGTGCAGCTTCTCGCCCACGCGCTTGCGTAGCGCGGAGGCGGGAACGTCATGGCAGCCGACAAGACGCACGAATTTCTGCGGATACATTTCGTAACCGTGGTCACCGGAATTTTGGTGAGACATCGGCTCGCAGTGAACGGGCTCGCAGTGAACGTCGCTTTGCTCTGCGCAAGATGGCTTTACCGACGCCTTGTCCGGGCTCGAAGCGGTCATGGACTGCTCCCTATCGATTAGGGCAGATCGATTGACGTAACCCAATCGATTGCGCGGGATCTTACGACCAAATCCGGACGATGTCATTGCGCCGGATCAATGCAATTGTGGCGATGAGTTCCACCTACGCCGTGTTGCCCGCGTCGACCGTAAACACGGTACCCGTCACATTGCGACCGCCCTCTCCCAGCAAATACTCCACCATCCGCGCGACGTCGTCGGTCTCCGGCAGGCGGCGCAGCGCGCTGCGGCCGGCGATGCGCTTGCGGCTGTCGTCAGACAGGTTGTGCGTCAGCTCGGTGTCGATGAAACCGGGCGCGATCGCGTTCACGGTGATGCCGAGCTTGCCGACCTCGCGCGCGAGCGAACGGGTGAAGCCGGTGGCGGCGGCCTTGGTCGCACCGTAAACCGAGAGGCCATTATAGCCGGTCGTCGCGATAATCGAGGAGATGTTGATGATGCGGCCGGCGCCGTCGGCCATCATCTGGCGCGCGACATATTTGGTGAGAATGATCGGCGACAGCACGTTGAGCTGCACCAGCGCCTCGATCTCGGAATTGTGCATGGTCGCGAGCAAGCCTTCGGTGCCGAGGCCGGCATTGTTGACGAGGCCGTAGATCGGGCCGAATTCATCGCGCACGAGTTTTGCGTAGGCGGGGATCGCGTCGATCACGGCGAGGTCGCAAGCGCGAAAATGCAGGCGCCCCTCCGACCCGGCAATCGCCGCCTTGAGCTCGTCGCTCTCGCGCCGCGCCGCCGCGATCACGTTGTAGCCGCCATTAACAAGCCGCTGGCCGATCGCAAGGCCGATACCGCGGCTACCGCCGGTGACGAGAACATTATGCATCGGTGCGCGCCAGTTTGCCGGCCGGGGTGACGTCGAGCGCCTCGACGAAGCGGATCACCGCCGGCACCTTGTGGGAGGCGAGCTGAGCGCGGCACTGATCCAGAATCTGGTCGCGGATCTCTTTCGCGCGCGCCGGATCGGTGCCGTCGGCGAGGATCACGTCGGCGACGACGATGCCGCCGGTGATCGGGCTCTTGCGTGACTTCGCCCGCGACATCCGCACATCGAGATGACGGTTGATCACCGCCTCGATCTCTTCGGGGTGAACCTTCAGCCCACCGATATTGATGATGCCGCCGCGGCGGCCAACGAAATAGTAGCGGTCGCCGCGCAATTCGACGATATCGCCGCTATCGACATACCCGTCTGCATCGGTGAGCGCAGCCGCGTCGCGGCCGATATAGGCGTGCGCCGTGCGCGTCGAACGGATACGTAGCGAGCCGTCGACGACCTTCATTTCGACGCCGTTGCGGTTGCCGAGGTAGTCCGCCGGAAAGCCTTCCAGCCCGTCATTGACGGCAAAGCCGACGCCGGCCTCGGTTGACGCATAGGCATGGCCGACGGAGGAATTCGGGAACGCCGCTTTCAGGCCGTCCAGCACCGCCTGGTCGGCGATCTCGCCGGAGAGGCGGACATAGCGCGGCGCGAACTGCGCGGCCGAGCCGCTCATCAACAGCTTGCGCCAGTGCGAGGGCGTGCCGGAGATGTGGGAGACGCCCCGCGCGTTCAGCCGCGTGACGTGATCGGCGAGCGCCTCATGCGGATCGGACAGCACCATCGAGCCGCCCGAGAGGACGGCGCGGAGGAATATCTGCAGGCCGCCATAGCGGCGGATGTCGTAGAACGTCGCCCATACCGGCGCGGGTCCGCGCGCCGGGCCTTCGGCGACGATGGCGCCGGTGAGTGCTTCCAGCGTATGGCCGACGATTTTCGGCACGCCCGACGTGCCCGAGGTGAGCATCAGCCATTCCGTGGCGCGTTCGGTCCTGGCCGGCGCTGTGGCTTGAAGCGGCAGTTGTGCGGTGACGACCAGCGGCACGCCAGTCTCGGCCCAGCGATCGGGCTCGTCGGTGACAACGGCATCGATCCCGGCATTCGCCATCAGCGCGTCGAGATGCGCCGGGTTGAGATCCGGCGGGCACAGCAGCATGCGGCGGGCAATACCGTCGAGCTCGATCATGGCAAGACCCGATCGGAGCTGGTCGGACAATTTCAGCAGCACCGCGCGGCCGGACAGCTCGCCCAGGCGGCCACCCAGGACCGTCTGCGACAGGATATCCGTCAACGACACGACATCGTGCGCGTCCGACAGCGTGCGGCCGGTCAGCTCCGCGCCGAGATGGTCGCGGAGCGCAAAGATCTCACGCGGGGACATTTTCGTAGGCCCGCACGAAATCGCCCACGGTGGCGGGGAACGCTGCGTCCTCGGAAATGGTGAAAGGGTCGACGCCGGTCTCGTCCTCGAGGCGCGCCACCAGGATGGCGAAGGCGAGCGAGTCGAAGCCCGTCTCGTGCAGGGACAGCTCGTCCGAGAGTGCGGGAAGCGCGACGTGCTGCTCTTTGGCGATCTGCTGGATCGCTTCAATGACCTTAGACCGTACCGACATGGCTGGCTCGCTTCTGTTGTCGTTCGTGTTGCGGCGGTTCTTGATGACCGCCTCCCTTGCCCGTTTGTTTACCCGACAGAAGTAAATGGCTTCTTGGACAATTCGGATAAAATTGGACCTATCTGGCGGATTTTCGCGCGGCTAGAGCCGGATCGTACCCTGGTTGATTTGCGCATACGTCTCCGCGTCCAGCGCGACATAGGCGCCGGTCTTCGGGTCCAGCATGAACAGCGGATCGGAGACCGCGCCGGGATCAAATCCCTCGCGCGCGAGCTCGCCCTTCTTCTGCTTGAACGTCTCGGTCGCATCGAGCTCGCGCGAGATGCGTATGAAGACGGGATGAGCATAGGCGGGCAGGCGCTGTGCGAGATGGGCGGGCAGTGCCTCGACGGCGAAGCCTTCGTTCACCACGATCGCACTCATGCCGGCGCGGCCGTCGGTGCCGGGAATGCCGACGCCGTAGGTGGTGGCGTCGATCACGCCAGTGAAACCCCGCATGGCGTCGTTGACCTCCGAAGTCGCGACGTTCTCGCCCTTCCAGCGAAAGGTGTCGCCGATGCGGTCGACGAAGTGGAAGAAGCCCTTCTCGTCGAGCCGCATCAGGTCGCCGGTGCGGAACCAGGAATCGCCCTTGGCAAAGACATCGCGCAGGATCTTCTTCTCGGTCTCGCTCGCCTCGGTGTAGCCCTCGAAGCGGCCGCCGCCCTCATCCGCCGTGCCGATGCGGCCTATGGCTTCGCCGGCCTCGCCGCGCGCGCAGGGGATACAAAACCCCTCCGCATTGCGCAGCGGGGCGCCGTTATCGGGCTCGAGCTTGACGAGACCGGCAGGGAAACGATGCGCAAGCAACGGCGGAACGCGGCCGATCGCGCCGGGCTGGCCCTCGACGTTGAACAGCGAGAAATTGCCTTCCGTCGCCGCGTAGAATTCGAGGATGCGCGGAATGGCGAAACGCGCCTGAAAATCGTCCCAGATGTCACCGCGTAGGCCGTTGCCGCAGACGAGCCGCAGGCGATGCCGGTTCTCGTATTCCGACGGCGGCGCCTTGAGCAGATAGCGGCAGAGCTCGCCGATATACTGGAACAGCGTACAGTCGTGGCGCACGATGTCGGGCCAGAAATTCGAGGCTGAGAATTTATCTGCGATCACAACCGAGCCCCCGGCAGCGAGCATGCTGCATGGTGCCACGATGCCGCCAACCGAGTGGAACAGCGGCAGGCAATCGTAGAGCCGGTCCTGCGGCGTCGCGCCGGTGAGGCCGGCGAACCAAAAGCCCCAATTGAGGATGCGGCGGTGGCTGATGCTTGCGGCTTTCGGCAGGCCGGTCGTCCCGGACGTGTAGATCAGCAGGGCCCGGTCGTCGATGGTGACGTCACCACGCTCGTCCGGCGAAAGCGGCCGGTCATCGAGGGCGTCGAGCGCGACATCGATCGGACGCTCGCTGCGGGCATCGCCGTGGGTCCAGACCTTTGCTTCCGTCTTCAAGTGCGGCAACGCGCCGGACAGCTCCGCTGCAAGCTCATGCGCAACAATGATGTGAGCGGGCTTTGCGACTCCGACGCAATGCGCGAGCGAGTGCCCGACGAGCTTGGTGTTGATCAGCGCGACCACGCCGCCGACGCGGCTGATGCCGAGCCAGGCCGCGACATAATCGATGCCGTTCGGCATGATCAGCGCGACAGTGCCGCCCTTGGCCACACCGGCCGAGCGCGCCCAGCGCGCATAACGATTGATGCGTTTCGAAAGTCCCTCATAGTCGAGGCTCGCGTCATCGGTGGTCAGCGCAACGCGATCTGGCTGGCGCTGCGCCCAATCGTCGACGACATCGGCGAACAGCCGGCCCGGCAACGTCTCGATCCGTGCGGTGAGCTCGATCGCCTTCAGCCAGATTTTCGAAGCCGAAGGTGCGCGCGCGGCTTTCGGTTGCTCGATGACGCCGGTTGTCATGCCGTTCATTCTTTACGTGTCTGCGGGTTTCCGGCAGCTTAGCTCGCACGCCCTGCCCAGATGTTAAGAGACAAGGTAAAACCGGGTTAGTGCACGATTAACTCTAGTGATCCTTTACCAAACCGGAGGCGATCGAGGTGCGCCGCCTGGCAGTTCTTGCAATAGCAAAGCCAGTTGTCGGGGCGTGAGGCTAGGCGGCTCCGGGCAAACGGGTTAGTCTTTTTGACCCTGCATTGTCCCGGTTGCGAAAGGGAGACGACCTGTGGCTCTCGGCTCGTCTGAATTTCCCGTCCAGGCCGCGCCGTTCGAGCAGCCGCTGACCAATTTTGCCAATGGCCTGAGGCGCGGACAGGTCAAGGTGGTCGCGATCGGCTCGTCGACCACGGCGGGCGAAGGAGGCATCGCGCCCTATCCGCAACGATTGCTGGCGGACCTTCGGAGCATATTTCCGAAGCCCGGGATCGATGTCATCAACCGGGGCGTCGGCGGCGAAGAGGCTCCCAAGGAGCTTTTGCGGTTCAAGCACGACGTCTTCGACCAGAAGCCGGATCTCGTGATCTGGCAGGTCGGCACCAATGCGGTGTGGCAATCGGCCGATCAGAATCCACCGACCTTCGACGAAACCAGGAGGGCCATCGCTGACGGCGTCGATCAGCTGCTTGTGGACGGAGGGATCGACGTCATCCTAATGGATCTGCAATATGGGCCGGCGGTGCTGACGCCGGCCAAGGCCGACAAGGCGAACGCGATGGTCGCAGCGATCAGCGAGATCGCGCATGCAAAGCGGGTCAACGTCTTTCGCCGCTTCGCGCTGATGAAGGGCTGGCACGACGTTGCAAGAATTTCGTTCGACCGCATGGTCGACCCGGGCGACGACAGCAGGCTGCACGCAAGCGACTGGACCACGGACAAGATGACCTGGCAGTTGACCGACGCGATCGTCACCGCGGCCAACGAGGCGCCCCACGGCAGCTAGCCCTGCATACTCCGTCTGATTGACGGCCGAACGGGCGGTGAGCCCTAGCCGCCTCGCTGATGGCGCAAGCGCTGCGGCGGTGCGTTGAACGGATAATACGGATTGAGATCGCAGCTGGCGGAGCGGCCGGAAGCCGTAGCTCGGCACTGCGGCACTGAGGTGAAGGAGCAATCGTACCACTCCCCGCCACCGCCGTTTGCACCGGAATAGACGTGCATGCAGACGGGATAGCGCGGATCGAAGGTCTGTGCATGCGACGGCGCGGCCGTGAGCAGGGCACCGACGGTCATGATCAGGCCGAACAAGCGATGCATGAAAATTCCCCCTGAAGGCCGTTGCGGATCGCTAGTGCACGTTCTTGTGGCGCCGGCGCGGCGGCGGCGGGGGTTGGTCGAACGCATAGTAGGGATTGACGTCGCAGCTTGCCGAGCGGCCCGAGGCCGTGGCGCGGCACTGCGGCAGCGAGGTGAAGGAGCAATCGAAATAATCGCCACCGCCCCCGCCAAAACTACCGGGCGTATAGACGTGCATGCACACCGGGTAACGCGGATCGTAGGTCTGGGCGCTGGCATCTGCCGCCACGAACAGCGTGGCAATTGCGGTCAGGGTCAGGATCGGCAAACGCATGGAGAAATCCTCGAATCTGTCATGTCGGCCATGTCGGCGGCCCGGATGCCGGCCACCTCGTATGGCATAACACCATGGCAGAGGCGACCGTTCCTGCGCGCAGATGACGGCAAGGTGAGTGCGGTGCACTGCGCCCGCTACGCGCCGAGCCCTTGCAACACCAGCCGGTTCAACCTTGCCGCAAACGCCGCAGGGTCCTCCGGCAGCTCGCCGTCTAGGATCTGCGCCTGTTCGAGCAGGAGCAGGCTGAGATCGTCAACCATCTTGGAGCCGGCCTGAGCCTTCGTGATCGCCGTCACCAGCGGATGGCGCAGGTTGATCTCAAGGATCGGCTTGGTGCGCATGCCACGGTTCTGCTGAGACAGGATGCGCTCGAGCTCGCGGCTCGGGCCCTGGCTGTCGGCGACGAGGCAGGACGCGGAGCTGGTAAGACGCGTCGAGGCCTTGACGTCGCTGACGCGCTCGCCGAGCGCGGCCTTGATCACCGCGATGGTGGCGGCCTCGTCGGCGGGCGGCTCGTCCTTTTTCGCCTCGTCGGCTTCGTCGACGCGCGGGATCAGGTCGAGATTGAGATCGCCTTGGCTCAGCGACTTCAGCGGCTTGCCGTCAAACTCCGAGGGCATCGAGGTCCAGAAGGCGTCGACGGGATCGGACAGCAGCAGAACTTCGATGCCGCGCGCAGTCGCCGCCTCGAGCCGGGGGTTCGACTTCAGCCGGTCGATGCTGTCGCCGACGAGATAATAGATCTCGGTCTGGTTCGGCTTGAAACCGGCGACGACGTCCTTGAGCGAGCGCTTCTCGCCCGAGGTCGTGGTGAAACGCGACAGCGCGAGCAGCTTTTCTCGGCGTTCGAAATCCTCGTAGATGCCTTCCTTCAGCACCGCGCCGAAGGCCTCCCAGATCTTCGCGAAGTTCTCCGGATCCTTCTCCGCCAGGCTTTCGAGCTCGGACAGCACGCGGGTCGCCACGGCCTTGCGGATCTGCGCGAGCTGCGGATTGTTCTGAAGCATCTCGCGGGAAATGTTGAGCGGGAGATCCTCGCTGTCGACGACGCCGCGGATGAAGCGGAGATAGCCCGGCAGCAGATCGGCATCGTCAGTGATGAACACGCGGCGGACATAGAGCTTGACGCGCCCCTTGCGGTTCGGTTCGAACAGGTCGAACGGCTTCGTCGAGGGCGCGAACAGCAGCACGGCGTAGGAGTAACGTCCCTCCGCGCGATAATGCAGCGTCATCGCGGGATCGTCGAAGGCGGAGGCGATCTGCTGATAGGCCTTCTTGTAGTCTTCCGGCGTGAGCTCGGATTTCGAGCGCTGCCACAGCGCGCTCGCAGAATTGATCTGACGCGGTTCGCCCCCTTCAGGCACGAGCTCGATGGGGAAGAGGATGTTGTCGGAATAAGCGCCGACGATACGTTCGATCTCGTAAGCTTCGAGATATTTCTTCGCATCGTCCTTGAGATGCAGGACGATCTCGGTGCCGCGCTGCACGCGGCCCGCATCCTCCTCGCTGGCACGCGCGATCTCGAAGCCCGAGCCGCCCGAGGACGTCCAGGTCCAGACGTCGCTCTCGCCGGCGCGGCGGCTCACCACGACGATCTTGTCGGCTACCATGAAGGCGGAATAGAAGCCGACGCCGAACTGGCCGATCAGGCCGAGACCATCCTTGGCCTCCTTGAGCTTCGATACGAAGGCCTTGGTGCCCGAGCGGGCGATGGTGCCGAGGTGGTCGATCAGCTCCTGCCGCTCCATGCCAATGCCATTGTCGGCGATCGCAAGCGTTCCGGCCGTCTTGTTCGGAATGATCCGGATCTTGAGCGCGTCGCCTTCGCCCAGCAGCGCCGGATTCGCGATGGCCTCATAGCGCAGCTTGTCGCAGGCGTCAGAGGCATTGGAGACGAGCTCGCGCAGGAAGATATCGGTCTCGGAATAGACGGAATGCACCATCAGGTGCAGAAGCTCGGAAACCTCGGCCTGGAAGGGCTGCGTATGCACAGCCGTGTCTGACGTCGTCATGCGTTTACCCGGTCAATCCAAAGAGGAAGAAACCCGGGATATAACGCGAGGGGGCAGGGGATCAAGTAGACGTCAGCAATCGCCCTCCGGGCGGAGGGCGACTTGTCCGTGGCCAAAGCCGATCAAGTCACACAGCGGCCGGGTTGGAGCAGCTTTGCGACCTCGGTCAGGGAGCTGACCATCGGCTCGCAGGCGATCGTCGGCTTTTTGCGGCTCTGCTTCTGGTCCGGGAGCAACACCGGCGGCTTGGCGTTGCCGGTCTCGATCACCGCGGGGACCCGCAGCAGCACCGACGTGTCGGCCAGATCGTTCAGCCGCATCGACACGGTGCGGGTCGGAACCTCAGCCTGCTTGATGTCGGCCAGCCGGTCCGCTTTGCTGGAGCGATTGACGTTATGGCCCGGCTTGTCAGCGACCGCCTGCCAGCGGTCGGCCGGATCATGGCCGGAGGCCAGCTGCACGGCGCCGACCTGGACGGCGCCAAGCGTCGCGGCGATCGCGACGGCGCCTAAAAATACCTTTTGAATCTGTGACATGGCTGTCGGTCCCTCGCCCCATGGCGATCGCGGGAACAACGCGAGGAGAGGACCCAGAGTTCTCAGGCGTTAAGATCACTTAACCGTGTGCGAAAAGGCAGGGTGCGAAAAGGATGGCCCCACGAAAAATTTTGCAACCCCCTGGAACGACTTTCAGGGACGGGAGTCGTATCAACAGCCGGCTATTCCCCCCTGCCCCATAAGCCGGCGACGTAGGGCGCGACTGTGGTGATGCCAGTCGCGCCTTACTTTTGTCTGGCGTTCAGTTCGCCTTCCCCGCAAGCCACTCCCGCCCCTCCGCATAGAGCTTCTCAACCTCGGGCCCGGTGAGGCCTGGCATGTCGCGCTTGACCTTGTAGCCGATCAGCTCCTGCATGTAGGCGAGGTGGCGGTAGCCTTCGGGCAGCGCGGCAAGGGCTTTCTGGTCGAGCTGAAGCGTCGCGGAGGGATCAACCGGGTCGATCCGGTCCTTCTCGTAGATCGGCTGGCGGCGGACGATGCCCCATTTTCCCTGCCGCTTCTCCAGGAAATCGTAGAAGCGCCCGGTGCAGACGACGTCGCAGGGCACGTCGTGCACCGGTGCGCGCTGCGAGATGGTCATCTTGGTCTGCGCGATGGCGCGCGCCCCCTCGAGATCGATGCTGCAGCCACCGAGGAAATGCAGGATGCGCACGCCCTTGGCGAACCCCTCCTGGCTGACCCGCATGAAATCCCGCGCCGGCCCCTGAAACCAGGTGGCGGACATCCAGCCTTCCTCGTGCCAGACGGTGGCAAAACGCTCCCAATCGCCGGCATCGCGCCACACCGCCCAGTTCTCGACGAGGTCGCGGATGGCGAGGCGATCGAGGAGTTGCTGGTCCATGAACACGTCTCCGATGGCACCGCGGCTGCAACGGCCGCTGCGCGAGGTATGAGCGGCGAATTCGATGGCCGTCAAGCGTGACAACCGGATCAACAAAAATCCGGCGCACCTTGCGGCACGCCGGATCGGATTTCGTCAAAATGCCGGGCGCTGGCGCCTTCGTTACGCCGCCGGTACCTTCGGCGCGCGGTTGCGGGAGTTGCGCTGGAAGAACAGCGCCTGGCTCGCCACCGCCGACACCATCGCCGGCTGGAACGGTTTCGAGATCAGGAAGGCCGGCTCCGGTCGCTCGCCGGTGAGGAAGCGCTCGGGGTATGCGGTGATGAACACCACCGGCACTTCGAAGGTGCGGAGCAGCTCGTTGACGGCGTCGAGGCCCGACGAGCCGTCGGCGAGCTGGATGTCGGCGAGGATCAGGCCCGGTCGCTTGTTCTTTGCCAGCGCGACCGCATCGGCGTGGGTGCGGGCGACGCCGACGACATTGTGGCCGAGGTTCTTCACCAGGCTCTCGAGATCCATGGCGATGAAGGTCTCATCCTCGATGATCAGCACGTCAGTGGCGATCTCGGCTGCCATCTCACGCCCTGCGGCATCCGCAAGCCGGCGCGTCTCACCGACGTCGGTGCCGAGAATGTAGCCGACCTCTTCTTCCGAAAATCCCTCGAGCGAGAGCAGCAGGAAGGCTTGCCGCGGCAAGGGCGTGATGTTGGACAGCCGCCGCTCCGGCGGCATCGGCAGGTTCGTCACCTCGGAATCGTCGTTGACGGAAACGGAATTCCAGATTTGGGTGAACAGCCGGAACAGGCCGGCGCGCGGCCCGTGGCTCTCGTCGAGCACCGACGGATCTCCCAGCATGGCTTCCAACATGGCTGCGACATAGGCGTCACCGGAGGACTGGCTGCCCGTCAGGGCGCGTGCGTACCGGCGCAACAACGGCAAGTGTTCAGCAACGAGCTGTGAACGGGACATCCCCACTCCATATCATCTTCGGGCCGACCTTGACGTGCAGGCGTTAGGCGGGGGGCCGGGTTCCCCTGCTGGGCTGATTACGCCTCAGACCAAGAAAAGTTCCGCATGGGGGCGGAACTTTTTCTCGCAGCTCGCATTGAGCCTATCCAGGGAACGGCTCCCGGTTGAGAGAACTTCTCGATTTTACAGCTACTTAACTCGGGGAAACGTGGAACAGGTCATGAAAGATCTCAAGTCTCAAGCCAGCAAAAGCACGACCCCCGGCAAGGGAGGGCTCACTCCGGAGATCCAGTCCCGGATCGGGCACCAGCTGCGCGCCATGTACGACGACGTGGTGCGGCAGGGGGTTCCGGACCGGTTCGCGGAACTGATCAAGAAACTTGATGCGCCGGGAGCGACCCCCCAAGTGGAAAATGGTGGCGGCTCTAACGACAACAATGGGAGGGATTGATGCCTCTCACGGATTCCCTGCGTAACGACATCCTGGCGGCCGTGCCCAGTCTGCGCGCGTTTGCCATCTCGCTCAGCGGCAATGCGGACCGCGCCGACGATTTGGTCCAGGAGACGCTGTTGCGGGCGCTCGCCAACATCGACTCGTTCCAGCCCGGCTCCAATCTGCCGGCATGGCTGTTCACGATCCTGCGCAACCTGTTCCGCTCCGACTATCGCAAGCGGCGGCGGGAAGTCGAGGATGCCGAAGGCAATTATGCTAAGACGCTGAAGACGCAGCCCTCGCAGAACGCCCATCTTGAGTTCGAGGAATTCCGCACGGCGCTCGACAAGCTTCCGCAGGACCAGCGTGAAGCGCTGATCCTCGTCGGCGCCTCCGGCTTCTCCTATGAGGACGCGGCTTCGATCTGCGGCTGCGCAGTCGGCACGATCAAGAGCCGCGTCAACCGTGCGCGCTCCAAGCTCGCGGCGCTGCTCTATGTCGACGGCGCCGAGGATTTCGGGCCCGACGAGACCATTCGCGCCGTGATCGGCGGCAGCGGCGGCTGACGGCCGGCGTCAATCGAACTGAGACCGCGATGAAGGCGGCCGCATCCGCGGCCGTCTTTTCGCGCGAACGGGATCACGTCCAATACGAAGCGTGCATCGCCTCGATCACTCGTCCACGAAGGTCACGGTCTCGGCCAGGCTCGCACGCGACGTCCGGTAGCTGTTGACCTTGTGGGCATTGTCGGCATAGCCGAACGAGATACCGCAAACGATGCGGCGATCATCAGGCAAATTGAAATGGCGGCGGATCAGGCCGGAGTGGCGCGCGAGCGCCGCCTGCGGAATTGTGCCGAGCCCGAGCGCCTGCGCGACCAGCATGAAGTTCGAGACATAGGCGCCGCAATCGATCGCACCGTAGATGCCGAGCGGCTCGTCGGTATGGATGATGGCCACATGCGGCGCGCCGAAGAAATTGTAGTTCTCCAGCGCCTGCTTGGCATAGGCCATCTTGTCTCCGCGCGCGATGCCGAGCGTGTTGTAGAGCTGAAAACCGCTCTCGCGGCGGCGTTCGAGATAAGCGCCGAGATATTCGCGCGGCGGCGTGAAATCATAGTCGTCCCCGAGCCCGCCCGAAGCCTCCTTGTAGATCAGCTTGCGGAAACGCTCCTTGGCCTCGCCGCTGGCGATGACGACCTGCCAGGGCTGGCTGTTGCACCAGGACGCCGTGCGCTGGGCGGTGGTCAGCACGTGCTCGATCGTCGCGCGATCGACTTCCTTGGCCAGGAAGGCGCGCACCGAGTAGCGCTCGTTGAGCAGCTCTTCGAGCACGCCGATGCGGTTGTTATGATTGACTGCAGCGTCCATTGCTTAAGCTCGCTTTCGTGCCCCGGACGCGACGCAGCACGAAGTGATGCGGCGCTGAGGCGGGGCCCATTGTGGCCTGTCTATTATGGCTCTTGGGTCCCGGCTCGCGCTTCGCGCGTCCGGGACACGAGATGTCAACGCCCCTTGGTCGGAATCTTGTTGTACGGCACGTCCTTGTCCACGCGGATGTCGCCCGGCAATCCCAGCACGCGCTCGGCGATGATGTTGCGCAAGATCTCGTCGGTGCCGCCCGCGATGCGCATCGAAGGCGAGGACAGCAGCATCTGCTGGAACTGGCCCTGCACGGTCTCCTCGTCCGTGCCGGTGAGAACGCCGGCCGCGCCCTGGAGGTCCATGGCATAGGTTGCGATGTCCTGTAGCATCATGCCGGAGACGAGCTTGCCGATCGAATTTTCCGGTCCCGGCCGCTCGCCCTTGGACAGCGGCGAGATCGCGCGGTAGCTGGTGTATTTCAGCCCGCTCGACTTCACCGCCCAGCTCGCGAGTTTTGAGCGCACGGCGGGATCGTCGATGGCGAGGCCATCCTCCAGCATCAGGTTGGAGCAGAACTCGAACATCTCCGGGACGCCGGTCGCAAGCCGCGAGCCGATCGACATGCGCTCGTTCATCAGCGTGGTCAGCGACACGCTCCAGCCCTCGCCGATGGCGCCAAGACGCTGGCTGTCGGGAATGACGACGTCGGTGAAATAGACCTCGTTGAACTCCTGCATGCCGTTGGCCTGCTTGATCGGGCGCACCTCGACGCCGGGGCTCTTCATGTCCAGGAAGAACATGGTGAGACCTTTGTGCTTGGGCACATTGGGATCGGTGCGCGCGATCAAAAGTCCGTAGTCGGAATAGTGCGCACCCGAGGTCCAGATCTTCTGGCCGTTGACGACCCAATTGTCGCCCTTCTTCTCCGCGCGCGTGCGCAAGCCCGCGACGTCAGAGCCCGCTGATGGCTCGGAGAACAGCTGGCACCAGATCTCCTCGCCCGCGGCCAGCTTCGGCAAATGGCGCCGCTTGGCCTCCTCGCTGCCAAAAGCCATCACGGTTGGCCCGCACATGCCCTCGCCGATCTGGAACGGCTGCGTCAGCTTGCCATAGACGCCTTCCTCCTGCTGCCAGATCACGCGCTCGATCGGCGTCGCACCGCGGCCGCCATATTCCTTGGGCCAATGCAGGCAGGCCCAATTGCCTTCGGCCTTCTTCTTCTGCCAGGCCTTGCCGACATCGACGATGTCGTGGTTGGCCAGCCGGATGCGGCCGAGCGAGGATTTTGACAGCTCAGCCAAAAACTCCTTCGGCGCGTTGGCCTCAACCCATTTGCGCGCGGTCTCGCGGAAGGCGGCTTCCTGCGGGGTGTCGTCGAAATTCATGGCGGACCTCTTCGTTCTTGCTCTGTCTTAGTCCCTCATGGTGAGTGGCGCGCAGCGCCGTCTCGACCCACGAGGCCCCCGTTGGGCCTGCATCCTTCGAGACGCCGCGCTCCGCGGCTCCTCAGGATGAGGATCATCAGCCTCTTCCCTTCGTCAGGATCCTGTTGAACGGCACGTCCTTGTCGACACGGATGTCGCCGGGCAGGCCCAGCACCCGCTCGGCGATGATGTTGCGCATGATCTCGTCAGTGCCGCCTTCGACACGGGTTCCCGGCGCGCGCAGCAGCATCGCCTGGAAGCGGCCGGCGAGTTCGGAATCTTCGGCACCGCTGATCACACCGGCAGCGCCTTGCAGATCCAGCGCATAGGTCGCGACATCCTGGATCATGGAGCCCGCGACCAGCTTGCCAATGGAGTTCTCCGGTCCCGGACGCTCGCCCTTCGACAGCGCCGAGATCGCGCGCATGCTGGTGTATTTCAGTCCGCTCGCTTTCGCCGCCCAGCTCGCCAGCTTCGCGCGCACCGCGCGGTCCTCGATTGCCGGGCCATCGTCCAGCATCAGGCTGGAGCAATATTCGAACAGCTCGGGGAAGCCGGTCGAGACGGCCGCGCCGATCGCGCTGCGCTCGTTCATCAGCGTGGTCAGCGAGACGTTCCAGCCGTCACCGACCTCGCCGAGGCGCTGGTGATCGGGAATGCGGACGTTGGTGAAATAGACTTCGTTGAAGTCGGAAGCGCCGCTCGCCTGCTTGATCGGCCGCACCTCGACGCCAGGGCTCTTCATGTCCAGGAAGAACATGGTAAGGCCCTTGTGCTTGGGCACGGTCGGATCGGTGCGGGTGAGCAGAATGCCGTAATCGGAATAGTGCGCGCCCGACGTCCAGATCTTCTGGCCGTTGATCACCCAGTCATCGCCATCCTTCTCGGCGCGCGTGCGTAGGCCCGCAACGTCGGAGCCGCCGGCGGGCTCGGAGAACAGCTGGCACCAGACCTTTTCGCCGGAGGCGAGTGGCGGCAAATAGGCGCGCTTATGCTCCTCGCGCGCGAACGCCATCATGGTCGGCCCGCACATGCCGTGGCCGATGATGAACATGCGGGATAGCTGGCCGAACGGCCCTTCTTCCTGCTGCCAGATCACACGTTCGATCGGCGACGAACCGCGGCCACCATACTCCTTCGGCCAATGCAGGCAGGCCCAGCCGGCATCTGCCTTCTTCTTCTGCCAGGCCTTTGCCACTTCCAGAATGTTGGCGTTCTTCAATTGCGTGCGGCCGAGCGAGGACTTGCGAAGCTCCTCCTCGTACTGCTTGGGCGCATTTGCCGCGATCCAGGCGCGAGCCGTGGCGCGAAATTCGGCTTCTTGCAGAGTGTCGTCGAAGTTCATGACGTTGCCTTTCGCCTACGCCGCGTTCTTCTTGCGCATGCGGTCGATCAACTGGTCTTCCCAATAGGACAGGCTGCCGAGCCCGAGCGCCATCGCGTTGGCGCGGCGGTAGTACATGTGGCAGTCGAACTCCCAGGTGAAACCCATGCCGCCGTGAACCTGGATGTTGTTCTTGGCGCAGTGCTGGAACGCCTGCGTCGCGCTGATGCGGGCCGCGGCGGCGGCTTCCGGCAGCTCCGCGGCGTTGGTCGAGAGCGCCCAGGCGCCGTAATAGCTGTTGGAACGCGCCAGCGTTGCCGACACGTACATGTCCGCCAGCATGTGCTTGACGGCCTGGAACGAGCCGATCTGTCGCCCGAAGGCGATGCGGTCGAGCGCGTAGTCGCGGCCCATCTCCAGCGCGCGGTCGGAGCCGCCCACCTGCTCGAATGCGCAGAGCACCGCAGCGCGATCGAGCACTTGAGTCAAGATGCTCCAGCCTTCGCCGGCCGCGCCCAGGGGCTCGGCCTTGCAATCCCTGAAAGTGATCTCCGCCTGCCCGCGGGTCGGATCGAGATTGGTCAGGCTTTTCACCTCGACTCCGCCGGCCCTGAGATCGACAATGAACAAGGAGATGTCGCCGTCGCGTCCGCTCGATCCCGTGCGTGCCGCCACCACCGCGAAGTCGGCGATCGTACCATCGGCGACCGGCTTCTTGACCCCGTTGAGCACGCCATTCGCAGCCGTGAGCTTGACGTTCTTCGGTGACGGATTGCCCTTGCCCTCGAACAGCGCCAGCGTGCCGATCGCCTCGCCCGAGGCAATGGCCGGCAACCATTTTTTCTTCTGCGCGTCACTGCCCGCGATCAGCAGCGCTTCGGCAGCCAGGTAAACAGTCGAGGAGAACGGCACCGGTGCGTTCGCCCGGCCCATCTCTTCGGCGATCACGCAAAGTTCGAGATGACCGGCGCCGGCGCCACCAAAATCCTCGGGAATGGCGACGCCGAGAAAACCCATCTCGGCGAGGCCTTTCCACAGCTCCTTGTCGTACGGCACCTTGCCGTCGAGGACTGCGCGCACTGCCTTGGGTGGGCACTTCTCGGTGAGGAATTTGCGCGCCTGATCGCGGAGCTGCTTCTGGTCGTCGGAGAAATCGAAATTCATGGCGCGTATCCGTGTTGCTGATGTCGATTACTTGAGAATGATGACGTCCTGGTCAGGCTTGTCAGCATAGAGCCGCCCCACCAGCGCGGCACGACGTTCCAGGCCGGCGCGCTGGTTGATGTAGCCCTTGTCGGTGAGCTCGTTGCCGTCGATCGAAGGCGGTTCCGCCATCAGCATGGCGCGCGCGATGATGCGGCTGCTGGCGCCTTCGCACTCCCGGTTGTGAGCTTCCAGCCCGCGCCTGAAGCAAGCGATCACCTCGGGATGCGTCACTGCATCCTCGAAGCTGAGATCAGGCTTGCCGACGAGTTGACGGCAGGCATGCAGGTTCGGCCAGGCCAGCAAGCCGATGAAGGCGCGATCCTGCCCCGCGACCAGGGCATCATGCACGACGGGCGTCGCGGCGGCGATCGCATCGGTGCGCAGCGAGCCGACATGGACGAAGGTGCCGGTGGTCAGCTTGAAATCTTCGACCACCCGGCCGGCAAAGATGATGCCCTTCACCGGATCGGTGTCGTCGACGAAGATTCCGGCGTCGCCGATGCAATAAAAACCTTCCTCGTCGAACATCTTCTTCGTCAGGTCAGGCTGGCCGAAATAGCCCGGCGTGACGTTGACGCCGCGCAGACGCAGCTCGTATTTCGAGCCGAACGGCACCATCTTCAACTCGACGCCGGGGAACGGCAGGCCGATCAGGCCGACGCGCTCGGTGTCCCAATAGGTACCGGTCGATGTCGGCGCGGTCTCGGTCGAGCCCCAGCCGGTGTAGAACACGATGCGCTCGCCGGTGGTCTTCACGGCGAGAGCCTGCATGCGGTCGTAGAGGTCATCAGGCAGCCGCGCGCCGCCATAGGCCATGATCGAGAGATTCTTGAAGAAGGAGCGGCACAGCGCCTCGTCCTTCTCCATGGCGGCGGCGAGCGCGGCATAGCCGGCGGGGACGTTGGCGTAATAGGTCGGCGAGATCTCGCGCAGATTCCGGAGAGTCTCCTCGAACTGCCCCGGCATCGGACGGCCGTCATCGATATAGAGCGTGCCGCCATCGACCAGGATCGGGTGGAACGCCGCATTGCCGCCCATGGTGTGGTTCCAGGGCATCCAGTCCAGCATGGTCGAGATCGGACCGCCGGGATCGCGTGGCCGCACCTGCATCATCATGGCCGCATTGGCGCACATCATCGCTTGCGTGTTGATGACGGCCTTGGGCATGCCGGTCGAGCCTGACGTGAACAGCAGTTTGCCGACGGTCTCAGGCGTGATCTTCGCGATCGACGCTTCGACATCGGCAGTCACAGCTGTCGCCGCGAGCTCGGCAAAACTGACGCTCTCGATGCCATCGCAGGGCCGCAAGACGTGAACGATGGTGACGCCGGTGAGATCGAGCGCTTTCAGCGCCTTCTCGAAGGTCGGGCCGTCCTGCACCATCACCACGCCGGGCTTGATCAGGTCGAACAGGTATTTCAGCTTGACGTGATCATGGCTCATCAAGGAGTAGGCCGGCGAGACCGGCGCGGCCGGCACGCGCGCCTGCATCGCGGCCTGCGTCATCAGCGCGTGCTCGATCGAATTGCCGGAGAGGATTGTGACCGGGCGGCCGTCGAGCGCAAGGTTAAGCAGGCCTTGCGTCAGCGCATCCACGATGCGCTTGGCTTCGCCATAGGACAATTTGCGCCATTCGCGGTTCGGGCCACCGCGCTGGGCAAGCCAGATCCGCTCTGGCGCTTCCTTCGCCCATTTTGCCAGCGAAGCCGGAATATGCTTCTCGTAGGTCTGCAGCGGGATGCGCGACTTCAGCACCACCGTGCCGTCGTCGCGGCGCTCGACGTCGATGTCGCGCCCAAGCCACTTGACCTTGCGAAAGGCGGGTTTCGTCATCACCGCCGCCGCGCTTCCACTCATAGTGCGTCTCCCGGAATTTCTCGTCCTTTACGGATCTTCATTGTCAGCGCCTGATATAGACAGGCTTTCGCTTCTCAAGGAAGGCCCTGATGCCTTCCGAAAATTCCTCGGAGCGGCTGCACAGGACCTGGTTGCGATCCTCCATCGCGATTACGGCTTCCAGCGATCCGGCATCGACGCTCATGTTGAGACATTCTTTGGACAGGCGTAGGCCCACGGGCGAGGCCGTGATCATCGCGTCGACATAGGGTTCGGCGGCCTCATCGAGCTTGTCCTCGTCGACGACCTCGGAGACCAGCCCGACCGCGAGCGCCCGCTCGGCGCCGATGAAGCGTCCCGTGAGGATCAGCTCCGATGCCACGGTGACACCGACAAGGCGTGGAAGAAAATAACTGGTGCCAATGTCGCAGCCGCCAAGGCCGAGCTTGATGAAGGCGCAGTTCATCCGCGCCGATCTCGTCGCAATGCGGATGTCGGAGGCGAGCGCCAGCGCAAAGCCGCCGCCGGCCGCCGCGCCCTGTACCAGCGCGAGGATCGGCTGCGGACAGCGCCGCATCAGCATCACGATGTCGGCGATGCGCCGCTGCGAATCCAGCGACTCGGTGACATCAGGCGGCTCCTGCTGGCCGGCACGGCGCGCCATCGCCGCCTTGAGGTCGAGGCCCGCACAGAAATTCTTGCCGGCGCCCTTCAACACCACGACGCGCGTGTCGCGGTTGCGCTGAAGGCCTTGGAAGTAGACGTTGAGCGCGTCGATCAACGCAGGATCGAGCGCGTTGAGGTGTTCAGGACGATTGAGCGTCACGGTGTCGACGCCGTCATTGTGCTCGATCAGCAGCGGTTGGGACATGCGCGCGACTTCCTTCATCCGCAACGATGGTGCCGATTACTGCGCCCTCTCCCTTGTGGGAGAGGGCATGTACGTCACGCGCCGCGCATTCGCTCGGGTGAGGGGTCTGCCTCCACAGGTGAGATCGTGGAGAGAACCCCTCATCCGGCGCGCTCAGGAGCGCGCCACCTTCTCCCACAAGGGGAGAAGGAAAAAGAGCTCTACCGCGGCGCCATGCGGATCGCGCCGTCGAGGCGAATGGTTTCGCCATTGAGCATTGGGTTCTCGACGATGTGCACGGCCAGCGACCCGTATTCATTGGCGTCGCCGAGACGCGCGGGATGCGGCACCTGGGCACCGAGGCTCTTGCGGGCCTCTTCGTTCAAGCCCATCAGCAGCGGCGTCAGGAATAGCCCGGGGGCGATGGTGTTGACGCGGATCTTCTGGCTCGCGAGGTCGCGCGCGGCCGGCAGCGTGAGACCGACGACGCCGCCCTTCGACGCTGCATAGGCGATCTGGCCGATCTGGCCTTCGTAAGCCGCGACCGAAGCAGTGTTGACGATGACGCCGCGCTCTTCACCGACCGGCTCGATCGTGACCAAGCGCTCGGCGAACAGACGCAGGCAGTTGAACGTGCCGATCAAATTGACGTTGATGATGCGCGCGAACTTTTCCAGCGGGTAGACTCCATCGCGGCCGACGATGCGCTGCGAGCCGCCGATGCCGGCGCAGTTCATCAGCACGCGCGCGACGCCGTGCGCGGCTTCCGCATTGGCGATCGCCGCCTTGATCTGCTCCTCGCTGGTGACGTCGGCATGAAGCGCGATGCCCTTCACTTCGGCGGCGACCTTCTCGGCGTTTTCCTTGCTCTGGTCGATCACGCCGATCTTGGCGCCCTTGGCGGCCATGGCGCGGGCGGTCGCGGCACCAAGGCCCGACCCGCCGCCGGTGATGAGAACGGCTACGTCTTTCAACTGCATCGCTTGTACCTTTCCTCGAACCTTTTCCTTGGGCGTTTCTTCTCTAGACTTCTGCGTTCTGGCCGGATCATCCGGCCGCGGCGGCTTCCTCGATATTCGTGAGAATGCCGCCGCAGATCAGCGTTTCCATGTGCTTGATATATTGCCGGCAGACGTCGTCGGTGACCGGGCCGACGCCGGTCGCGCGTGACATCGCGTGCCGGCCGAAGAACAAATGATCGCAGGCGCCGATCAGGCTGGTGTAGAACAGCACGGGATCGGTGGCGCGGAATTCGCCCTGACTGACACCTTCGGCGAGCAGGCGGCGATGGAAATCCAGCAGCGGTGCGACGAAGAATTTCGAGACTTCGTCCGCGGAGCCCGCGACGCTCTCGTGCAGCAGATAGTGAATCAACCGGTTCATGTAGGGAAACCGGTGATAGGCGCGGATGATGCCGCCGATGTGCAGCTTCAGCTTCGCGGTCGGCGTGATCGGCTGCGCCAGCAGATATTCCAGGTTGGACAGTTCCGTTCCTGCGTCGCGCTCGAGCAGCGCCAGCAGCAGGCCGTCCTTGTTGCCGAAGTGATATTTGACCAGCGCGGCGTTGGCGCCGGACTTCTGGGCGATGTCGCTCAGGGAAATCTCGATCGAGGAGCGTTCGATCATCAGCTCGCTCGCGGCCACGAGCAATTTCTCTGCCGTGGAATTCTTTCCGCTGGGGAGCCTGTTCGGTACGCTGGTAGTCACGGAGATCCCTGATTTTGGCGGAAGAGCGGCCGCAGATAAGCCCAAGCAGCGCCTCCCCACAAGAGTTAATTGATCGATTGACTAAACAACCGGTCGCCCCTTAAATCCCGCCCCGACAACCAACCGTTCAAAATAATCCAGGGAGAAACCGACATGGCCGAGGCTTATATCGTCGCCGCTGCGCGTACCGCCGGTGGGCGCAAGGGGGGCCGCCTCGCCGGATGGCATCCGGCCGATCTCGCCGCGAAGGTGCTGGACGAGTTGGTCGACCGCACCAAGGTCGATCCCGCGCTGGTCGAGGATGTGATCATGGGCTGCGTCATGCAGGTCGGCGAGCAGTCCAACAACGTGGCGCGCAACGCCATCATGGCCTCGAAACTGCCGGAGAGCGTGCCGGGCACCTCGATCGACCGCCAATGCGGCTCGTCGCAGCAGGCGCTGCATTTTGCTGCGCAGGCCGTTATGTCGGGCGCGATGGACGTGGTGATCGCCGCCGGCGTGGAATCGATGACGCGCGTGCCGATGGGCCTGTCGTCGCAGCTTCCCGCCAAGAACGGCTTTGGCAATTACAAGAGCCCGGGTATCGAGCAGCGTTATCCCAACATCGTGTTCAGCCAGTTCACCGGCGCCGAGATGATGGCCGAGAAGTACGGCCTCTCCAAGGATGAGCTCGACGAGTACTCCTACAACAGTCATCAGCGCGCGATCGCGGCGACGCAGGCCGGCCGTTTCAAGACGGAGATCGTGCCGCTTGAGATCACCCGCGCCGACGGCTCCAAGGACACCCACCACATCGACGAGGGCATCCGCTTCGACGCCACACTCGACGGCATCAAGGGCGTCAAGCTGATCGCCGAGAATGGCAAGCTCTCCGCGGCCAGCGCCAGCCAGATCTGCGACGGCGCTTCCGGCGTGATGGTGGTGAACGAGCGTGGCCTGAAGCAGCTCGGCGTGAAGCCGCTGGCGCGCGTCCACCACATGACCATGATGGGTGGCGATCCCGTGATCATGCTCGACGCACCGCTGCACGCCACCAAGCGCGCGCTGGAGAAGGCCGGCATGGCGATCGACGACATCGACCTGTTCGAGGTCAACGAGGCCTTTGCCTCGGTGCCGACCGCGTGGCTGAAGACCACCGGCGCCGATTCGGAACGTCTCAATGTCAATGGCGGCGCCATCGCGCTCGGCCATCCGCTCGGCGGCTCCGGCACCAAGCTGATGACGACGCTGGTGCATGCCTTGCATCAGCGCGGCAAACGCTATGGCCTGCAGACCATGTGCGAAGGCGGCGGCATGGCGAATGTGACGATCGTGGAGCGGCTGTAAGCCCTCTCGTGTCCCGGACGCGCTGCAGCGTGAAACGCTGCGGCGCAGAGCCGGGACCCATGCCTCACAATGGACCCCGGATATCCGGGGAACGTTACTCCCAGCCGCGTAAACAGAGACATGACACACCCCTCCATCCACGCCCGCGCCACACCCGACAAGATCGCCTATCAAATGGCCGGGACCGGCAAGGCGATTACCTATCGCGAGCTCGACGAGCTCTCGAACCAGGGCGCGCACCTGTTCCGCTCGCTCGGGCTGAAGGCCGGCGACCACATCGCGCTGCTGATGGAGAACCGCCTCGCCTTTATGGAGATCTGCTGGGCTGCGCAACGCAGCGGGCTCTATTACACCGCGATCAGCCGCTATTTAAAGCAGGACGAGATCGACTACATCATCGCCGATTGCGGCGCCAAGGTCGTGATCACGACACCGAAATGTGCCGACCAGATCAAGACGCTGATCAAGGGTGCGCCCGGCGAGCCGGTCTTCTACATGATGGACGAGCCGCAAGCCGGCTTCCGCTCCTACGACAAGGAAGCCGCCGCACAGCCGACAACCCCGATTGCCGACGAGGTTGCCGGCTATGACATGCTGTATTCGTCGGGCACCACGGGCCGGCCCAAGGGTATCAAGAAGGCTTTCGAGGGCAAGCCGATCGACGAGCCGAACGCGTTTCTGCGCGTGCTCTGCGCCAGCATGTGCGGCATGAACGCCGAGACTATTTATCTCTCACCGGCACCGCTCTATCACGCCGCTCCCTTGCGCTTCAACATGATGGCTGTCCTGCTCGGCGGCACCTCCATCATCATGGAGCACTTTGACGCCGAAGATTTCCTGAAACTGGTCGAAAAGTACAAGGTGACCCAGGCGCAGCTGGTGCCGACCATGTTCGTGCGCATGCTGAAGCTGCCGAACGAGGTCCGTAACCGCTACGAAGTCTCGACACTGAAGGGCGCGATCCACGCCGCCGCCCCCTGCCCGGTCGAGGTCAAGGCCAAGATGATCGAATGGTGGGGGCCGATCCTGATCGAATATTACGCGGGCTCCGAAGGCAACGGCGTCACCGTCTGCAACTCGAAAGAATGGCTGGAGCACCGCGGCAGCGTCGGCCGCGCCGTGGTCGGCAAGATCAAGATTCTGGACGAGAACGATGAGGAGCTGCCGACGGGCGAGATCGGCACGGTCTATTTCGCCGATGCGCCGGTTTTCGCCTATCACAACGATCCCGAGAAGACGAAGAAGGCCTATAACGCAAAAGGCTGGTCGACGCTCGGCGACGTCGGCTATCTCGACAGGGATGGCTTTCTCTTTCTCACCGACCGCAAGTCCTACATGATCATCTCGGGCGGCGTGAACATTTACCCGCAGGAGACCGAGGACGTGCTCATCACCCACCCCGAGGTCGCCGACGTCGCCGTGTTCGGTGTGCCGAACGAGGAGATGGGCGAAGAGGTCAAGGCGGTGGTGCAGCCGCACGATCCCAAGCGCGCCGGCAAGGAGCTCGAGGCCGACCTGATCGCCTATTGCAGGAGCCGCCTCTCGACGATCAAATGCCCGCGCTCGATCGATTTCGAAGCCGAGCTGCCGCGCACGCCCACTGGGAAGCTGGTGAAGCCGCATTTGCGCGACAAATATTGGCCGATGGCGGCGGCGAAGATCTAGCCAGCGGCGTCATCGCCTCAATCAAACAAGCTCGGCGTGTGGTTCACCAGCGCGCCTTCGATCTCCAGCATCTTCAGCTTCGTCACCACGCCGCCATTCGCGGAGAAGCCGCCGGGCTTGTTGCCGGCCGCCAGCACGCGATGGCAGGGCACGACGATCGGGCACGGGTTGCGGCCGAGCGCCTGGCCCACGTCGCGCGACAGCTCGACACCGCCGAGTTGCTTGGCGATGTCGCCATAGGTGACGGTCTTGCCCGGCGGAATGGTGCGGGCGATCGCGTAGACCCCGCGGTTGAAGTCGGGCACGCCATCGAGATCGAGCGGGATGTCGGTGAGGTCATCCGGCTCGCCCGCGAGCAGTTTTGTGATGCGGTCGATCGCCTGCTGTACTTCGGCGGTCGGCGCGGCTTCGCTGGCATCGGCATGGCGCTGGCTGATGCGGGTGCGGATCTTCTGCTCACCGCCCATCGGCAGTTGCGTGCCGTTGATGCCGCGCGGACCCCAGGCAATGGCGCAAAGGCCGATCTTGCTGTCGAAGAGGGCAAAATGCTGGTCGGTCATAACTTCGTCCTTGGCTTGCGTTCCCCTCGCATGCCCCAATGTGAACTGAGCTCAAATCTAGACTTGGAAATAGTTGCGATCCACCCGGTTTCCGGGAATCTTGCACAGGAGTTCCGCCTTCCCTGTTTGCGAGCCCAGAATGCAAAGCCTCCACGTCAACGGATACGACATGCCCTATCTCGACGTGGGCGAAGACCGAGGGCGGCCGCCGCTGGTCTGCGTGCATGGTTCGCTCAACGACTTTCGTGTCTGGGGCTGCGTGCTCGGTCCGCTGTCCCAGCGGCACCGGCTGATGGCCGTCAGCCTGCGGCACTTCTTCCCCGATCGCTGGGATGGCGTTGGCGACACCTATTCGATCGCCCAGCATGTCGACGACGTCATCGCCTTCATCGAGGAGCTCGACCTCGGCCCGGTTGATTTGATGGGCCATTCCCGCGGCGGGCACATCTGCTTCCGCGTGGCGCAGCGGCGGCCGGACCTGCTCCGGCGGCTGGTGCTGGCCGAGCCCGGCGGGGAGCTCGACGCGAGCCTCGATCCAGACTATGCCGGCGGCCCCTCGCCGTTGCTGGCGCGGTTCACGGCCTCGGCCGAGAAGATCGCGGCCGGCGACATCGACGGCGGCCTTGCAGTCTTCGTCGACACGCTGGAAGGGCCCGGCACCTGGCCGCGGCTGCCGGCCCTGGTGAAGCAGAATCTGCGTGACAACGCCTTCACGCTGATCGGCCAGGTCCGCGACAACCGCCCGCCGTTCTCGAGGGCCGACGCGGAGTCCATCAGGATGCCGACGCTGTTCATCCTGGGCGCGCGGACCAAGGGCCTGCTGCCGAAAGTGCTGCATGCGCTCGCGGCGCATGTGTCGTATTCCAGGACGGCGGTCATCCCAAACGCAACGCACCCGATGTTCGAGCAGGCGCCGCAGAAATTCTCCGAACTGGTGCTGGATTTTCTGGCGGGCTGATCATGCAGACACTTCGCGTCAATGGTTACGACATGGCCTATCTCGAAGTGGGCGAGGGGCCGCCGCTGGTCTGCGTGCACGGCACGCTCGGCGATTTCCGCACCTGGTACTCCGTGCTCGGTCCGCTGTCGAAATCGCATCGCGTGATCTCGGTCAGCCTGCGGCATTTCTTTCCCGAACATTGGGATGCCGTCGGCGACGATTACAAGATGGCCCAGCACGTCGCTGACGTGATCGCTTTCATCGAGCAGGTCGAACCCGCGCCGGTCGATCTGATGGGCCATTCGCGCGGCGGTCACATCGCCTTTCGCGTGGCGCAGGCGCGGCCCGATCTGTTGCGAAAGCTGGTGCTTGCAGAACCCGGCGGCGATCTCGATGCGAGCCTGCCGGTGCCCGCAGGCACGCCCGCGCACCCGCCGCTGGCGGCGCGCACGGCGCGCTCGGTCGAGATGATCCGCGCCGGCGACATCGAGGGCGCGCTGCAGAACTTCTACGAAGGCATCGAAGGCGACGGCTCGTGGCGGCGCGTGCCGGCGGCGGCGAAGCAGCAATTGCGCGACAACGCGATCACCTTCCTCGGCCAGATCAACGAGCAGCGCAGGCCCTACACGCTCGCGGACGCGCAGGCGATCACGACCCCGACACTCCTGATCGGCGGCGGGGCGACGACAGGGAGCCTGTCGGTGATGTGGCGTGTGCTGGCCGAGCACATCACCGGGGCGAAGACAGCCGTGATCCCCAATGCCGGCCACTGGATGTTCGAGCAGGCGCCCCTGGAGTTCGGCGAGGCGGTGGACGCGTTTTTGGCGGAGTAAGTGGCCTCACACTCTTTTTTCCTCAAAAACAACCCCATGCACAGTAGCTGAGCCCAGCAATATCAATGACTTAGGTGGCGCGAAATGAGGCTGGACGCCCCCTTGGCCGCGCTTGACGCCCTTATCCCCTCGCCGTATCCTTGAATACGGAATTCCGTATTCCCTCTCATGGTCTCGGAGCTGCCGGCGTGATCCCTCTCGACCCGCTTCCGAACTTGATCGACCAGGTCTATGCGCGGATCCTGGAGGCGATCTCCGACCGCACGCTGCAGCCCGGCCAGCGCATCCGGCAGAACGAGCTCGCCGACAGGCTCGGCGTATCGCGCCAGCCGGTGTCGCATGCGCTGCACCTGTTGCACCGGCAGGGACTTGTCGCCGAGAGCGGCCGGCGCGGCTTTGAAGTCACCCAGCTCGATCCCGCACGCATCCGCCAGCTCTACGAGGTGCGCGGCGCAATCGATGCCTTGGCGGCGCGGCTGGCAGCGGAGCGCGCAGGCGATGCGGCGGGACGCGCGCGGCTGGAGGCGGCGCTCGCCGCCGGACGCGGGATCGATGGCAAGACCACGCTCGCCGAGCTGATCGCGCTCGACGTCGCGTTTCATCGCGCGATCTATCGGCTCGCCGGCAATCCCGTGATCGAGGAGACGATTACGCCGCAATGGCCCCATATGCGCCGCTCGATGGCGACGGTGCTGTCGGAGCTCGATTATCGCGGCAGCGCCTGGGCCGAGCATGCCGACATTGCCGGACATATTCTCGCAGGAGATGCGAAGGCGGCCGAACGTGCGGCGCTTGCGCACGCGCAGACGGCGGGACGGATGACTGAGGAGAGATTGAGGGCGACGGAAGAGGCGGCGGCGTAGCGACCGCCACTGCCAAGACGTGGATGGCCGGCCAAGACGAGCGACAACAAATCAAAACAGGAGGACGCGCCGTGAAACTGTCCCAGGAGCAATTGGAGTTCTTCCACCACGAGGGCTGGCTGTTCCTGCCCGAACTGTTCAGTCCGGAGGAGGTCGATCTCCTCGCGCGCGAGGCGGTCGGCATCTATGACACGAACCGGCCGGAAGTCTGGCGCGAGAAGAGCGGCGCGCCACGCACCGCCTTTGCCGCGCATCTCTACAACGAGGCGTTCGGCATTCTGGGTGCTCATCCGCGCATGATCGGCCCGGTCGAGCAGCTGTTCGGCGAGCAGGTCTACATGCACCAGTTCAAGATCAACGCGAAATCCGCCTTCACCGGCGATGTCTGGCAATGGCACCAGGATTACGGCACCTGGAAGCGCGACGACGGCATGCCCGAGCCGCGCGCGATGAACATCGCGATCTTCCTGGACGAGGTGATGCCGATCAACGGCCCGCTGATGCTGGTACCGCAGAGCCAGAACGCCGGCGACCTCAAGGCCTCGCATGACCTCGCGACGACCTCCTATCCGCTGTGGACGCTGGACGAGGAGACCGTGACGCGGCTGGTCAAGCAGGGCGGCATCGTTGCGCCGACGGGAAAGCCCGGCGGCATGCTGATGTTCCACGGCAATCTCGTGCACGGCTCGGCCGGCAACATCACGCCCTATCCGCGCAAGATCGTGTACCTGACGCTGAACGCGGTTTCGAATTACATCCGTACCCCGACGCGGCCGGAGTACATCGCGCATCGCGATTTTGCGCCGATCAAGACGGTGGAGGACGACGCACTGGTGCGGCTCGCCCGTGCGCCGCGGCAGGCGGCGGAGTAGGACACTCTCGTGCCCCGGACGCAGCGCAGCGCGAAGCGGTGCGCTGCAGAGCCGGGCCCATACCACACGGATAGTTTTCTTTCTGGGTGCCGGCTCTGCGGAGTAGCGCCATAGTGCGTCGAAGACGCGCGTGAACGCGCTTATGGCGCTGCACCGCGTCCGGACCACCATACTTGATCGGGTAACAACATGAACCTCTTCCGCCTCCTCCAGGCCCGCGCTGCCGCCGGCAAGCCCGTCCGTGTGGCGCTGATCGGCGCCGGCAAATTCGGCTCGATGTTCCTGGCGCAGGTGCCGCACACGACGGGGCTGGAGGTACCCATCATCGTCGACATCGATCGCGACCGCGCGCGCGAGGCCTGCCGCACGGTGGGCTGGAGCGCCGAGCGGATCGCCGCCACCGTCTTCACCGATGATGGCGCGCGCGCCATCGCCGGCGGCGCGATGGACGTGGTGGTGGAGGCGACCGGCAATCCCGCCGTCGGCATCAAACACGCCCGCGCGGCGATCGCGGCCGGCAAGCATATCGTGATGGTCAATGTCGAGGCCGACGTGCTTGCCGGTCCGCTGCTCGCCCAGGAAGCCCGCAAGGCCGGCGTGGTCTACTCGCTCGCCTATGGCGACCAGCCGGCGCTGACCGCGGAAATGGTGGATTGGGCGCGCGCCACCGGTTTTCATGTGGTTGCCGCCGGCAAAGGCACAAAATATCTGCCGGCCTATCACGACGTGACGCCCGACAGCGTCTGGCAGCATTACGGGTTGACCGCGGGCGAGGCGCAATCGGCCGGGATGAATCCGCAGATGTTCAACTCGTTCCTCGACGGTACCAAATCGGCGATCGAGATGGCCGCGATTGCGAACGCCTGCGGACTGGACGTGCCTGCGGAGGGCCTGCTGTTTCCACCCTGCGGCGTCGACGACCTGCCGCATATCATGCGGCCGGGCAGCAAGGGCGGCGTGCTGGAGCGATCGGGCGTCGTGGAGGTGGTCTCCTCGCTCGAGCGCGATGGAAGGCCGGTGTTTCGCGATCTGCGCTGGGGCGTCTACGTCGTGCTGGAGGCGCCGAACGACTACGCCGCCGACTGCTTCAGGCAATACGGCCTCAAGACCGACGGCAGCGGACGGTACGCGGCGATGTACAAGCCCTACCATTTGATCGGCCTCGAGCTGAACATCTCGGTGCTGTCGGCCGCGCTGCGGGGCGAGCCGACCGGGCAGCCCCATGGTTTCCGCGGCGACGTCGCCGCCGTGGCAAAACGCAATCTGCGCGCCGGCGAGATGTTGGACGGCGAAGGCGGCTACACGGTGTGGGGCAAGCTGTTGCCGGCGGCCGCGAGCCTCAAGGCCGGTGCGCTGCCTATCGGGCTGGCGCATCGCGTGAGGCTGAAGCACGACGTCGCCCATGGCGAGATCGTGCGCTGGAGCGATGTCGAGTTCGACGCGGGCAACGAGACGATCAGGACGCGGAAGGCCATGGAAGCGGCGTTCATTAGCGCAGAGTAGGCCCTGTACTCATAAAATCGAGATTTATTGGTGCGGACTGAGCGATGTCCGCTGGCCGCCACATGTGCGCGACAGAGGGGCGAACATGCTCTGCTGAGTTCCGCCGCCTTCACCAGTCCATTGATTTCAGTGGCAACCATGGCAAGGTAGCTCGCGCGGCACAACCAGTTGGACGCATGATGATGGTGGGCTCGGTCGTCAATGAAGATCGGCTCGCGAAAGAAAGTTTTTCTTTTGGGCCCTTTGAATTAATCCCGGAGCGGAGACGTCTAGAAAAATCGGGTGTACCACTTCAGTTGGGCGCCCGTAGCTTGGACATCCTTACAGTTCTTGTCGAGCATGCTGGCGAAGTTGTCAGCAAGAAGACTCTGCTAGCTCGGGTTTGGGCCGGCGTCACCGTCGACGAGGGTAGCCTTAGATTTCATATGGCGGGCTTGCGCAAGGTGCTCGGCGATGGAGAGGCCGGAGCGACGTATGTCACGACCGTGCCAGGACAAGGGTATAGCTTCGTGGCGCCTGTCTCACGAACGCTCAAGCCTGTTGCTGAAATCGCAAAATCGGGTCGACGCTCAACATTTCCGAATCGCCTTGGCAGGATGATTGGCAGGGACGACGCCGTGCAAGCGATCTCCTCGCATCTTATGGCCGAACGATTCGTGTCCATTGTCGGTCCGGGCGGGATCGGAAAAACAACTCTGGCAATATCTGTCGGCCACCAACTCACTACAGAGTTTGCCGATCTGGTTCACCTTATTGACCTGGGCTCACTTTCTGATCCGCATCTCGTGGCGGGTACGATCGGCTCGGCGCTCGGACTTGCCGTTGACGATCGCGATCCTATCCCCGGCCTTCTGGCCGCACTGCGAGACATCCGAGTTTTGCTGGTGCTCGATAGCTGCGAGCGTGTGATTGAGGCGGCTTCTGCGCTGGCAGAAACCATCTTCGAGGAAACGCCGCAAGTTTACATCTTGGCAACAAGCCGTGAAACCTTGCGGGTCAGAGGCGAGCACGTTCATTGGATAGCTCCCCTCGAGTTTCCGCCTGAGGGTCCCAATGCACGAGAGGCGATGGCATACGCTGCAGTACAGCTTTTTGTCGAACGCGTTACAGCAAGTCAGCCTCAGTTCATACTCAACGACTTCGATGCACCGGTCGTGGCCGAGATCTGCCGAAAGCTCGACGGAATCCCCCTCGCAATCGAACTCGCAGCTGGTCGTGTGGGCGCTTACGGAGTCCATGACGTTTTGCGGCTCCTCGACCACAAGTTCGAGCTCTGGCGAGGCCGGCGAACGGCGTTGCCGCGACACCAGACTCTGGCTGCAACGCTCGACTGGAGCTACGATCTTTTGCCGGAGCTTGAGCAGATTATCCTGCGCCGACTATCTGTTTTCGTTGGGCCGTTTACGATCGAGGCTGCCTTCGCGATCGCGGCCGGAGATGATTTGGACGATTCGCAGGTGATCGAGTCCGTTGCCAGTCTTGCCGCCAAGTCACTTCTGACAGCGAACGCTCGTCTCGCCATCCCGCTATACCGATTGCTGGATACCACCCGCGGGTATGTGCAGGAAAAGTTGGCCAGAAGCGATGATGCAAACCTCGTTGCTCGCCGTCATGCTGTCTATCATTTAACTTTATTCGAGCGGATTGGGGTCGAGCTGTCCGGTTTCCGGAAGAGCGAAAATGCGTCTGCCTCCAAGCTCGTTCGGTCCCTGAAAGGGGCAGGAAGCAACAATCTGACCGAAGCATCGGTTGCCACTAATGGTCGGCCGATCGATGAGATCCGCGTTGCCCTCGACTGGGCGCATGGCAAGTCTGGTGATTCGCTGCTAGCGCTCGACCTCACGGCCGCTGCCGCACCGGTCTGGATTCATCATATGCTCATAGACGAATGTCGGGAGCGGACAGAGCAAGCGGTTTTCCAAATCGACGAAAAGCTGGGTCGTGACGCGCGCCGGGAGCTCCGCCTCTTCTTCACTTTGGCGGTTGCGCATATGGAATCGACCGGGGACGCTGCGATCATCGACGATGCGTGGTTGCGTGTATCCCGATTGGCTGAAGAACTGGACGACAACGAATATCAGCTGAGGAGCTTATGGGGTCTCTGGATAGGGCGATACCTAAGAGGCGATTTCCCCGGTGCACTGCAGATCGCCGAAAAATTCGTCAACCTGCCTGATGGCGCTATCGATGTCGCTGATCGTTTCGTCGGAGAGCGGATTTTGGGAGTGACGCGGCACATTCTAGGGGACCAAGCCGGCGCCCGGCGACATCTGGAAAAAATGCTGGCAGGCTACGTCGCGCCGCCAGGGCAAATGCACGCCCTGCGATATCAGTTTGATCAACATGTGGCTGCCCGAACGTACTACAGCCAAACGCTTTGGTTGTTGGGTTTTCCGGACCAGGCAGCCGCGGTCGGCAAACACGCCTTCGATCATGCGACGGCACTTGGACACGATTTTTCTCTTCTCTATGCGATTGCCTTCGGCGCTTGCCCTCTAGCGCTTGAGATCGGCAATTTTGATGCTGCGGAAGCGCTCATCTCAACTATGCTTCATCGAGAAGCGACGTTCAGAGCAATGGGAGTATGGGGCCGCTGTTATGCGGGTATTCTGGAGATGAAGGGTGGCCACACCGCTGCGGGCCTTGCCCTGCTTCGCGAAGGCTTGAATGGCTTCCCCCCGACCGGCTTTCAAAGCCGCTATTTATTCCTTCTGGGCAATCTCGCACTCGGTGAGTCTGATATCGGCGATCACCGCGGAGCCAATACAACGATCGAAAGGGCGCTGGCTCAATCGGAAAGGAACGAGGACCGCTGGTTCGTCGCTGAACTGCTGCGCATCAAGGGTATCCTGGCGCTCAATCAAGGTGGCGCGGAGGCGCTCGTGTCGGCCGAAGCGCACCTCAATCACTCTCTCGAGTGGTCACGCCGCCAAGGCGCAATATCCTGGGAGCTCAGGACGGCGACAACTCTGGCATCCCTGATGCAGAAGCAGTCGCGTATCGGTGAGGCACGGGAGCTGCTAGCGCCCCTTTACGTTCGTTTCTCCGAGGGACTTGCCACTGCAGATTTAGTCAAAGCTCGTTCTCTGCTGACATTGTTGAACGAGCCAACCTAGCTTGGATCAATAAGGATTCGCAGCGTGATAGAGCCAATGCACGCCAGCCGCTACGAGAAAGAAGATGCCACGCCCACTCACCCCCGCAGAGCGTGATCTGGTTGCCTTTATTCTAGGTCAGCATTCGCCCTTGCAGGACCATTTTGGGCTCGTCGAGGAAATGAACGACGGTGGGATGGGTAGCCTTCTCTTTGTCGGCGCGGCAGATCGGCGTTTCGGCCGATGTATTGGCGAATGCGAATTCGACGATGCCGATGGAGTGCTGGTGTCGGTCGCGCTGAACCTCGGCCAGCGCGACGAGTTGTTTGAACTTGATCTGTGGAAAGTCGACTTTTCGCCGCTACAGAGGATCGCCGTCCTAGGTGATGTCCGTCCCTCACGGTGGTTGCGACACACGCTCAGATAAGCCAGATCTGAAGCCGTTCGAACCGGCTCGGCCAGCGGACCGCTCCGGGTCACAGTCTGACCTGGGCAACGATCCCGGACGTATCCGCTTTGGCTCTCGGTCAGGGAAGCAGTCGCTCTTGCTTTGCCTGCCTGAACCACTTCCGGAACATGTCTTCCGTATCCATCATCTCGGTGAAGCCGGCGCGGTTGATCTTCACGGTCGAGACGATCGAGGGCGGACCGGATTCGGTGTGGCCATAGCGCAGGCTGTAATCGGCGTATTGGAACGAGAGGCCGACGAATTCGGCCAGCGCAGGCGATGCTAGGTCGTGCTTGCGCCGCAGCGCATCCCAGGGAGCGACCCAGCTCGGGAATTCCCTCGCGAGCGACAGCGGGACCGGCCTGCCCGGCTTCATCTCCAGTGCATCGGCGACCGCAGGCCAGATGTTCTCCCAGGTAAAGACGTCGCCATTGGTCACATTGAAGGCCTCGTTGCGCGCGGCCTCGGCCTCGCCCGACCAGGCGATGGCGCGGGCGAGAAGATCGACGTCGACGGCCTGCCCCACCCGCGGAGCGCCGCCGGGGTAGTCGAGCGGCCTGCCCTGCTCGCGCAGCATCGCGGCATAGACGCCGAGCGGCGGGATCAGGTCCATGGCGCCGCCCATGGCGAGACCGACGATCAGCACCGGCCGCAGGATGCTCCAATGCCAAGCCTTGCCGGTTTGGAGGTCGCGCAAGAAGTTTTGCTGCGCCCAGTAGAAGTTGGGCTGCTCGTACATTTCGGAGCGGCCTTCGCGGGCCGGCACGGTCAAGGGGCGAACGTGGACACCATAGGCCTTGGTGCCCTGCAGCAGGGCGACGTGCCTGAGGCCGGGCGCCACAGGCTCGAGCGCACCCATCAAATTGCGCAGCATCAAATCGTTGGTCTTGATTTGCTGCGGGTCGCGCCAGCCGTCGACGAGCTGCGGCGCCTCGTAGAGCGCGGCGTAGATCAGATGCGTTGCGCCGCTCAGTTCCGAGGCGGCACGCCCGCAATCCGCTGCGCTGGTCAGGTCGATCGGTACATGACGGGCACCGTAGAGGTCGCGCGGCTTCCGCCGGGACAGGGCAATGACATCGCACCCGCCCGAGACGCCGAAGTGTCGCAACGCGGCATTGCCGACGAGACCGCTCGCTCCGGCGACCACGATTTTCTTGCCCGTCATGCGCGAGCCTCCCTAGTTTTTGAATGACCGAATAGCAGATCGCTTGCAGGCCCGACTTGCGTCAGGCCGGCGTTCGCACCTGCGAGGCGCCCATGAGACTTGATTCCGGCGAAG
The DNA here is from genome assembly GCF_023073515.1 of Bradyrhizobium sp. 17. NCBI lineage: Bacteria > Pseudomonadati > Pseudomonadota > Alphaproteobacteria > Hyphomicrobiales > Nitrobacteraceae > Bradyrhizobium > Bradyrhizobium sp. 17. Next base: position 291,383 of record NZ_JADPJQ010000117.1, on the reverse strand, counting down.
CGCCCGGTCATCCTCGCCGCGGAACCGCAACGATCGGAATTCCATCTTCGAGTGCCCGCAAGGGCCGTTCGGAAACGCCACAACGTCTCAACAGACAACGTCGAGCGTCGACGAAGACAAGACGACACCAAGATCGGTCCCTGGTCGAAGCATCGACTTAACGGAGGGAAGCGCATGGAACGTCGTAAATTCCTGACGGCAGGCGGATTGGGCCTCGCCGCCAGTGCCGTCGCTGCGCCGGCGATCGCGCAGTCGATGCCCGAGATCAAATGGCGATACGCCGCGAGCTGGCCGAAGGCGCTGGATACGCTCTACGGCGGCTGCGAGTATTTCGCCAAGCGCGTTGCCGAGATCACCGACAATCGTTTCCAGATCCAGCCATTCGCCGCCGGCGAGATCGTGCCGGGCCTGCAGGTGCTCGACGCCGTCGCCAACGGAACGGTGGAGATGGGCAACACCGCGCTGTATTATTACTGGGGCAAGAACCCCGCCTTCACGTTCGGCACGTCGCTGCCGTTCGGCTTGAACACGCGCCAGCATATTTCATGGCTGCAGTGGGGCGGCGGCCAGGACCTGATCAACAACCTGCTGAAGGAATACAACGCCATCGGCATTCCGACCGGATCCACCGGCGCGCAGATGGGTGGCTGGTTCCGGAA
>NZ_JADPJQ010000117.1:118224-285724 GCF_023073515.1 Bradyrhizobium sp. 17 | reverse complement strand
TCGAACCCCACACCACAGTCTTTCGACTGAGGTCTTGGAGTTCCGGCTATCGAAGGTGGGTTTCCCCATTCGGAAATCCATGGATCAAAGCTTCTTCGCAGCTCCCCACGGCTTATCGCAGCGTAGCACGTCCTTCATCGCCTCTCAGCGCCAAGGCATCCACCGAACACCCTTAAGGCACTTGATTGCTCTCATTATCAATGTCCACACACTCGGCAGAATGTTGTCTGCAGAACTACCTTGCGGCACGCGCCCTCGATGAACGCTATCTGCAGCCGGACAATGATTAGAAAGACCAGCTTGCTTCGTAAGATCGTTCCGATAGCGAGGCGGTCAAGCTTCGCTAAAAGGATCATTTACAACTCGCTTGTCTTTCAAAGCAGCCTTGTGAGCTACAATGGAAGACGCACGAGCGCCGAAATGATCCGGAGATAATGAAGTATCGCGCAACAATTACTTGTTGCCCGATCCAACTCGGATCGATCTCCTCTTTACGATGTCAGAAATCACGCAGCTTACTGTCCATCCGGACTAGTAAGTGCGAAGTGATGTTTCGCGGACGACGGTATGAGCAGCCGGTGATCAAACCATCTGGTGGAGCCAGACGGGATCGAACCGACGACCTCATGCTTGCAAAGCACGCGCTCTCCCAGCTGAGCTATGGCCCCGTAACCAGAAGACGAATGCTCACTCGATGAGTGTGGTGGGCCTGGGAAGACTTGAACTTCCGACCTCACGCTTATCAAGCGCGCGCTCTAACCAACTGAGCTACAAGCCCCTAACGCATATCCAGTCAAGGACCAGGGATTCTGCAAGGTTGCAGCCCCAGCGCGTGTTCGTCCGCGAAGAAAGAGAAACGAAGACGGCGAAATCCCGCCAATGCAGCTCAACGATCCTGACGACCGTTGGCCACTGATGTTTCTAAAACGGTTCGATAGAAGCAAGCTTCTGAAGAACCATCCTTAGAAAGGAGGTGATCCAGCCGCAGGTTCCCCTACGGCTACCTTGTTACGACTTCACCCCAGTCGCTGACCCTACCGTGGCCGGCTGCCTCCCTTGCGGGTTAGCGCACCGTCTTCAGGTAAAACCAACTCCCATGGTGTGACGGGCGGTGTGTACAAGGCCCGGGAACGTATTCACCGTGGCGTGCTGATCCACGATTACTAGCGATTCCAACTTCATGGGCTCGAGTTGCAGAGCCCAATCCGAACTGAGACGGCTTTTTGAGATTTGCGAAGGGTTGCCCCTTAGCGTCCCATTGTCACCGCCATTGTAGCACGTGTGTAGCCCAGCCCGTAAGGGCCATGAGGACTTGACGTCATCCCCACCTTCCTCGCGGCTTATCACCGGCAGTCTCCTTAGAGTGCTCAACTAAATGGTAGCAACTAAGGACGGGGGTTGCGCTCGTTGCGGGACTTAACCCAACATCTCACGACACGAGCTGACGACAGCCATGCAGCACCTGTGTTCCAGGCTCCGAAGAGAAGGTCACATCTCTGCGACCGGTCCTGGACATGTCAAGGGCTGGTAAGGTTCTGCGCGTTGCGTCGAATTAAACCACATGCTCCACCGCTTGTGCGGGCCCCCGTCAATTCCTTTGAGTTTTAATCTTGCGACCGTACTCCCCAGGCGGAATGCTTAAAGCGTTAGCTGCGCCACTAGTGAGTAAACCCACTAACGGCTGGCATTCATCGTTTACGGCGTGGACTACCAGGGTATCTAATCCTGTTTGCTCCCCACGCTTTCGTGCCTCAGCGTCAGTATCGGGCCAGTGAGCCGCCTTCGCCACTGGTGTTCTTGCGAATATCTACGAATTTCACCTCTACACTCGCAGTTCCACTCACCTCTCCCGAACTCAAGATCCTCAGTATCAAAGGCAGTTCTGGAGTTGAGCTCCAGGATTTCACCCCTGACTTAAAGACCCGCCTACGCACCCTTTACGCCCAGTGATTCCGAGCAACGCTAGCCCCCTTCGTATTACCGCGGCTGCTGGCACGAAGTTAGCCGGGGCTTATTCTTGCGGTACCGTCATTATCTTCCCGCACAAAAGAGCTTTACAACCCTAGGGCCTTCATCACTCACGCGGCATGGCTGGATCAGGCTTGCGCCCATTGTCCAATATTCCCCACTGCTGCCTCCCGTAGGAGTTTGGGCCGTGTCTCAGTCCCAATGTGGCTGATCATCCTCTCAGACCAGCTACTGATCGTCGCCTTGGTGAGCCATTACCTCACCAACTAGCTAATCAGACGCGGGCCAATCTTTCGGCGATAAATCTTTCCCCGTAAGGGCTTATCCGGTATTAGCACAAGTTTCCCTGTGTTGTTCCGAACCAAAAGGTATGTTCCCACGCGTTACTCACCCGTCTGCCGCTGACGTATTGCTACGCCCGCTCGACTTGCATGTGTTAAGCCTGCCGCCAGCGTTCGCTCTGAGCCAGGATCAAACTCTCAAGTTGGACTTGAACTTTGAACCGGCTGATCACAACGTTTTGACGAGGTCCCACCATTTTTCATCGACCGAAGTCGATGAGCTGCCCGCGATTCACATCGCTGGCAACGATGGTGTAACCTTAAAACGTGTACCGCCGAAGTCTTTCGTCCCCTCTCAGAACTCAAAAGCCGAAGCTCTTCAGTATCCGAGAGGCGCAAGGACTCCGCCGTCCACGTTTCTCTTTCTTCATCTTCACTTGTCAAACAGCCCGGGACCAGGAGGTCCCAACCTTCCAGAGAGGAAGGGTTCCGACACCCTTACCGACGATGGATGAACTCCAATCGACTTACGTCGACTGTTGTGTCACTCAACAAGGTGAGGAGCATCAGTGGCGCGTTCGCTCGCCTTGGTCAGTGACCCGGCGGCGCCGCGCTCAGTGGTCGGGTTATAGGCCCCGCCCATCGGGGTTGTCAACGACCATTGTCAGAAAATCGTCGCACGGTGGATTGTTCGAAAAATCCACGCGATTACAGCAGGTTAGAAAGTCGGTGAGCGGCTGGATCGCGCCGGCGCGGAGAAAAAACTCAAAAAAAGTTTGGGCTCGAGAGGGCTCCGGAGGCGGCATGAGGCGACTTGGACGCGACTTGGATCGCTCGTCCCTGGAAGGCCCCTGACGCCCGGCCGTTCGCGAAACTTTTCCATATTAGGCGCCGTACTTGAGCCACAATCCCCCGGCGTTCTGGTACAGACAAAGCTTGAATCGCAGGGATGCCAGTGGGGGCTGCCGGCGGTTTGTGTGGGGTCAGAGGAAGGCGATCATACGATGAAGCGGCCTTCTTCAGACATTCGAGACACATCGAGAGATCTTTTTCCGCTTAGCTGTTCGTAAATTCGGCCGGTCCGACATCTGGGCCTTCTGACCGCGGACGCCTATGCGGCTTGCCTTTTCCAGAGACGCCCCGAAGAGGGCGGCTCAAGGAGGGGCTCGAAACAGGGTTGCTCGAAACGGGGCTGCTCGAAATCGGGCTCTCGGATCGTTGATTGGGGGACTTGGGTTGAACCATAGGACGTCACGCGGCGCTTACGGGCGTGAGACCGGGATCATCGATCTCGGCCACGAGCCGCCGCTGTCCGTCGATGGTTCGGAAGCCGCCGTCATCGATCGCCGCCGCGTCTCGGTGCAATGGTTCAGCGGGACGATTCTAACCGGACTTTGCGGCGCAGCCCTGATCGGCGGCGCCGTTTTCGCTTCGCTCGACGGCGAGATGACCTTCGCCAAGGTGCCGGAGCGCGTCGAAGGCGCGCTGCGCGGCGCATTCGGCGCAGCCGACCGCACCGCCACGCTGCACAAGAGCGACCGCCTGCCGCCGCCGAGCGAATCCACGGCCTCGCGCAACATCGTGCGCGTCTCGACCGTCGCCCGCGTCGGCAACCGCGACGTGATGCGGGTGCGTCCCTTCATCCGGATTGCCGGCAATCTGTCGATGACGACGAGCGATCTGTCGGCGAAGATCCCGCCATTCAACGCCCAGCGCCTTCTCACCGATGTCGGATCCGATCCGAAGGCGGCATCCGAGGATCCCAACAATCCGGAAGCCGTCGAACCCGACGCCGAGGTCTCGTTCGTCACCAAGGACCTCTCCCAGGTGCTGCCGAAAGCCAAGATTTCCGCAGTGGTGGCGCTCGACGACATCCTGATGCGGGTCCGCGATGCCGCCAACTGGCGCGGCAATGGCGGGGTGCGCTACGCCGCGCTCTCCAATGCTGCGGCCGACGTCTCCGGCGCGACCGGCCCGTCCGATATCAGAAGCGCCTACGCCACCGAAGTGTCGCCGTCCGATCCCTATGCCGGCTTCGAGACGCGCGTGGTGCCGGAAAACGTCACGCTGCTGCCGAAGACCAAAGAGCAGATCACCGGCGGCAATCCCAACGGCGAACGCGTCCACGTGGTCAAGAAGGGCGACAGCGTCGCCGGCGTGCTGCGCGATCTCGGCGCCACGGCCGAGGAGATCAAGGCGATCACCGCGACGCTTGGGCCGCGCGGCCGCGACGGCGGCCTGAAGGAAGGCGAGAAGCTGCGGATCCTGATGGCGCCCGCAAGCCCCGGCGCCCGCCTGCAGCCCTACCGCGTCGTCATCGCCAACGAGACCATGGTCGAGGCGATCGCGGCGCTGTCCGATCTCGGCAAATACGTCGCGGTCGACGTCTCCAGCATGAACACCGTCGCCGACGCGGCGGCGAACGCCAACAGCGACGACGATGACGAGGATGACGGCACGGGCGTGCGGCTCTACCAGAGCATCTACGAGACCGCGATGCGCAACAAAGTGCCGATGCCCGTCATCGACGACATGATCAAGATCTATTCCTACGACGTCGATTTCCAGCGCAAGGTGGCGCCGGGCGATTCATTCGACGTGTTCTACGCCGGCGAAGACGAAGGCGTGACCGCGAGCGAAAAGAACGACGTGCTGTTCGCTTCGCTGACGCTCGGCGGCGAGACCAAGAAATACTACCGCTACCAGAGCCCCGATGACGGCGTCGTCGATTACTATGACGAGACCGGCAAGAGCGCGAAGAAGTTCCTGGTGCGCAAGCCCGTCAACAACGCCATCATGCGCTCCGGCTTCGGCGGCCGCCGTCACCCCATCCTCGGCTATGTGAAGATGCATACCGGCGTCGACTGGGCCACCTCCTACGGCACGCCGATCTTCGCCTCCGGCAATGGCGTGATCGAGAAGGCCGGCCCCGAGGGCGGCTACGGCAAATACATCCGCATCAAGCACAACAACGGCTACGAGACCGCTTATGGCCATATGTCGGCCTTCGCCAAGGGCATGGAGCCCGGCAAGAAGGTGCGGCAGGGCCAGGTGATCGGCTTCGTCGGTTCGACCGGCGCGTCGACCGGCCCGCACGTCCACTACGAAATCCTGGTCAACGGCCGCTTCGTCGATCCGCTGCGTGTGAAACTGCCGCGCGGCCGCTCGTTGGAAGGCCCGATGCTGGCCGGCTTCGAGAAGGAGCGCGACCGGCTCGACGGCATGATGAGCGGCCGCGCCGGTGCCATCGCCCGGATGTCGGACGCCACCGGCGGTCCGTTGCAGGTCACCAACAGGTAAAGCCGGCGAACCGGGCCGAGATCGGCCGGACATATTCAAGCACGAGCCGGATTTGACGACGTCGCGCGGGGCCCGGCTTGGCCGCATCACAACGTCAAGTTTCGTTTGCCAAAGCGGCATGAGGAGCGAATACTTTCCAAAAAACGGGAGGTCTCGCCATGAAGAACAGGCTCGCCTGCGCAGCCTTCGTCGCTGCGGTCGTCTCCGCTACCAGTGTTTCGGCCGAAAACTGGGAGGTCACCAAGCTCGTTCCGGGCTCGGCGTTCCACGGCGTGCACGGGCTTGCGATCGACAAGGCCGGCCATCTGTTTGCCGGCAGCGTCGCGGGCGCGGCGCTCTACGAGGTCGACATCCCCGGCGGTAGCGCGAAGGTTGCAATCCCCGCCCCGATCGGAATGGCCGACGACATCGCATTCGCCCCCGACGGCACCATGGCCTGGACCGGATTCCTGGCCGGCGATCTTTATTCGCGCAAGGGCGACGGCCCGATCAAGAAACTCGCTTCAGGCCTTCCCGGCATCAACTCGCTCGCCTTCCGCAAGGACGGCAGGCTGTACGCCACCACCGTCTTCCTCGGCGACACGCTCTATGAGATCGACGTCGAGGGCGTCAAACCGCCGCGCCAGATCATGGAGAAGATGGGCGGCCTCAACGGCTTCGAGTTCGGTCCCGACGACAAGCTCTACGGTCCGCTCTGGTTCAAGGGACAGGTCGCAAAGGTCGACGTCGACAAGGCCGAGCTGACCGTCGTCGCGGACGGCTTCAAGGTCCCGGCCGCGGTGAACTTCGATTCCAAGGGCGATCTCTGGGTAGTCGACACCGCGCTCGGCCAGCTCGTTCGGGTCGATCCCAAGTCGGGCGCCAAGACCATGGTCGCACAATTGAAGCCGTCGCTGGACAATCTCGCGATCGACGACAAGGACCGAATCTACGTCTCCAACATGGCCGATAACGGCATCCAGGAGGTCGATCCGGCGACCGGCCAGGCGCGGCAGGTGATCATCGGCAAGCTCGCCTTGCCCGGCGGCATCGGCGTCACGTCAGAGAACGGCAAGGATACGATCCACGTCGCCGACGTGTTCGCCTATCGCACGGTGGACGGCGCGACCGGCGAGGTCACCGAGAAGGCGCGCATGCACGCCGCCGGCGTCACGCTCGAATATCCGATGAGCGCAACGGCGAAGGGCAACGATGTGGTCCTATCGAGCTGGTTCACCGGCACGGTGCAGGTGATCGACGGCAAGACGGGGGCCACCCGCGACATGCTGCACGGCTTCAAGGCGCCGCACGACGCGCTCGTGCTCGCGGACGGCAGCATCCTGGTGGCCGAGTTCGGCACCAAATCGCTGGTCCGCGTCAGCGGCGAGCACGGCAAGGATCGCACCACACTGATCGGCGGCCTCGAGGGCCCGGTCGGGCTCGTCGCTGGATCGCGTGGCGAGGTCTATCTCACCGAAGCCTTTTCCGGCGTGATCTCGATGATCGAGAGCAACGGCGAAAAGACAGTCGTCGCCAAGGACCTGAAAATGCCCGAAGGCATCGCCCGCGCCAGAGACGGCAAGCTGATCGTAGCGGAGGTCGGCGCCAAACGGTTGATCGAAATCGTGCCGGAGACCGGCACGGTTACCGAGATCGCGGCCAATCTTCCAATCGGCCTCGTGGGTGCACCCGGAGGACTGCCGACGCACATTCCGACAGGCGTCGGCATCGGGGAATCCGGCACGATCTATTTCTCTTCTGACATCGAGAACGCGATCTACAAGCTCACGAAGAAATAGGTCGCCGCAGTAAGTTCGCCAACAACCCGCAAAACAAACCGCCCCGGAGAGGTTGACATCTCCGGGGCGGCTTGTTGCTTCAGGCTTCGAATGCCGACGATCAGTTCAGCTTCCGCTTCGACACCGGCGCCTCGAACTGGGCGATCTCCGCGGTCTGCGGCGCCTTGCCGTTGAAGGTCAGCACGTTGCCTTCGGAGGAGATCGCAACGTTGTCGCCGTCCTTGACGTCGCCGGCCAGGATCATCTCGGCGAGCGGATCCTGGACGTGACGCTGGATCACGCGCTTCAGCGGCCGTGCGCCGTAGGCGGGATCCCAGCCCTTGGCGGCGAGCCAGTCGCGGCCCGCAGCGTCGAGCGTCAGCACGATCTTGCGATCGATCAAAAGCTTTTGCAGCCGTGCGAACTGGATCTCGACGATCCGGCCCATCTCGCTCCTCTGCAAGCGATGGAACAGGATGATCTCATCGACGCGGTTCAAGAACTCTGGCCTGAAGTGCGCCCGCACCATGCCCATCACCTGCTCGCGCACGGCCGAGGTATCCTCGCCCTCCGGCTGGTTCACCAGAAACTCCGAACCGAGGTTCGAGGTCATGATGATCAGCGTGTTGCGGAAGTCGACGGTGCGGCCCTGGCCGTCGGTGAGGCGGCCGTCGTCGAGCACCTGCAACAGCACGTTGAACACGTCGGGATGCGCCTTCTCGATCTCGTCGAACAGCACGACCTGGTAGGGCCGGCGCCGCACCGCTTCGGTGAGCGCACCGCCCTCGTCATAACCGACATAGCCCGGAGGCGCGCCGATCAGCCGCGAGACCGAGTGCTTCTCCATGTACTCGGACATGTCGAGGCGGACCATCGCGGTCTCGTCGTTGAACAGATACTCGGCGAGCGCTTTCGTCAGCTCGGTCTTGCCGACGCCGGTGGGCCCGAGGAACATGAACGAGCCGGTCGGCCGGTTCGGGTCCTGCAGCCCCGCGCGCGCACGGCGAACGGCGGTCGCGACCGCACGCACGGCCTCGGCCTGGCCGACGACGCGCTTGCCGAGCGAGTCCTCCATCCGCAGGAGCTTGTCTTTCTCGCCTTCGAGCATCTTGTCGACGGGCACGCCGGTCCAGCGCGAGACCACCTGCGCGATGTGGTTGGCGGTGACCGCCTCCTCCATCATCTCGCCGGAGTTCTCCTTGGCCTCGATCTCCGCAAGCTGCTTTTCCAATTCGGGGATCCGGCCATAGGCCAGCTCGCCGGCCTTCTGGAATTCACCGCGCCGTTGTGCGTTGGCAAGTTCAACCCGCAAGCCGTCGAGCTCGGCCTTCAGTTTCTGAGCGTCGGAGAGCTTGTTCTTCTCCGCGCTCCAGCGTGCGGTGAGCGCCGCGGACTTCTCCTCGAGATCGGCCAGCTCCTTCTCCAGCGTCTGCAGGCGGCTCTTCGACCCGGCATCGCTTTCTTTCTTCAACGCTTCCTGTTCGATCTTCAGCCGGATGATTTCCCGATCCATCGAATCCAGCTCTTCCGGCTTGGAATCGACCTGCATCTTGAGCCGCGCGGCCGCCTCGTCCATGAGGTCGATGGCCTTGTCCGGCAGGAAGCGGTCGGTGATGTAGCGGTTGGACAGGGTCGTGGCGGCGACCAGCGCGGAATCGGTGATCCGCACGCCGTGGTGCTGCTCGTATTTGTCCTTCAGCCCGCGCAGAATGGAGATCGTATCCTCGACCGAGGGCTCGCTGACGAAGATCGGCTGGAATCGCCGCGCCAGCGCCGCGTCCTTTTCGACGTGCTTCTGGTACTCGTCGAGCGTGGTGGCGCCGATGCAGTGCAGCTCGCCGCGGGCGAGCGCAGGCTTGAGCAAATTGGACGCGTCCATCGCGCCATCGCCCTTACCAGCGCCGATCAGCGTGTGCATCTCGTCGATGAACAGGACGAAATTACCATCGCTCCCGGTCACCTCCTGCAGCACGGCCTTCAGCCGCTCCTCGAACTCGCCGCGATATTTTGCACCTGCAATCAGCGAGCCGAGGTCGAGCGACAGCAGCTTCTTGTCCTTCAGGCTCTCCGGCACGTCACCGTTGACGATGCGCAGCGCCAAGCCCTCGGCGATGGCGGTCTTGCCGACGCCGGGTTCGCCGATCAGGACGGGATTGTTCTTGGTCCGGCGCGACAGCACCTGGATCGTGCGGCGGATCTCCTCGTCGCGGCCGATGACCGGGTCGAGCTTGCCGTCGCGCGCCGCCTGAGTGAGGTCGCGGGCATATTTCTTCAGCGCGTCATACGCGTTCTCGGCCGTGGCGGAGTCCGCCGTTCGGCCCTTGCGCAGCGCTTCGATCGCCGCGTTGAGGTTTTGCGGGGTGACGCCGCCCTTGGCCAGGATCGCGCCCGCCTCGCTGGTCTTCTCCAGCGCCAGGCCGAGCAGCAGCCGCTCGACGGTGACAAAGCTGTCGCCGGCCTTCTCGCCAGCCTTTTCGGCGGCGTCGAAGGTGCGCGCGAGTTCGGGCGCCAGATAGATCTGGCCGGCTCCGCCGCCAGAGACCTTCGGCACCTTGTTCAGGGCGTCCTCGGTCGCCTTCAGGATTGCGCGGGAATTGCCGCCGGCGCGGTCGATCAGGCCGGCAGCGAGGCCTTCATTGTCGTCCAGCAGCACCTTCAGGACGTGCAGGGTCGAAAACTGCTGGTGCCCTTCGCGCACCGCAAGCGACTGCGCGGACTGGACGAAGCCTCTGGAGCGTTCGGTATATTTTTCGATGTTCATTTCGTGGTCTTTCCCTCGGCCTGCCCCTGGAGCCCTCAAAGGCACTCCAAACGGCATCTTCATTGGGTTTCCGATTACCGCATTGACGTTTCTCAACCGGCAACGGTCGTTATCAGCCGGCGCTGGCGCCGGCCTGACCCAGATGTGGGAAGCGAGGCCTCGGACCGGAAGAGGCGAGTTCACAATTTCGTGCGCGGATCCGCCCGCTTGGCGCCGGTGGGCCGAATCCCCTAAGTAGCGGCATGACACCCAGCGCAATGACAATCAGCCAGACCGCCGAGATCACCGGGCTCTACCGCTACCCGATCAAGGGCCTGACGCCGGAGGCCCTGCCCCGCGTCTCCCTGCGAGCCGGCCAGACCCTGCCCGCCGACCGCCGCTACGCCATCGAGAACGGCCCGAGCGGCTTCGATCCGGAAGCACCGCAGTGGAAGCCGAAGATCCAGTTCCTGATGCTGGCGCGGAATGAGCGGCTAGCTTCGCTCGACAGCCGGTTCGAGGACGCGACCAATTGCCTGACCATCCGCAAGGACGGCCAGATCGTCGCCAGCGGCGATCTCGAGACCGCCGCCGGGCGCGCCGCCATCGAGGACTATTTCAGGGAAAATTTTCAGCCGGAGCTGAAGGGCCCGCCCAAGATCCTGTCCGGCCGCGACCACAGCTTTTCAGACGTCGCCCGCAAGGTCGTGTCCATCATCAATCTCGACAGCGTCCGCGCGCTCGAGACCATGCTCGGCGGCGCCGCCGTCCACCCGCTACGCTTCCGCGCCAATCTCTACGTGAAGGGCTGGCCGGCCTGGTCCGAGCTCGACCTCGTCGGCCAGACGCTCGCGATCGGACAGGCCCGGCTGCAAGTGGTCAAGCGCATCAAGCGCTGCCCGGCCACCAATGTCGACCCTGATACCGCCAAGCGCGATCTCGAAATCCCCGCCACGCTCTCGAGCAATCTCGGCCACATGGACTGCGGCATCTATGCCGAGGTGATCGCTGAAGGCGACATCGGCGTGGGCGACGCGGTTGCATTGGAACAGCCGAAGCTGGTGTGACGCTGCGCGCTGGCCCCGCTCCGCCATTGCGAGCGAAGCGAAGCAATCCAGGAATGCGCCCGCGGAGACAGTCTGGATTGCTTCGTCGCTTCGCTCCTCGCAATGACGGCCGTCAGTTCGGCATCACATACGCATAGATCCGGCCGCGCGAGACCGGTGCTTCGCGAACGCGGTTGCCGTTGTTGCCGGAGATCATGATCGGATTGCCCTGCGCGTCGACACCGGTGATGATGCCGACATGACCGCCCCGGCCACCACGCGACATCACTGCGATGGCGCCGACCTGCGGACCGGACACGCGCGTGCCGTAATGCGCGAACGAATTCGCCATGTCGGAGCCGGTGCCACGATGACCGGTCTTTTCGAGCACCATGTTCATGAAGCGCGCGCACCACAGGCTACCGCGACCGGTCGGATTGCCGCCGACATAGCGGCGTGCCTCGGACACGAGGCCCGACCCACCGCCGAAGCCGCCGCCGCTCGTCGCGCTATTGGCCATGCCGCCGTCATTCGCGTTAGTGGCTATCCCACCTCCACGCCTCATAATTCGACGGCTGGCGCGCGTGGTCATCTCACCGCTGGTAACCATTCCAGCGTTGCCGCTCATGGCCATTCCACGGCTGCCGCTCATGGCCATTCCACCACTGCCGCTCATAGCCGTTCCAGCGCTGCCGCTTATGGCGATGCCGCCGCTATTGGCGTTCGGATCATAGCTGGCGAAGGTGTTGCCGAAGCCGTTCGCCTGCAATTGCGCCGCGCCGCGCTCGAAGCGCGAGCCGCGTGCATGCCGGTAATGATGATGTCTGCTGGCGTGATGCGCGTAAGCGTGCCGCTCTGCGCTATGACGATGAGGTCGTGCTGACGCCGGAGAAGTGAAGGCGGCGAACGCCGCGAAGAAAACAGCCAGCGCAACGACACAGCGCGACAGGCGAGACGCAAACAACTCGAACATTCTTCATCCTTCGTTGACACCCCACTTCCCCGTCGGCCCGTGCGGTGGCCGACATCCGCGGGCTGTATCAGTATCCTGATGTGGCGAGAACAAGACGCGGCCCCTAAGAATTTGGACGATGATTAATAAGTGCTACCATCGTATGCGCTGACCGCAGGACGGCATTCCAAAGCCGCAGCCACCTCAGGGAGAAAACCGGATGCCTCACGCCCTCACGAAGGACAATTGTCGACTCTATTTCGAAGAAGCGGGCACGGGCACGCCGATTATTTTTCTGCACGAATTCGCGGCCGACTACACCAATTGGGAGCCGCAGATGCGCTACTTCTCGCGCGGCCATCGCTGCATCACCTATTCCGCACGCGGCTACACGCCATCGGACGTGCCTGATGGCGAGGTCTACCGCTACACGCATTTCTACACCGATGCGCTCGCGGTGCTCGATCATCTGAAGATCGATCGCGCGCACTTCGTCGGCCTCTCGATGGGCGCCTATTCGTCGCTCCAGATCGGGCTCAACGCGCCCCAACGTGCGCTGTCGATGACGCTCGCCGGCGTCGGCTCGGGCTCGGAGATCGAGAACCTTGACGCTTGGCGCCAGCAGTGCCGCGCCAACGCGGAGCAATTCGAGATGCTCGGCTCAGCCGAAGTCGCAAAAGTCACGCGCGAGGCGCCGAGCCGGATTCCCTTCCTGGTGAAGGACCCGCGCGGTCACGCCGATTTCTATGCCGCCCTGGCGCGGCACGACGCCAAGGGATCAGCGCGGACGATGCGCGGCTTCCAGGCCGGCCGTCCCTCGATCTTTACGATGACGGACGCGATCAGAGCGGCCACGACGCCGGCACTCATCATCTGCGGCGACGAGGACGATCCGTGCGTGGGCGCAAGCCTGTTTCTGAAGAAGCATCTGCCGGCGGCAGGGCTCGCCATGTTTCCAAAGTCCGGCCACGTCCTCAATCTCGAAGAGCCAGCGCTGTTCAACGAAACGGTGGAACGGTTCGTCACGCTGGTGGAAGCGGGAAGATGGCCGGTGCGCGACCCGAGGTCACTGGCGGCGCATTAGCGCGAAGGCGTCACCAGGTACTGGGTCGCGTAGATGGGGTAACGGGCCGGCCTACTTCCTGCCGCCCCGCGTCAGCAGAAACACGCCCTGCTCGCCGAACAGATTCCACACCCACCAAGGCATCCGCAGCCGCAGCGGACGGCCGTAGAGGTCGAGCGCCTCGGCACGTTCCATCTTGACGTCGATCGCGTCGCAGAGCTCGACGAAATCCTTGATGGTGCAGAAATGGATGTTGGCGGTGTCATACCAGCTTGCCGGCAGGTTCTCCGTGCGCGGCATGTGGCCGCCGATCAGGAGCTGGAGCCGCATCTTCCAGAAGCCGAAATTCGGGAACGACACGATGGCGCGGCGGCCGATGCGCAGCAAATTCTCCAGCACCACTTTCGGCTGCCGCGTCGCCTGCAACGTCTGCGACAGGATCACGTAGTCGAAGGCGTCATCCGGATAATTCACGAGGTCGGTGTCGGCATCGCCCTGCACCACCGCAAGACCCTTGGCGACGCAGCGGTTGACGCCCTCGCGCGACAGCTCGATGCCGCGGCCGTCGACGCCGCGGGTTTCCAGCAGTTGGAGCAGGTCGCCCTCGCCGCAGCCGACGTCGAGCACCTTCGAGCCCGGCTTGACCATGTTGGCCACCAGCACATGGTCCGCGCGAAAATCACCGGGCTGCCCGGTCGCAAGGCCGCCCAGCGGCAACGCTTCCTGTACAGACATGACTAGCCGTCCTTAAGCATTATTGGCGGTGAGCCCGCGCGCCTTGCCTGCCGATTGCAGGAAGGCGCGGGAGATATCAAGGAATTCGGGCACGTCGAGCAGGAAGGCGTCGTGACCGCGATCGGTCTCGATTTCGGCGAACGACACCCGCGCGCTCGACGCATTCAGCGCGTGCACCAGCGCGCGCGATTCCGAGGTCGGGAACAGCCAGTCGCTGGTGAAGGAGACCACGCAGAAGCGGGTCTGGATTCCCGCGAACGCCTTCGCCAGCACACCGCCGTGGTCGGCGGCGATGTCGAAATAGTCCATCGCGCGGGTCAGATAGAGATAGGAGTTGGCGTCGAAGCGCTCGACGAAGGACGAGCCCTGGTAGCGCAGATAGGACTCAACCTGGAAGTCGGCGTCGAAAGAGAAAGTCGGCAGCTCGCGGTCCTGCATGCGCCGCCCGAATTTTCGATGCAGCGCGGCGTCGGAGAGATAGGTGATGTGCGCCGCCATCCGGGCGACAGCGAGGCCACGATGCGGATGGATACCTCGATCGGCATAGCCGCCATGGTGCCAGTCGGGGTCGGCCATCACCGCCTGACGGCCAAGCTCGTGGAACGCGATGTTCTGCGCCGAGTGTCGTGTCGAGCAGGCAATCGCCAGCGCGGAGAACACGCGACTCGGATACGCCGCAGTCCATTGCAGCACTTGCATGCCGCCCATCGAGCCGCCGACGACCGCGAACAGCGTGTCGATGCCGAGCCGGTCGATCAGCATCGCCTGCGCGCGCACCATGTCGGGGATGGTGATGACGGGGAAATCGAGCCCCCAAACCTTGCCGGTCGCGGGATTGATCGAGGCCGGGCCGGTCGAGCCCATGCAGCCGCCGATCACGTTGGAGCAGATGATAAAATATTCGTTGGGATCGAGCGGCCGGCCGGGGCCGACCAAGGTCTCCCACCAGCCGGGCTTGCCGGTGACAGGGTGCACGTTGGCGACGTGCTGGTCGCCGGTCAGCGCATGGCAGATCAGGATCGCGTTGGAGCGATCGGCATTCAGCTCGCCGTAGGTCTGGTAGGCGATCTGGAACGGGCTGAGATCGACCCCGCAGTCGAGCCGCAGCGGCTGCTCCGAGCCGAACTGCGCGACGTGCGAACTCGGATGATCCACCTCGTGCGACCGCTCGTCGGCGGTGATCGCGGGACTCGGAATGGACTGGACGCCAACCATCTGACCATCGACCTCGTTTGCGATCGTAGAAGTGACCGCATTGACATCAGGCCATGAAAAACCCGGCCTGAACGATAGGTTCGGCCGGGATCGAAAGCGTCCCCGGCCTGTTTAGCGAGTTTTTTAACGTGGCTGCAAGCCGGCCGGCTCAAATGACCACGGAACGGGTAAAAACTACCGTCTTGGACGGTTTTCGTCAAGTCACGGCCCGGATCAGCCAAATTCGCCTGTCGCGCCACGGGCGGAAAGGGCCCGATTTCTCTTTGCATTTCTCTTTGCTTTCGCAGCCCCGACTGCCTAATCAGGATATCCATCACAGCGGTGACGGCTCGACTGATCCGCATTGGAAAGCCTCTCAGCAGCACCTGTCAGACATGTCCCAACGTCCGCCCGCGCCACCATCACTCCAGGAATTGCGTAAGGAGATCGACGCGATCGACGAAGGCATGCATCGCCTGCTGATGCAACGCGGCGACATCATCGACCGCCTGATCCAGGTGAAGCAGACCCAGGAGGTCGGCTCGGCGTTCCGCCCGGCACGCGAGGCCTCCATGATGCGCGACCTCGTGCAGCGTCATCGCGGCATCCTGCCGCTCGACACGGTCGAGAGCATCTGGCGCGTCATCATCGCGACCTTCACCTATGTCCAGGCCCCGTTCTCGGTCCACGCCGACATCTCGGCGAGCGAGCCGGCCATGCGCGATTCCGCGCGATTCCATTTCGGCTTCACCGTGCCTTACGTCGCGCATTTCAGCGCGCAGGCGGCGGTCGAGGCCGTCGCGAAGTCCAAGGGCGATCTGGCGCTGGTCTCGGCGACCTCGAGCCGCACGCCGTGGTGGCTGTCGCTGGAAGAAGCTGGCGCGCCAAAGATCATCGCGCGGCTGCCCTTCGTCGAGCGCGCCGACCATCCGGCGGCGTTGCCCGTGTTCGCGGTCTCGCGCGTCGCCGACAGCGCGCTGGTGACGGAGGTCGAGACCTTCAGCGTACGCGTCTCTGGGTGGAATGCGGAGGTCGCGCGCGCCCTGTCGCCGCTCGCCGAGATCGTGGCGGTGCCCGACACCGCCTTCGACGGCGCCGCGCTGCTGGTCTCGGTCACCGCGACAAGCAGCATCGACAAGATCAAGGCTGCCCTGATCGAAGCGGGGGCCTCGGTGCGCTCCACGGCCCTCGTCGGCAGCCACGCAACGCGCTATACGGTGCCCCCGACCGGGTCGAAATCGTAAGTCGCGAACCGCTTAAGCCCACTCCGGAGTTGAAGATGTCCCGCCCCGTGCCGAATCCCGGCATTCTCGATATTGCGCCCTACACGCCCGGCAAGACCCCGGTGGCAGAGCCTGGCCGCAAGGTGTTCAAGCTCTCGGCCAACGAGACGCCGTTCGGGCCCTCGCCGAAGGCGATCGAGGCGTTCAAGCAGGTGGCGGATCATCTGGAAGACTATCCGGAAGGAACCTCGCGCGTGCTGCGCGAAGCAATCGGGCGCACCTTCGGGCTCGATCCCAACCGCGTCATCTGCGGCGCCGGCTCGGACGAGATCCTCAACCTGCTCGCCCACACCTATCTCAGCCACGGTGACGAGGCGATCTCGACCACGCACGGCTTTCTGGTCTATCCGATCGCGACCATGGCGGTCGGCGCGAAGAATGTCATCGCGGCCGAGAAGAACCTCACCTGCGATGTCGACGCCATCCTCAAGGCGGTGACGCCGAAGACAAAGCTGGTCTGGCTCGCCAACCCCAACAATCCGACCGGCACCTATGTGCCGTTCGACGAGGTCAAGCGCCTGCGCGCCGGCCTGCCCTCGCACGTGCTGCTGGTGCTGGACGCAGCCTATTGCGACTACGTCTCGCGCAACGATTACGAGATGGGGATCGAGCTGGTCGCGACCACCGAAAACACGGTGGTGACCCACACCTTCTCCAAGATCCATGGTCTTGCGGCGCTGCGCATCGGCTGGATGTTCGGCCCCGAGCACATCATCGACGCGGTCAACCGCATCCGGGGTCCCTTCAACGTGTCGACGCCGGCCATGTACGCCGCCGTTGCCGCGATCGAGGACACAGCGCACCAGGCCATGTCGAAGCATTTCACCGAGACCTGGCGCAACTGGCTCGCCGAGGAGATCGGCAAGCTCGGGCTGAAGGTGACGCCGAGCGTCGCCAATTTCGTGCTGATCCACTTCCCGACCGAGGGCAAGACCTCGGACGCAGCCGACGCCTTCCTCACCAAGCGCGGGCTGGTGCTGCGCGGCTTGAAGAACTACGGCCTGCCGCATTCGCTGCGCATGACCATCGGCACCGAGGAGGCCAACCGCCTCGTCGTCGAGGGCCTGCGCGACTTCATGGCCGGACGATGAGCGCGACCCCGCACTTCCAGCGCGTCGCGCTGATCGGCTTCGGCCTGATCGGGGGCTCGATCGCACGCGCCGCGAAGCTCCAGGGTCTGGCTTCCGAGATCGTCACCACCGCGCGCTCGGAGAAGACGCGCGCACGCGTGATGGAGCTCGGCATCGTCGATCAGGTCGTCGCGACCAATGCGGAAGCCGTGAAGGACGCCGATCTCGTCATCCTCTGCATTCCCGTCGGCGCCTGCGGCCCGGTGGCGCAGGAGATCTCCGCGCATCTCAAACCCGGCGCGATCATCTCCGACGTCGGCTCGGTCAAGGGCGCCATCGTCAGGGATATGGCGCCGCACCTGCCGGAAGGCGTCCATTTCGTGCCGGCGCATCCCGTCGCAGGCACCGAGCATTCGGGTCCCGATTCCGGCTTCGCCGAGCTCTTCATCAACCGCTGGTGCATCCTCACCCCGCCGGAGGGCGTTGATGCGGCTGCCACCGATCGCCTGCGCGCGTTCTGGGCGGCGATGGGTGCCAAGGTCGAGATCATGACGCCGGATCATCATGATCTCGTGCTCGCGATCACCAGCCATCTGCCGCATCTGATCGCCTACACCATCGTCGGCACCGCCGACGAGCTGGCGCAGGTGACGGAGTCAGAGGTCATCAAGTTCTCCGCCGGCGGCTTTCGCGACTTCACGCGCATCGCCGCCTCCGATCCGACGATGTGGCGCGACGTCTTCCTCGCCAACAAGGAAGCCGTGCTGGAGATGCTCGGCACCTTCACTGAGGATCTGGCAAAGCTCACCCGCGCAATCCGCCGCGGCGATGGCGAGGCGCTGTTCGACCACTTCACCCGCACCCGCGCCATCCGCCGCGGCATTGTCGAAATCGGCCAGGATTCGGCCGCGCCCGATTTCGGCCGGCCGCATGCGCAGCTCGGCAACAAGCCGTAGCACCGAAGTGGCCCGGATGGAGCGCAGGCGTAATCCGGGACTTCCGTCGCTTGAGGCAGGATTCCCGGATCGCGCTTCTCTCCATCCGGGCTACGAGCCTGCGTGGCTCCGTGACTAGAATGGGTAGTACCGGATCTGCGTCATGACGACGTTGTCGTCGGTCTTCGGCGCGCCGCCCACGCCGGCGAACGCGAACCGTTGCGTGTAGGAATATTGCAGGCCGGCTTTGAGCGTGCCGAAATTGCCTTGGTAGATGGTGTCGTAGATCCCGGCCGTGATCTGCCGAACCTCCCTGGTGTTGCCGTTGCAGGTCGCGCCCGCCGAGTTTTCGGTGAAGCAGCCGGTGTTGTTGTAGAGCGGATTGCCGTAGCCGAACGGCACCGTTCCAACATTGGCGAAATTCGCCTTGGCCTTTTCGAGGCCTGCATAGGAGTAGACATCGAGGCTGGGCGTCGCGTGCCAGATCAGGCCGACGGCGGCCGCCGTGATCGTCAGCGGGAGGAGGGTGCCGTCCTGCGCCACCGCCGCGTCGGCGAACGGTGTTGCCGTGAAGCGGCCCAGCACGCCGTGCGAGCCATAGAGCTGAAGATCGAGGGTTTTCGGAATCAGCTCGACGAAGATGTGTCCGCCGAAGCTTCCGGTGTCGTAGGGGTGGTTGGCGTTGTTGAAACGGTCGAACAGCTGGCGGTAGAGCGCCCACCCCTCGACATGCAACTTATAGGGCCCGAGCCTTGGGTCCCAGGCGGCCTTGACCGTGACGTCGGGCACCTGATTCAGGCAAGAAATCCCGGAACGGATTCGAAGTCGATCACGCCGGGCGCATCGACGCCACGAGGATCGATGCCGGACTTGGTCGGCGCGTTCAGCGACCAGGATTGCCCGGCGAGGAAGTGAAGACCGAGATCGCTGCGGTCCAGTTCCAGGCTGAGCTGCCGCATGCGCGGATTGAACGAGTTGGTCGCAACCGAGCTCGCCGTCTGAGCCGCACCTTCGAAATCGATCTCGCCATAACCCGCGAGGTGCGTGTCGGCATCGGCATTGCCCTCGGCCAGCACCGAGAACCTGCTCTGGCGTGCCGAGAAGCGCGTTTCCGGGATGTTGAAGTTGCGGCTCTGCTGATAGGGGATGAAGTTGTAGACCGAGCCGGTATCGGAAGCGAGATTCCGCGAGCGGTAGACGCCGGTGAGATCGACCCAGCCACCGAAGGTCAACGTCACGCCCTTGTAGCAGACCTTGCCGGCCGCACATGGATCGGCGGCGAGCGCCTTGTAACTTGCTGGTAACTGAACGGCCTTCGCCTGCGCTTCACCCTGTCGCGTCTTGCGCGCCTCGGAGTCCACGCGCTGCTGGAGCTCCTTCAGCTTCGCCTTCAGCGAGTGGATTTCGGTTGTGACATTGTCGTCGGCATGCGCCTGCCCTGAACAGGCAGCGAGAATACCCAGCATCAGTCCGCAATTGATGATCCGCATTTGAAGCTTCCTCCATTTGGGAAGCGGATTGGATTCCGCGCGCCATCTCCGGCGCATGCATGCTTCCCTGGTGTGGAGTGATTTGAATGCGGCTGCGGTTATTCGCGGCGCCGTGCATCTTGTGCATCACGTTTTCCTGACGATCCTGTTCGGAATATTTTCGTTGGCTGTCGATCCGCACGCGCGACTGTCGCGATTGTCCAAGGCAACTTTTCGAGGCCTCGTTCAAGGCAACGCGCATTGGGCCCGGCCGGGACATGACCGGGCCCAGTTCGCGACGGGCAAGTGGTGGATGGCGGCTATTTGCCCTTGGTCGCGCGCATCACCATTGGGCGCGGTGATTTCGGCGAGGGGACGAAGGCCATCGTCTCCCGCGTCGTCGGATTCGAGACGTTGCGATCACCGTTCGGATACATCGAGGCGTATGCTGCCGGCTCCTGCAACTGCCATTGCCACTGCGCAAACGCGGGCGTCGCGAGCGTGGTCGAGATGGCGATACCGGCAATGAACAGCCTGGACTTGGTCATGATATCTCTCCTGCCTGGGCGACCGCATCATCGTGCGGCCGACATGGAGAGAGAGCGGAGTTTGCGGCTCGGCATTCCCGGCCGGTCATCACGATCCGGCGAAGCGGCCGTGAGTTCAGCTCGTAACCCGCATGGAGGGAGTTACGACAGCTGAGGGCGATGAATGGAGAGAGGAGACTCTGAATCCATCCTACTGCTTCGCGCTACGGCTAATCTTTCCCGGCTTGAACAGCTCGAGGTCGATGGCCTGTCCCATCGCCAGATATCCGGTGCGGTTGGGATGAAGCTTGTCGCCGGCGCCACCAGTCGTGCTTTCGGGAACGAACTCCGGCTTGAGGCCACCCGAGGCCGGATCGAGCGTCGCCCGATCAAAATCGATTACACCGTCGAATGTCCCCGAGCTACGGATGAATGCGTTGAGCGCCTTGCGCTTGTCATCCTGCTCGGGAAAACCATGTGCCGCGCTGGTGCTACCCAATGCCGAAACGACGGTGGCGCCGATGATCCGGGCTTGCGGCCATTTCGCACGTAGCCTCGCGACACGATCCTTCATCGCGGCGATGACTTGGTCGGCGGTAAAATTGCCGTTCTTGCTGAAATCGTTGATACCTTCCAGCCAGATCAGGCTCGATATGCCGGACAGCGACAGCACGTCACGCTCGAGCCGCTGGCCCGAAGCGGGGCCGCCCGCGTACGGTTTGTCGGGACCATATTCGGCCGGGCCTGCGATTTGGTTGCCACCGATGCCGCCATTCACTACGGCAACCTTGTTGCCGTAGACTGCCTTCAGGCGACGCGACAGCACGTTGGGCCAGCGATCGTCGCCATTCATGGTTGAGGCGGTCCCGTCGGTAATCGAATCCCCAAACGCCATGATGGCGAAGGCATCGGCAGGCGCAGTCATCTCGATCGCATCGAGGAAGAACCATGACGCAGTCGCATAGGGGAAGGAAGCCTCGTCTTCCAGGGCGCCCTTCGCGCCGGCGCCGGGCGCACTGACATAGGAGGTGGTCAGCGCTTTGGCGTGCCAGGTCATCGGGCCGCTCTGGCCGGCGACATGAAAACTGACCGCAAGCCGGCGGCCGGCGAGGTCATCGGGCCGCTTTGCAAACGGCAGCGCGATCGCATCGCTCCAGACCGAATTCCCCGGCGACACCGTAACGGAAGCCGTGCCGGCGAACGTAACCGGAATGTTGGAGCCGCGGATCAACGCGGCACTGCCCGACTGCAGGCCGACGTAAACGCCGTCAAACGTGACGGGTTTGGTGCCGAAGGCGTTGCTGAGCCGGATGCGGGCCTGACGGCCCCAGATATCCGGCCGCACGATCAGGCGAAAGGTCTGGTCCCGCGCACCGGCCGCAGGCTCGGGAAACGCGAATTTCTGTTCGGGCTGGGCTGACGGATTGCCGACGGGGTATGGGCCCTGAACCGCGCCCGTCCAGGACACCACCCAATGTTCGCTATCCTTTGCGGTTGCGGTCTGAAGCGAGGCAACGAGCAGCGATGCTGCCACGAGACAATTCAACGCGCGCATTGTTTCCCCCGAACCCCAGATAATTTGGGCGCGGCCTTAGAGCCGTCAGTTGGTCTTCAATAGGGCGGCAGAACGCTACCTGTCCAGACGCACTGTCGCACTCCTCGCCCGACGCAGGAGAGGACCTCGCAGGTTGCGTCACCGGCGCCGACAAGAAGCTCTTCGCAGAAACGATCTGTTCACAGTTTCGAACGCATCAGACGGACCGAGCTGTCCGCCCGGCAGGTTTATGAATTCACGACCTAATACAGCGGCGGGATCTGGCCGACCTTGACCGGGCCGAGCAGCACGGCGCCGTCGACGAACTTCAGCGGGAAGCTGCGAGCCTTCTTGCCTTCCAGCGTGCTCTCGGTGCCGATCGAATTGATGCCGGCGGCAACGCCTGCATTGGCGTTCTGCTTGATGACCTTGCCGAGGCCGGGAACGGCACGGTCGAGCGCACCGAACAGATTGTTGAGGTCCTGCGACTTCACGCCGGGCGCGACGCGATCGAGGGTCGCCTGCGGCACCCCCTCCTGCAGCATCTTCTCGATGCCGAGCGCGGGGATCACGCGCTCCAGGCCCGTCACGGTCATCTGCAATTCGCCATCGAGGCGGCCGTTTGCCGAGAGCCCGAGCGTGCCGGCCGCAACCGCGATCATCTCGCCCTGCTGGATGCGGGACTGCACGATCTCGATATGGCCGCCGGCGGCCTGGATCTCGCGGAAGCGCTGCGGCCACGGCTTTGGCGTGAGATCGGACAGTCCGGTGATCTTCGCCCGCGTGTCGGCCTCGAACGGCTCGGCGAGCAGCGGATGAACGCCCTGGACGCTGCCCTGCGCGATCTGGAGCACGGTCTCGATCACGGGATGATCGGACGGAGATCCATCCGCAAGGCGTCCATGCAGCTCGACCTGTTTTGCGCGCGCGAGCGGCACCTGCATGCTGCCGTCGACACGATTGACGGTCGGCTCCTCGAACACGATGGAAGCGCGCTCCGGCACGGCGGGCAGGCCGACCACACTGCTGCGACCCTTGCTCCAGTTCACCACGAAGGTGCTCTGCGTGACGCCGTCAGTGAGCGTCGCGGGTGCGGTAAATTCGGCGATGACGCGCTTGGGATCGTAGACTTGGGCGACGACCAGGATGTTGTCGAGCTTCGCCGTGAACGGCGTCTTGCTGGCGTTCTGCGACACCAGGGCGACGCTGGCGCCCGAACACCGGACCTCGAAGCGGAAGGGGAAGCCCGCGATCGAGCGCTTGGCGCAATCATAGACGCGGCCGGATTTGGCCTCCTGCGCGCGCCAGGCATCGGCGGCGATTTCGGCCTGCGACGCCGCATAGAACCAGAAGCAGCTCCACGCCACCGCGAGGATCAGGAGGATGACAGGGGCGATGAAAAGGCCCCAGCGGGAGCGCCGGCGTGCGGCAACGGTCATATCGGACATGCGGCGACCCTTTGACCCCTGATTTTGTCAAATGTAAGCGAGGTTGGCGTGCTCCGAAAGGCGGAGAATTCGCTTCGCTTGGGAGCGCGGTTCTGGTAGCCGTGCCCGAAATGTCGGAAATCACCCTCCCCTCCGTCACCACAGCCAAAGGCGACCTCTGGGTGTTCGGCTACGGCTCGCTGATGTGGCGGCCGGGTTTCGAATTCGAGGAGCGCGTCCCCGCGCGGCTGGTCGGCGAGCACCGCGCGCTCTGTGTCTATTCCTTCGTCCACCGTGGCACGCCGGAGAAGCCGGGTCTGGTGCTCGGCCTCGACCGCGGCGGCGCCTGCCGCGGCATCGCCTTCCGCGTCGCCGAAAAGAACCGCGCCGACGTCGTCGCCTATCTGCGCGCGCGCGAGCAGGTGACGTCGGTCTATCGCGAAGTCATGCGCTCGGTGTGGCTGGAGAACGATGCGCGGCAGCGCGTCTCCGCGCTCGCCTATGTCGTCGACCGCGGCCATGTGCAATATGCCGGTCGGCTGTCGCTCACCGACCAGCATCGCCACGTGCTCCAGGGCCACGGCCAGTCCGGCGCCAACCGCGACTACGTGACTGCGACGGTGAAGGCGATCGAGGCCGAAGGCTTTCGCGATGCGCAGCTGCATCAGCTTGCCATGATGCTGCATGGTGATGCGCATTCTCCGCACGCGCCGGCTCCGGCGGACGATCGGGAAAACCGCTAGCTCTCCAACGGCGCATAGCTCGGCGCCGAGCCGATCAGCTGCTCCTGCTCCTTGCGGCCCGCTTCGACGAGGCGACCGGTCGCGTCTTCGATCACCGTTTGCACACGGGAGAGATACTCGTCCTTGGGCAAGCCCGGCGGCAGCGGATCGAGGAATTCCACCACCAGCGTGCCGGGATAGCGCATGAAGGTGCGGCGCGGCCAGAACAGGCCGGAATTGAGCGCGATCGGCAGGCACGGCGCGCCGCAGGACGAATAGATCTGCGCGAAGCCGCTCTTGTAGTCCGGTGGCGCGCCCGGGGCGCGGCGCGTGCCTTCGGGAAAGATCACGAGCTGCCCGCCGCTGCGCACCGCCTCCCGCGCCCGCCGCGTCATGTCCAGCAGCGCCTTGACGCCGGCATTGCGGTCGATCGCGATCATCCCGGTCTTGACCAGGAACTGGCCGAACACCGGGATCTGCATGAGCTGACGCTTGAGGATGAAAATCGGACGGTCGAAGAAGCCCGGCAAGACGAACGTCTCCCAGAACGACTGGTGCTTCGCCACAACGACCAATGGTCCCCTCGGGATCTTTTCGAGGCCGCGGAATTCCACCTTGATGTTGCAGACAGCCCGCATCAGAAACAGCGTCGCCTTTGCCCACCATTGCGCGACCGTGAGCATGGCGCGCGGCGGCAATGCGAAGGTCGGCAGCGCCACGATCGCGAGGCACACCAGCATGGTGTAGAACAGCACGTTGAACACGAGCGATCGCAGGAAAATCAAGAACATCGAGGATCCGATCAATTGCCGATCAGTTGCCGATCAATTGGCCTGTGCGGTGGCGGGCCGCTTCGCCTGCAGCCCGGAAGGCTGCTCCGACATCTCGGGCGAAAGGTCAATCCCGAAATCCTCCAGCCGCACCCTGACCTCCGCCGCGATATACTTGACATATTCCGACAGCAGCAGCCGCAAAGTGGACGCCGAGGTCCACCACGGCTCGTCGCGCCATTTGTCGCCGACCACCACGAACGGGATCAGTGTCGCCTCCGGCATCGCATGCGAGAATTCCACCAGCGCGCGCGGCATATGATAGTTCGAGGTGACCACGATCAGCGATTTGAAGCCGCGTCCCGCGGCCCAGCGCCGCGCTTCCGCGGCATTGCCGCGGGTCGAGACCGCGGTGCGGTCGAGATCGACGCAGCAACGCATGAAAGACTGGTTCTCCGGCAGCGTCCGGGAGATGTCGCTCGCCGTCGAGGTCGGGTGTACGCCGGAGATCAGGAGCCTCCTGCCGTAGCCGGCAGCGAGCAGCTCCATCGCATCCGACACCCGCGAGGAGCCGCCGGTGAGCACCACGATGCCGTCCGCCTTGCGGTCCGGCGCGATCTCGGCGCCGCGCAATTGCGACAGAAACGCAATAAAGCCCGCCGCCGCGCCGACGAAGGCGAGCGCAATCGTCGACATCACGGCCGCGCGCAGCCACCCGCGCGGCAGTTTCGGCGATCGATCGGCGGTCGGCGCGCTCATGCGATGTCGGTGATCCCTTCCCAGAGGTGATTTTAGGACGTTTTGAGGCGAAGTGGAGTCCGGTTTGTCGGCCTCAAACTATGTGGCGAAGCGCTGGGGCCGCGAACCAGCTTTCCCCTCTCCCCTTGTGGGAGAGGGTGGCTCGCCGCGATAGCGGCGAGACGGGTGAGGGGTATGTCTCCGCGAACTCGCCTCGACGTTCGTGCACGTGGATAGAACCCCTCATCCGGCGCTTCGCGCCACCTTCTCCCACAAGGGGAGAAGGAAGAAAACCATCTCAATCGACATCATTCAGCGTCGCGAACAGCGTCTGGCGCGAGGCGACCGCGGTGATGGCGCCGATCAGCACGGCCTGCACCGCGAGCACGATGTAGCCGGATGGCCGCAGCGAGAAGGTGCCGAGCAGCGCGGCGAACTGGTCGCCGACGGGAGTGCCCGAAAACCAGCCTGCAATCGACTCGGAGAAGCCGAACACCAGCATGGCGGCGCCGCCGCCGATCACGCCGCCCTCCAGCCCCAGCCTGAGGAAATGACGCAGGAAGCGGTTGGCGATGTAGCGGTCGCCGGCGCCGACGAAATGCAGCACCTCGACGATCGGACGGTTCGCCGCCATGGCGCCGCGGGTTGCGAACGACACCGAGATGATGGTGGCGACGATGACGAGCGCGAGGATGCCGAGACCGGCGAGCACGGTGGCGTTGGTCATCGAGCGCATGCGCTCGATCCAGGCGCGGTGATCGTCGACGCTGGCGCTTGGCGCCACCTGGGTCACGCGGGCGCGCAAGGCGCCGAGATCGAGCGCCGTGCCGGGCTGCACGCGCGCGATGATCATGCGCGGGACCGGCAGATCGTCCATCGACAGCCCGGTGCCGAGCCAGGGCTCGAGTAGCTTGCCGCTCTCGTCCTTCGTGAACGGCTTGACCTCGACGATGCCGGCTTGCGCGCGCATGGCCTCGGTCACCGCCGCGGTGTCGCGTTCGAGATCGCGGCCCGTCTGCGGCCGGACCTGAATGGTGATCTCGCTCGCGACATCCGACTGCCATTCGGCGGCGGAGGCGCTCACCAGCAGCACCGTGCCGGTCGTCATCGAGGCCAGGAAGGTCATGATGGCGACAACGGCGACCAGCGCGCGGCCGTGGATCGAGGCGCGCGGCACGATCGGCGACATATTGCGCGCCCGGGCCGGAAGCGGCGGCCCCTCCTGCCCGAGATCGACCAGCACGCCGCGCTCGTCGGGCCTATTCATAGACGTGCAGCCGTCCCTGGTGCAGCACGAAGCGTCGCGCCTCGTACTGGTCCATCAGGGCGATATCGTGGGTGGCGATGATGACGGCGGTGCCTGACTTGTTGAGCTCGATGAACAGCCGCAGCAGGCGGCGGCCGAGCGTCGGATCGACGCTGCCGGTTGGCTCGTCGGCCAGCAGCAGCTGCGGCCGCGAGATCACGGCGCGCGCGATTGCCGCGCGCTGCTTTTCGCCGCCGGACAGGATCGGCGGCAGCGCGTCCATGCGCTCGCCGAGCCCAACCCATTTCAGGAGATCGATGACCTCCTTGCGGTAGCTCGATTCGCTGCGGCCCATCACGCGGAACGGCAGCGCCACGTTTTCATAGGTCGTCATGTGATCGAGCAGGCGGAAATCCTGGAGCACGATGCCGATGCGCTTGCGCAAGTCTGCGATCTCGTCCTTGCCGAGCTGCGAGATGTCGTGACCGAACAAGTTGACGAGCCCCCGCGTCGGGCGATGCGAGAGGAACAACAGGCGCAGCAACGAGGTCTTGCCGGCGCCGGACGGGCCGGTGAGGAACTGGAAGGAATGCGCCGGGATCTGGAAGTTGAGGTCGCGCAGGACCTCGGGCCCCAGGCCGTAACGCAATCCGACATTTTCGAACCGAACCAAGCTCAGCTCCGTTCGAGAGAGGCCGCGGGCCGCACGGCTGTGCTCCGCCACACGCGATCCGCGGGTTTTGCGGCCGTTATGGTTTCCGGTTCGTTAACGGTCGTCCTGTAGCATAATTGGTAGCATCTTTCCGTCTCGGTTCTCCACGACCGTGTCACGATCAAGACTTGTCCATGCATCAAGGCTCGTCCATGCATATCGTCTGCCCTCATTGTACGACATCCTACGCCATCAAGCCCGCGAGCCTTGGGGCGAACGGCCGGACCGTGCGCTGTTCCCGTTGCAAGGAAACGTGGGTCGCCCATGCCGAGGATGCCATCGAGGAGGCATCTGTGCCGGCCATGGCCGCGGCCAGCCGGGCCGACGACCAGGCCGATCTCGCCGAGCAATGGAACTCCTATGCCCAGGACGACGGAGCCGCTGACGCGCCTGTCGTTGACAGCCCCTCGATCGCCAGCGACTGGCCGGACCAGGAAGCCGCCGACACCGAGGACGAATGGTCCGCGGCCGCCCGATCCGTTGAGGAGGAAGTCGGCGGCGAACAGCACCAGTCCTGGTTCCGTGGCCTGTTCGGCCGTCGCCGCGGCGCGCGAGTGCGCCGTCCGGCGGCCCCGCGAAAATCCCATTTCGGCCTGCCGACCGCCTGCGCCGCCATGGGCGCGCTGGTCCTGGCGCTGGTGATCTGGCGCGGAGACATGGTGCGGCTGCTGCCGCAGACGGCAGCCTTCTACAGGATGGTCGGCCTCGAAGTTAACCTGCGCGCACTCGCCTTCAAGGACGTCAAGCTCTCCAGCGAGACAGTAGACGGTAAGCAGGTGCTGGTGATCGAGGGCGTGATCGTGGGACAGGGCAAGAAGCCGCTCGACATTCCCCGCTTGCGCTTCGCAGTGCGCGACGCGCAAGGCGCGGAAATCTACGCCTGGAACGCCGTTCTGGAACAGACCGTATTACAGCCCGGCGAGCGCGCCTTCTTCCGCTCGCGCCTGGCCTCGCCGCCGCCGGAGGGCCGCAATATCGACGTTCGCTTCTTCAACCGGCGCGACATCGCCGGCGGCAGCGTATAATCGATTTCGCAGGTCTCGCAGGCAAAGTTGGTGGCGAGATTGATCCCAAGGTTGGTCTCATGTCCAAGATCCTGATCGCCGACGACGAGGATTCGATGCGCCAGCTGGTGGCGCGCGCCATCGCCATGGACGGCCACGAGATCGTCACCGCGCAAGACGGCGCCGAGGCGCTGGAGATCCTCACGCGCGCGGACGGCAGGTTCGACCTGCTGCTCACCGACATCCAGATGCCGGTGATGGACGGCATCGCGCTGGCGCTTTCCGTCGCACGCGATTTCCCCGATTTGACCATTCTGCTGATGACCGGCTTTGCCGACCAGCGCGAGCGCGCCTCGAACCTCAATGCGCTGGTGCATGACGTCGTGACCAAGCCGTTCTCGGTCGCCGACATCCGCACGGCGGTGGCGGACGCGCTGGCGGCGAAGAAGGGGTAGCGGCGTCGGGGCGCCACGTATTCCGCTGTCATGCCCCGGCTTGACCGGGGCATCCAGTAGCCGCAGCCTCTCGATTGAATCACAACCGTGTCGGAGTACTGGATCGCCCGGTCAAGCCGGGCAATGACAGAGAACTCAAAAATCCTTCAGCAGCCGCTCGATGTAATCGAGCTCGATCTGCGGGCGCGAGCTGTCCCCCAAGCGGCGGCGGAGCTCCTCGAGGATGCGGCGGACGCGCTGGGCGTCGATCTCGCCGGGGATCTTGACCGTGTAGTCGTCGCTCAGATCGCGGCCGTGAAGTGGGCGACCGAGCGGATCGGTCTGATTGCCGCCGCTCTGCTGACGACCGGGCCGGTTGCCGGGGCCATCGCCCTGCCCGTCGCCATCGCCCTGCTGCATCGCCTCGGCCATCTTCTGCGCGCCCTTGCGCAAGGCCTCGAGAGCTTTCCCCTGCGAGTCCACGGCACCATCCGAATTGCCTTCGCCGAGCTGCGAGCCGGCATCGCCCATGGCCCCGTCGGCGGCGTCCAGACTGCCGTCGTCATCGCCCTGGTCACCGTCCTGATCGCCATCCTGGCCCGGCTGTCCCTGCTCGCCCTGCTGACCCTTTTGCCCCTTCTGGCCCTGGCTCTTCTGGCCCTTTTGCCCCTTCTGCGTGAGGCCGCGCTTGGCGAGCTCGTCCTGCAGCTTCTTCAGGCGGTCGCGCAGCGACTGCTGATCCTGCTGGAGATCCGACATCGACTGGTCGCCCTGCTGCTTGCCGCGCGAGCGCTCACGCCGGGAATCCTGCCCCTGCTTGAAAGTCTTGTCGCGCAATTGCTGCTGCTTGCGGATCATGTCGCTGAGCTCGTTGAGCGCCTGCTCCATGTCGCTGTCGCCGGATTGCCCGGGCTGCGCCATCTGGAGGTTTTCCATGATCTGCGCGAGCTGCTCGAGCAGGCGCTGGGCCGCCTCGCGATTGCCTTCCTTCGCGGCCTTCTCGATCTGCTTCAACAGCTCGTCGAGATCGCGCTGCGTGATGACGGAACGATCGCGATTGGAGGATTGGCTCTTTTCCGTCGCGCGCTTGTAGTCCTCGAGCTTCTGAATCGCATCGGATTGATTGTTCAGGCTCCGTCCGGACTCCTTTTGCCTGAGGCTGTCGCCGGACTCCTGCATCGCCTTTTCCGCGCTATCGAGCAGCGCATCGGGATCCTGGTCCTGCTGGGCCGAGACGGCAGCGGGGAAGCCTCCCAGGAGGAGGGCAAGACAGGCGATCGAGATCGCCTTCACGACTGGCACGCGCGCTAGCTTCCGCATTTCCGGTCCCGCGTAAACTGATTGGCGCCGTCCTCGCCCCCCTTCGCCCGGCTGTTCGCCGACTTCCGATAGGCCTGCAGCTGCTGGCGCAAGACGTCCTGCTGCTGCGCCAGCTCTTCGAGCTGCTCGGGCTTGGCATGCTGGGTCTTCTGTCGCAGCTCGACCGCCTTGTCGAGGATGAGCTGAACCTCTGCCGGGAAAGGCTGCCGGGGTCCAAGCGGATTCTGCTCGGCGCGCCGGGCGAGATCGCGCACCTTGCCGGCCATCGCCTCGCGAAGCTTTTGCGTCAGCGCTTTGATCTCGTCCTCGCTGGCGCCGCGTTCCAGCGCCCGCTTGAGCGCGTCCTGAGCCGAGCGCAGCGCGGCGTTGACGCTGCCGGCGACACCGTCGTCCTCGATGGTGACCGCGAACGCCCACATGCTTCCCACTACATCGCGCAGCGCGTCGTCGGTGCGGGCGGCTTCCAGCTGCAGCGCCAGACTGCGCAGGCCGAGATAGCAGCCCGCATCCGGCGTGAACAATTCGGGTGCGATCATCAGCGCGTCGAGGGCGGCGTAGACATCCGAATTCTTGTTGGCGTCGAGCGCCAGGATGCGGCGCTGCTCGACCAGCGCGCGCGCGAGCAAGTTGGTGAACAGCCGCTCGGGCAGGCGCATGTTGAAGGGCTCGCTCTTGGCCTCGTTGCCGGCCTCGTCCTTGGCGGTGAGGGTCAGCGTGACATCGGCACCGGCATAGGGATCCTCGCTGAGGTCCTTCACCGTCTGACCGACGCCGTTGCGGGTGCGCGCATTCGGCAGCACGAGCGGGAATTGCGGCGGCTGGAATAGCGGCCGCGCGGCGGCCTTGGTGTCGGCCTCCTTGCTGCCATCCTTGACACCATCTTTGGTATCGGCGGCACGCAGGCCGATTTGCGCATCGGCGCCGGTGACGCCGTAATCGTCCTCGATCTTGTAGGTGAGCTGGAGTCCGCCACGGGCCTGGCGCTCGGGATCCTTGGCCAGCGCGATCGTCGGCGCGCGGTCCGGCGTTGCCGCAAACGCCCATTGCGGCTGGCCGGAGGGCGCGCGGACATGCGCGGTGCCGTCGCCGCTGATGGCAAAATGCTTCTCGTTGGTGCCCTTGGGCGCGGCTTCGGTGGGCGCTACTTCCTTGAGGCCGCCGGAGACGACAACATCAAGGCTGCCGCCGGAGGAGCGAACGATCAGGGTCGAGCCGGCGGGAACGGCAAGCGGACCGCTGGCCGGCAGCGCGGCGGCCTCCTTGTTCGCGGCCGACAGAATGACCGGCGGCTTGCCGGTGTAGAGCGGCGGCGTGACCCAGGCATCGACGCGAACATTCGTCGGGGCCAGCACGCCGTTCCAGTGGAAGGCGGCCCCGAGCCGCATCGCACGCTCGTCGCCGGCAGCGAAGAAGGTCGCAACCAGCATCACCATGACCAGCGCGCGCAGCGCCCAGGGATCATGCAGAGCGAGCCGGGGCTTCGGCAGACCGGCGCGGATGCGCTTGATCGAAGCCAGCGTGCGCTCACGCTGCGCCCGCCACAAGGCCTGCGCAACCGGGTCCTGCGAGCTCAGCGTGTCCGTCAGCGTGGTGGCCGGCCGGTGACGGATGCCGGAGCCGCGGTCGAGTCGGGCCAGCGCCTCCTCGCGGCTCGGCCAGCGGAAGCGACTCAACGGGAACAGGGTGACAATCGCGACGCCGGCGAAAACGACGAGACCGATGGCGCGGGCAATGGACGGCAGCGCCAGCCAGAGGCCGGCCCAGGACACCACCAGGAACAGACCGACGACGGTGAGAAGCCGCGCCAAATTTGGCCAGGCACGCTCCCACGCGATGGCATAAGTGGCCCGCTGCAGGGCTTGCGCCAGCTTCAGCCGCGACAGAGCGTCGCCATCGCGGATCGGGTCTGACGGGTCGGGGGTGACGCCGTTCAATCAACTCTCCAGGTTGCCCGGTAGAGAAGCGTACCACAACGGCAGCACTGAGGCATCCGTTCCTGTACGGGAGACACCCCTTTTCCCGCATAACACGAGGACGTGACTGGCCCGCCGCAACCCCGTAATTTCCGCGCCGACAGCCAAGGAAAACAAAGGAAACACCATGGACAAGAAGATGCACGACAAGGGCCTGGAAGTCCGCAAAGCAGTGTTGGGCGAGGCCTATGTCAACAACGCCCTGAAGACCGTCGACGACTTCAACCGTCCGTTCCAGGAGATGCTCAACGAATATTGCTGGGGCACGGTGTGGGGCCGCGAGGAGCTGCCGCGCAAGACCCGCAGCATGCTCAACATCGCGATGATCGCGATCCTCAATCGTCAGCACGAATTCCGCGCGCATCTGAAGGGTGCACTCACCAACGGCGTCAGCCGCGACGAGATCCGCGAGATCCTGATGCAGGTCGCAATCTATGGCGGCATGCCGGCCGCGGTTGACAGTTTTCGAATCGCGCGCGAGGTGTTCGCGGAGATCGACGGCAAGGCGTGAGGGGTGCCGGCGTGAAGGACGGGGACGCGACGTCCCCATGTCGTCCTGGCGAAAGCCGGACCCATAGCCACTGGCAGGTGTGGTTACGGGCACTCGGAGTTGCCACTTCGCGCCAAAACGTCTCCCTGGGGTAATGGGTCCTGGCTTTCGCCAGGAAGACACCGAGGATGGATACGGGCCGATCAACAACAACGAATAATCACCACAAGGAAACACCATGGACATCGGATTCATCGGCCTCGGAAATATGGGTTTCCCGATGGCACGGCGGCTGATCGAGGCCGGCCACCGGCTCGTCGTATTCGACACGCGCCAGGAGGTCGTCGACAAGCTGGTGGCGCGCGGCGCCACTGCGGCGACGTCGCCGAAGGACGTCGCCGACCAGGTCGAGACCGTCATGGCGAGCCTGCCTTCGCTGCAGGCTTCGCTCGCGGTTGCGACGGGGCCGAACGGCGTGATCGAGGGAAGCCGCGTCAAACGCTTCGTCGATCTCTCCACCGTCGGCTCAGCGATGGCGGTGAAGATTCACGGCCTGCTCGCCAAGCATGACATCGTGCAGATCGATTGCCCAGTTTCCGGCGGCGTCGGCGGCGCCGAGAAAGGCACTCTCGCGGTAATGGTCTCGGGGCCGAAGACCGAGTTCGAGCTGCTCAAGCCCGCGCTCGACGTCATCGGGAAAGTGTTCTTCATTGGCGAGAAGCCCGGCGCGGCGCAGACCATGAAGCTCGCCAACAACTTCTTGTCGGCCACCGCGATCGTGGCGACCTCGGAAGCGGTGGTGATGGGCGTCAAGGCGGGGCTCGATCCCGCCGTGATGATCGACGTCATCAATGCCGGCTCCGGCATGAACACCGCGAGCCGCGACAAGTTTCCGCGCTCGGTGCTGCCGCGCAGCTTCGACTTCGGCTTCGCCACGGGATTGATGGTGAAGGACGTGCGGCTGGCGCTGGAGGAGATGAAGCAGCTCGGCCTGTCGATGGAGGTCGCGGAGGCGGTCTGCCGGTTGTGGGAGACGGTCATCAGCACGGAAGGCGCCGAGTCCGATTTCACCGCGGCGATCAAGCCGATCGAGAAGAGGGCGGGCGTTGTGGTGGGCGGCAGGCCACCCGGCTAGCGCCAACACGACAGCGCAGCGCCGACGACCGGCGCTGCGCTGTCCTCCTTGGATCGATCTGCTACGAGCGGCGTCTGCCAAGTTCCGGAAGGTCGATCGGCTGCTCCAGTTGCAGGGAGGCCGAGCCCCCGCTGCATTTGATATACTTCTCGTCGCACCTGCGCATGCACCGTCTCTCGCTCGAGCATTTCGCAGAGGTATTGTTGCAGCTGACCCACGTAATGTCGCACCGTGTGACCCGGGCCGACGCGACGCCGGAGAGTCCGAGCACGAAGGCCACGCTGCAAGCTACGAAAAGCATGCGAAGCAGGCCGGCGCCGGCGAGTGAATCGTTCATTCGATCTCCTGTGTTGGCCGGGCACGTCTGCGCCTGCGGCCGGGTTTTTGACGAAGACGCAGTTCAAGCCTTGGCGAGATAGGGGATCGTGCCGGCCAAGTCCGTATCGTCGATCAACTGGAAGCGGCTCTCGCTGCCGCCCCTGCGCGCTGCCGCGAATCGGCCGTAGGCGGGATCAGTAACGAAGGACTCCGCCGCTTTCGCCGTGGGAAAAGACATGATCGCGATCAGCGATGTGTCGAGAGGGGCACCTTCAAGAGTTTTCACATTGCCGCTGCGGGAAAGATACTTGCCGCCATGCTTGTGCACCAGCTCGTGGACGGACGCGGCGTAGTCCGGCACCCACTTTCCGTCAGTCACTTTGATGTCCGCGATCAGATACGCTGTCATGTCGTGTCTCCTGGCTCGAGTTCAGCTCCGCGTTGAAGGGCGGGCATCACTTGGTGCCAGAACACGGCGCGGACTTGCCAGTACGGGAACTGTAGCGGGGCGATACAAATACTGAATTGCGCCGCCCTGGATCAGCTCGCCAGCTTGCGTTCCTTGGCGAACGGGCTAAGGCCGAGCCAACTTTGCATGGCCGCGGCAAGCTGCCGATCGCCGGTGAGCAGCATCCGCCGGCTTGCGGCGGCCGCCCGCACGGAATCGAGTCCCATCCAGATCGCCGTCATGGTGCGCAGATCAACCGACACGTAAAGGTCAACGTCGAAACCGGGATCAATCGAGCAGAGGTCGACACTGTCGTCGGGATCGACGATCAGCCACCACAATCGCTGCGTCGAAGGTAATTCCGGATACGCGAACTGCAGCACGCTGCGGCGGGTCGGCATCGGCGTCGTGTTCAAATTCCGCCGCATGTCCCACATCAACAGCTGGACATCGAGATGCTGAAGCGACAGATCCGACTCGATGCGGCGCTGGCCCCAGATGCCGAACGCCTCGACGATGGGGCCGAGTTCGCGTCCGGAAGCGGTCAGCTGATACTCGATCACGCCGCGCTCGGAAGCCGACGGCTGGCGGATGATGATGCCTGCAGCTTCGAGTTCCTTGAGGCGCTGGGAAAGCAGCGCAGGCGACATGCGGGGAACGCCGCGGCGCAACTCGTTGAACCGGGTCGAGCCGGCGACGAGTTCACGTAGCAGCACGACGGTCCAGCGCGTGCACAATATCTCGGCCGCCATCGCGACCGGACAGAACTGCCTGTAGCTGCCGATGGTCATGCGGGCCTCCGTGACAAGCGAAGGCGCAACCTTAGGGCCGCGGCGCGCGGCTTCCTAGTTCAGTTTCTGTATCAGCAGCGATTCATTCTCTGAACTGGCCGCGGACCGTGGTGAGCGTCTATTCGACCGGCATTGGCAAGCCGGCCGCCGCAATCGCGGCCCGCCGGACACAGGAGATTACCATGAAGAAATACGATTCAACGGCTTCCAGATTGCTCGTTTCGGTTCGCAGCGCCGCGATTTGCACCCTCGGCCTGGGCGTCGGCGTCATGCCGGCGTCCGCAGCCAATCTGACGAGGAGCATCGAGGTCAGCAGTGCTGCGGCCGAGGTGTGGTCCGTCATCGGGCCGTTCTGCGCGATCAAGGATTGGCTGCCGCCGGTGGGGCAGTGCATTGCGGACGGCAAGTCGCCGCCAACCCGGACGCTCGTCACCAGGGACGGCAAGGCCTCGTTCGTGGAGACGCAGACTGCGCGGAACGACAAAGACTACAGCTATTCCTACGCGTTCCTGTCGAGCCCACTGCCGGTGAGCCAGTACAAGTCGACCATCAAGGTCACGGCAAAGGGTGAAGGCGCATCGGTGGTGACATGGACCGGCATCTACACGCCCGACCCGGGGCGGGAGAAGGAAGCGGTCGATGCCCTCGGCGGCGTCTATGATTCCGGCCTCGCCGCAATCAGGGACCGGTTCAAGAAGTAGGGTCAATGCAGCGATGGGCGCAGCGCTAGCTGCGCTCATCGTGGACAATCACAGCCTCATAGCCACGGCGCCGGCGTATCCATCGCGATCAATTGCTCGACCTCGATGCGCGGACGCACGACCGCGTACTGGTCGCCCTTCACCAGCACTTCGGGCACCAGCGGCCGCGTATTGTAGGTGCCGGCCTGCACTGCGCCGTAGGCGCCGGCGGTCATGATGGCGATGAGGTCGCCGGGCTTTGGCGTCGGTAGCGTGCGATCGAGTGCGAGATAGTCGCCGGTCTCGCAGACCGGGCCGACGACGTCGGCCATGATGGTCGCGGCCCCCGTCGCAGGCTGCGTCACCGGCAGAATGTCGTGATGGGCCTCGTACAGCGTCGGGCGGATCAGATCGTTCATGGCGGCGTCGATGATGACGAAATTCTTGCCGTCACCGTGCTTCACATAGATCACCTTGGCGACCAGGATGCCGGCATTGCCGACGATCATGCGGCCCGGTTCGAACATCAGCGTGCAGCCGAGATTGTGGCTGACGCGCTTGACCATCGCGGCATAGGCGTCGGGCGCCGGCGGCGCCTCGCGGTCCATGTAATAGGGAATGCCGAGACCGCCGCCGAAATCGACATGCGAGATGTTGTGGCCGTCGGCACGCAGCGTCTGCACGAATTCGGAGAGGATGCGGAACGCGATCTCCATCTTGGAGAGGTCGGTGATCTGGCTGCCGATATGCACGTCGGTGCCTGTGACCTCGATGCCCGGCAGCTTCGCGGCGCGGGCATAGACCTCGCGGGCATGCGCGATCGGGATGCCGAACTTGTTCTCGGACTTGCCGGTCGAAATCTTCGCATGCGTGCCGGCATCGACGTCAGGATTGACACGGATCGAGATCCGCGCGGTCTTCCCGGTCTCGGTCGCAAGGCGCGACAGCAGCTCGAGCTCGGGCTCGGATTCGACATTGAGGCAGAGGATGTCGGCCGCCAGCGCAGCGCGCAGCTCGGCTTCCGTCTTGCCGACGCCGGAGAACAGGATCTTGCTTGCTGGAATGCCGGCGGCCAGCGCGCGCTTCAATTCGCCGCCGGACACCACGTCCGCGCCGGCGCCGAGCCTGGCCAGCGTGCGCAGCACCGACTGGTTGGAATTTGCCTTCATGGCGTAGCAGACCAGCACCTTCTCGCCCGCGAAGGCGTCGGTGAAAACGCGATAGTGCCGCTCGAGCGTCGCGGTCGAATAGCAATAGAACGGCGTGCCGACGGTTGCAGCCAGCTCGGACAGGTTCACCGCCTCGGCGTGCAGCACGCCGTTGCGATAGTCAAAATGATTCATGGCGTTGGCTCAGTTGCCCCAGCCTATCGGCTGGGTCTTTCGTCCAGGAGCGGGTCGAGGATAAACGGTTTCTTCCTGCCCTTGGTCGCCGCCGGTGCGGCGTCCGCGCCATAGGTGGGGTTGAACACGCTCGGCGTCTTCTGGGCTTCGGTCTCGGTATCGGTCGGCGGCGCGACGTTGGCCGTTGACGCGCTGGAGGCGGTCGGCGGCAGATCCAGCGGGCCCTTGCGGCCACAGCCGGCAAGCGCGAGCGCCGTCAGGCTCAAGACAATGATGGCCCACCCCGAGCCGGCCGGGCGAAACTTTGACGTCACGACGAAATCCCCACTACGCGCGGCGCACCATACAGAGATTGGCGCGCTCTGGCGAGACCCGGATGACCATGAAACATAAGCGAAATTTTGCTCCTCAACCCAATTTTCGCTCTTTTTCCAGCCGCTTCAGCCAGGCCTTGGCCTGCGATGCCACGTTCTTCGGCGCGGTACCGCCGAAACTGGTCCGGCTCTTCACCGACGATTCGACCGAGAGCACGCCAAGCACGTCTTTCGTGATCTTCGCTTCGATTGCCTGCATCTCCCTCAGCGGCAGCTCGTGCAGCGCCACGCCGCCCTCGGCGGCTTTCGCGACGATGCGGCCGGTGACGTGATGGGCCTCGCGGAACGGCATCTTCAGCGTCCGCACCAGCCAGTCGGCAAGATCGGTCGCGGTGGCGTAGCCCTCGCCTGCAGCAAGCTTCATCTTCGCTTCATCAGGCACGAGATCTCGGACCATGCCGGTCATGGCGCGGATCGCGAGCGACAGCGCGGCGAAGCCTTCCATGGCGCCCTGCTTGTCCTCTTGCATGTCCTTTTGATAGGCGAGCGGCAGGCCCTTCATGACGATCAGCAGCCCATTGAGCGCGCCGATGACGCGGCCGGTCTTGGCGCGCACCAGCTCGGCGGCGTCAGGATTGCGCTTCTGCGGCATGATCGAGGATCCCGTGGTGAACTTGTCGCTGAGGCGGATCATGCCGACCAGCGGCGAGGTCCAGATCACGATCTCCTCGGCAAAGCGCGACATGTGCACGGCGCAGATCGAGGCCGCCGACAGCGTCTCCAGCACGAAGTCGCGATCGGAGACCGCATCGAGCGAGTTCGCCATCGGACGGTCAAAACCGAGCGCCTTCGCCGTGGCGTGACGGTCGATCGGGAACGAGGTACCGGCGAGCGCTGCAGCTCCGAGCGGGGACTCATTCAGCCGCTTGCGCGCGTCCTGGAAACGGCCGCGATCGCGCGCGGCCATCTCGACATAGGCGAGCAGATGGTGGCCGAAGGTCACCGGCTGCGCGGTCTGCAGATGCGTGAAGCCCGGCATGACCGTTCCGGCGTGCTCCAGCGCGCGCTCGACCAGCGCCTGCTGGAACGCGGCGAGCGAGGCGTCGGTCTCATCGAGGACATCGCGGACATAGAGACGGAAATCGGTCGCGACCTGGTCGTTACGCGAGCGCGCGGTGTGCAAGCGGCCGGCGGCAGGGCCGATCAGCTCGGACAGGCGGCTCTCGACATTCATGTGAATGTCCTCGAGCGCGCGCTTGAATTCGAAGGCGCCCTTGCCGATCTCTGACAAAATCGTGTCTAGACCCTTGCCGATATTTTTCGCATCAGAGTCCGTGATGATGCCCTGCGCGGCCAGCATCGCGGCGTGGGCCTTGGACGCGGCAATGTCCTGGGCAAAGAGGTGACGATCGACGTCGATGGAGACGTTGATCTCTTCCATGATCTCGTCGGGACGTTCCGAGAACCGGCCGCCCCACATCTTGTTGCTCATGATCCCCTGCTCACGCCTTGCCTGTGGCCGCCGCACGTTTGCTGACGGCTGCCAGCCGTATTAAGAGGCCTCTGATAGCCATATCTGCGACCGGATGACAAACGATATGCTCGACCCCAACGACAGGCTCGACCAAAGGACAGCACGGTCGGCCACGCGCCGTATCCCCGTGGTCATCGCCACCGTGGTGGTCGGGGGCCTGGCTGGCTTTGCCGCGCTGTACGGGCTGGGCCTGGGCCGGGCCCCCTCCGGCGATCCCGCCTGCCGGGCCGCGGTGAACACCGCACAGAAGATCGCGCCGCTTGCCCATGGCGAGGTGGCGGCGCTGACCATGGCGACCGCACCGCTAAAGCTGCCGGACCTGGCCTTCGAGGACGCCGACGGCAGGCCGAAGAAGCTGTCGGATTTCCGCGGCAAGACGCTGCTGGTGAACCTCTGGGCCACCTGGTGCGTGCCCTGCCGCAAGGAAATGCCGGCGTTGGACGAGCTCCAGGGCAAACTTTCGGGCCCGAATTTCGAGGTGGTGGCGATCAATATCGACACCCGCGACCCCGAGAAGCCCAAGACGTTTCTGAAAGAGGCCAATCTCATCAGGCTCGGCTATTTCAGCGATCAGAAAGCCAAGGTTTTTCAGGATCTTAAGGCGATAGGCCGGGCCTTGGGCATGCCCACCTCGGTGCTGGTCGATCCTCAAGGCTGCGAGATCGCGACGATCGCGGGGCCGGCGGAATGGGCGAGCGAGGATGCGCTCAAGCTGATCCGGGCTGCGACGGGCAAAGCCGCAGCGTCGTTCTAAGCGATGATGTTTTAGGCGGTGACGTTGAGGTTGCTGCCGACGCCAGCGCCGACATTGGCAAGCGAGGGCTGTCCGGCGCCGAGCAGCGTCAGGACGGTGGATTTCTCCGCATCCGCGTTCTGCTTCATCAGCGTCGCCGAGATATTCGACTGCAGCGCGCCTTGCTGAGAGGCCAGCATGCTGCTGACCATCGCCATCATGTCCATTACGCAAACCCTCGTACCGGCGGTAACCTAGAGGCGGGCGGTTAACGGGACATGAATTGTCGCGAGTCGCCGTAAGGTAGGCTTTCTCCGTCTCCCGGCTCTGCTGCGTATCGCTAACGCGCTGCGCAATGTCCCGGCACGAAACCCCTTATCTCGTCGGAATCGGCTTGGCGCCGCGGTAGTCGTAAAAACCGCGCTGGGTCTTGCGACCGAGCCAGCCCGCCTCGACGTATTTCACCAGCAGCGGGCACGGGCGGTACTTGGAGTCGGCGAGGCCCTCATGCAGCACCTGCATGATCGACAGGCAGGTATCGAGGCCGATGAAATCAGCGAGCTCCAGCGGGCCCATCGGATGGTGCGCGCCGAGCTTCATCGCCGCGTCGATCGCCTCGACGTTGCCCACGCCTTCGTACAGCGTGTAAATCGCCTCGTTGATCATCGGCAGCAGGATGCGGTTGACGATGAAGGCCGGGAAATCCTCGGAGACCGCGACCTGTTTGCCGAGCTTGCCTACGAATTCCTTTGACGCCTCGAAGGTCTGGTCGTCGGTGGCGATGCCGCGGATCAACTCCACCAGTTCCATCAACGGCACCGGATTCATAAAGTGAATGCCGATGAAGCGTTCGGGCCGGTCAGTGGCGGCGGCCAGCCGCGTGATCGAGATCGAGGAAGTATCGGAAGCGACGATCGCCTCGGGCTTCAACACAGCGCAGAGATCGTGAAAAATCTTGCGCTTGACCTCTTCCTTCTCGACGGCGGTCTCGATCACGAGATCGCAGTCCGCGAGATCGTCCAGCTTCTCGCCGGCTACGATACGCGCCATCGCCTTGGCTTTGTCGTCCTCGCTGACGGCCTTCTTGGAGACCTGGCGCGTCAAATTGCCGTTGATCGTGGCCATGCCTGACTTGAGGCGGTCGGTCGAAATATCGTTGAGCACCACGTCGAAGCCGGCCAACGCAGCGACATGCGCGATGCCATTGCCCATCTGCCCCGCGCCGATCACGCCGACCTTCTTGATTACTGCCGCCATAATGTCATCCACCGGAACGGCGCGCTATCAACCGCGCCTGCCTATCCCCCTGAGCCGGGAGGTCTGATTTAATCAGAACCCGGCCTCGAAACCTAGATTGGATCGCTTCGAAGGCGTGTCCCGCGCCAAAGAAAACGCCTCAAAAAGCAACACCGGCCGGAGTTTATAGCTCCGGCCGGTGTTTAGCGCGTTTTACTTGCCGAGCTTGCCGAGTTCGGCCGTCAGCTCCGGAACCGCTTGGTAGAGGTCGGCGACCAGGCCGTAATCAGCGACCTGGAAGATCGGCGCGTCCTCGTCCTTGTTGATCGCGACGATCACTTTGGAGTCCTTCATGCCGGCCAGATGCTGGATCGCGCCGGAAATGCCGACCGCGACATAGAGCTCGGGGGCCACGACCTTGCCGGTCTGGCCGACCTGCCAGTCGTTCGGCGCATAGCCCGCATCCACCGCCGCACGCGAAGCGCCGACACCGGCGCCAAGTTTATCGGCGAGCGGCTCGATGTACTTTGCGAAGTTCTCGCGGCTCTGCATGGCGCGGCCACCGGAGACGATGATCTTGGCCGAGGTCAGCTCGGGACGGTCACTCTTCGCGACCTCCTCGCCGACAAAGGACGACAGGCCCGGATCGGCCGCCGCCGCGACGCTCTCGACCGACGCGCTGCCGCCTTCACCCGCTGCGGCGAAGGTGGAGGTGCGCACCGTGATGACCTTCTTGGCGTCCTTCGACTTCACCGTCTGGACGGCGTTGCCGGCGTAGATCGGGCGCTCATAGGTGTCGGGGGCGATCACCTTGGTGATCTCCGAGACCTGCATGACGTCGAGCAGGGCCGCGACGCGCGGCATCACGTTCTTGAAGCGCGAGGTCGCGGGCGCGACGATGGCGTCATAGGACGGCGCCAGCGAGACGATCAGCGCGGCCAGTGGCTCGGCCAGATCGTGCGCGTAAAGCGCGCCGTCGGCGAGCAGCACCTTCTTCACACCGGCGAGCTTTGCGGCGGCGTCCGCCGCGGCCTTGGCGTTCTCGCCGGCCACCAGAACCTCGACGTCCGCGCCGAGCGCGGCCGCCGCGGTCAGGGCCTTGTTGGTCGCATCCTTGAGCGACGCATTGTCGTGTTCGGCAATCAGAAGCGTCGTCATCAGAGCACCCCGGCTTCGTTCTTGAGTTTCGACACCAGCTCGGCGACGTCCTTGACCTTGACGCCCGCCTTGCGGCCCGCCGGCTCGGTCGTCTTGAGAACCTCGAGGCGCGCGGTGAGATCGACGCCATAATCGGCGGCAGTCTTGTCCGCAATCGGCTTCTTTTTGGCCTTCATGATGTTCGGCAGCGAGGCGTAGCGCGGCTCGTTGAGACGGAGATCGGTGGTGACGATCGCCGGTCCCTTCAGCTTCACGGTCTGCAAGCCGCCGTCGACTTCGCGGGTGACCTTGAAGTCGCTGCCTTCGACCTCGAGCTTCGAGGCGAAGGTCGCCTGCGACCAGCCGAGCAGCGCGGCCAGCATCTGGCCGGTCTGATTGCTGTCGTCGTCGATCGCCTGCTTGCCGAGAATGATGAGGCCCGGCTGCTCTTCGTCCGCAATCTTCTTCAGGATCTTGGCGACCGCGAGCGGCTCGACCGCACCCTCGGCCTTCACCAGGATGCCGCGATCGGCGCCCATGGCGAGACCGGTGCGGATCGTTTCCGACGCCTGCGCCGGTCCGATCGAGACCACCACGACTTCGGTCGCCTTGCCGGCTTCCTTCAGGCGCAGCGCTTCTTCGACCGCAATTTCGTCGAACGGGTTCATCGACATTTTGACGTTGGCGAGTTCAACACCCGATCCATCGCTCTTGACGCGGACCTTGACGTTGTAATCGACCACCCGCTTTACCGGCACCAAGACCTTCATCGATCCTCTTTCA
This sequence comes from Bradyrhizobium sp. 17, assembly GCF_023073515.1. Taxonomy (NCBI): domain Bacteria; kingdom Pseudomonadati; phylum Pseudomonadota; class Alphaproteobacteria; order Hyphomicrobiales; family Nitrobacteraceae; genus Bradyrhizobium; species Bradyrhizobium sp. 17. The sequence continues at coordinate 242,582 of NZ_JADPJQ010000117.1, read as the reverse complement.
CTCAATCTGGGAGGGGGTTATCAACTGGCGCGGAACCTAAAGGCCTGATCCGGCCCGGTCAACGCGCGAAGGGGTCTAATTTTGGCGCCCAGAAATGCGCGGCCCAATGGGTCAGCGATTCTGGCCCGGAACCCAGAGCACGTCGCCGGCGCCGTCTTCGTTGACCGCGCGGCTGGCCACGAACAGGAAGTCCGACAGGCGGTTCATATACTGGATGCCAGCGGCACCAACAGGTTCTTCCGGCCGGGCCGCCAGTTCCACCATCACGCGTTCCGCCCTGCGGCAAATCGTACGGGCGACATGGAGGTAGGCGGCGGCTGGCGTGCCGCCCGGCAGCACGAAGGAGGTCAGAGGTGCCAGCTTGTCGTTGAGCGCGTCGATGTCGCGCTCGAGCCGCTCGACCTGGCTTGCCACCACCCGCAGCCGCTCCGCCTTGCCCTCACGTTCGGGCACCGCGAGGTCCGCGCCGAGGTCGAACAGATCGTTCTGGATGCGGCCAAGCATCGCGTCGAGCTCGGGCGCATCCCCGGTGTGAAGCCGGACCACGCCGATCGCAGCATTGGTCTCGTCGACAGTCCCATAGGCCTCGATGCGCAGATCGTATTTCGGCCGGCGCTCGCCCGAGCCGAGCGCTGTCGTGCCGTCGTCACCGGTTTTCGTATAGATGCGGTTGAGCACGACCATGTTAACGCCCCATCGCCCACACGGCGGCCATCGCGATGACGATCGCCACGAACTGAAGCAGCACGCGCCAGCGCATCAGCTTCTGCGAGGTGTTGGGCGAGCCGCCGCGCATCATGTTGATGAGACCGAGCAGCAGCACCAACGCCACGGCGCCGACCGCAATCGGCAGGATGAAAGTACTCAGGAGAGATGCCATTCGAGGGTAAATAACACCCTCCGCGCCGGTCCGCCATGGCGTTCCCGATCTGGCTTTTAAGCCAATAATATCAGAAGCTAGCTGGATGAATCTGGATTTGCGCCAATTGCCTATCCTCTTGACCTATCCCCGCCTGCGGGGAGAGGTCGGAATGCGTTTCCCGCGCGCGGGAAGCGGAAGCAGCAACAGCAGTGCAGGTGGTGCGTGAAGGCAATCCGCACCATCTACCTTGTCGTAATGGACGCGTTCTACACGTTCCTCGCCGATGACGGCTGGGCGATCGCGAGCCACATCGCGCTGTCGACGCTGATGGCGCTATTCCCGTTCCTGATCGTCCTGACATCGCTCGCCGGCTTCTTCGGCTCCAAGGAACTCGCCGATCAGGCTGCGAGCCTCATGCTCCAGGTCTGGCCCAAGCAGGTCGCGGATTCGATCTCGGGGGAAGTCCACGACGTGCTGACCACGACCCGCACCGGCCTATTCACCATCGGCGCGGTGCTGTCGGTCTACTTCGCCTCCAACGGCGTCGAGGCGCTGCGGGTCGCACTGAACCGCGCCTATGCGGTCGTGGAGATGCGGCCCTGGTACTGGCTACGGCTGGAATCGATCGCCTACACGCTGATTGCGGCCTTCACCGCGCTCGCCATGGCATTCCTGATCGTGCTCGGGCCGCTGCTCATCGAGGCCGCGCGTGCGCACATCCCGCTGTTCGTTGAATCCAACGAGAGGATCCTCACCTGGCTGCGCTACGGCATCACCGTTGGCGCGTTGGTGGTGGCGCTGATGATCCTGCATACCTGGCTGCCGGCGGGACGGCGCCGGTTCCTCCAGATCCTGCCCGGCATCGTCTTCACCATCGTGGCGTCGCTGATCTCGGGCATCGTGTTCGGGCAATATCTGGCGCGCTTCGCCAATAATTACGTGACGATGTATGCGGGGCTCGCCTCGGTGATCATCGCGCTGGTGTTCCTGTATTTCATCGCCGCGATCTTCGTTTACGGCGGCGAGCTCAACGCCGCGATCATCAAGTCGCGGCTTCCTCACGGCGTGTCGCTGCAAGCAGCGCAGTCGCTAGCGCCCGCGGAGACACAGGCTTGACCAGAAAGGCGTCGGCGCCGGCCTCGCGTGAGGCGACTTCATCTTCGCCCCGACCTGACACCCCGATGATGGGGATCTGAGCCAGCGGCGTCGCCATGGTGCGGATCCGCCTGATCGCCTCGACGCCATTGATGCCCGGCAGCACCATATCCATCAGCACCGCGTCGAAGGCGCCCTGCGCGAGCCGGTTCACCGCGTCCTCGCCGCGCCCGATGAACTCGGCATGATGACCGAGTTCGGTCAGGATGGTGTTGAGCACAACGCGGCCGAACGGATTGTCCTCGACGCTGAGCAAGCGCAGCGCCGGAACCGCATCCATCTCGGCTTCGCCCTTCGACTTGCGGGACTTGCCCGATCCCGTGGCACACACCGACACCGTCAATGTGAAGGTGGCGCCACCGCCGGGCCGAGGCGCGACCGTGATGTCGCCGCCCATCGCGCGCGCCAGTTGCTTCACCGACGACAGGCCCAGTCCGGCGCCGCCGAAGCGCGAGGCAATGGTGACATTGGCTTGGGTAAACGGCCGGAACAGCCGTTTGATCTCGGCCATGGTGAGGCCGATGCCGCTGTCGGACACCGCGAAGGCGACACCGACGCTGCCTTTGCCCTTTGCTTTGCCTTTGCTCTTGGTCTTGTCCTTGCTCTTGACGGAACGCCAAGGCGCGACCGTGAGCGCCACGCCGCCGTGCTCGGTGAATTTCACGGCATTGTCGATCAGGTTCTCGAGCGCGGCGCGCAGGCGGACGGGATCACCGACCACCAGCCCCGGCAGCTTCTCCGAGATATCGACCTCAGCCTGGAGACCCTTGGCCGCGGCGCGACCGGCCAGCGAATCGCCGGCGTTGCGGGCGAGCGTCCGCAGGTCGAACAAATCCTGCCGCAGCGAGCTTCCACCCCCGACCCCCTTCCCGGTCCCCTTGCCACTTCGGGCGGCATCGACGAACAGGGTGGCAAGGTTCGCCAGATGCTCGGCCCCGGCCTTGATCGTGTCGGCCCAGCGTCTTTCCCGTTCCCCGAGATCCGAAGTCGCGAGCAGGTCGCTGATCGCGAGAATGCCGGTCAGGGGGGTGCGGACCTCATGGGCAAAGGCGGCAAGCGCGGCTTGGACGACGTCCAGCTCGACCCGCTTGGTGCTGCGCTTGCGCAACCGGGCAGTCGGCCCGGAGCGCTTCCGAGCCACTCGCTTGGACGTCCCCGTAGTGCGCGCTGCGCGCGTTTTCGCCGCCATAACTCCCCTTCGAAGTATCCCCTTCGAACCCCGCGCTGTCAGGCGAGCATGGCACGGCGGAACACCCGGAGTCACGGCGCCGTTTGGCTAACCCCCAGAGAAACTTAACCTAATCCCACCAACCGGCGGATACCGGCCGGCGTGGCGCCGCCGGCGCGCAGTTCACGAAGGCCGGTCGAGCTGGTTGATTTCGACAGCTTCCGGCCGCGCTCGTCGCGAAGTAGCCCGTGGTGGCGGTAGACGGGTTCGGGCAGGTGGAGCAGAACCTGAAGCAGACGGTGGACCGAAGTGGCGTGGAACAGGTCCTGGCCCCGCACGATCTCGCTGATGTCCTGGAGCGCATCGTCGACAACAACGGACAGATGGTAGCTCGTCGGCGTCTTCTTGCGGGCCACAATGACGTCGCCCCAGGCTTCTGGCCGCGCCGGGACGACGCCACGCTCACCATCCGGCCCCTCGCCCAGTTCGTTCCAGCTCAGGCCCACAGCGCGGCGGCAGGCGGCTGCCATGTCGAGCCGAAGCGCGTAAGGCGCACCGGTGTCGATGAGGCGGTCGCGCTCGTCCGCGGACAGCGATCTGGCGGCGCCGGGATAGAGCGGCACGCCGTCGGGATCGCGCGGCCACGGCCCATCCGCTTCACGCGCCTTAACCAGCCTTGCGATCTCGGCGCGGCTTTCGAAGGCTGGATAGACCAGGCCGAGCGCCAAGAGCCTGTCCAGCGCCGTCCGATACGCATCGAGATGCTCCGACTGCCGCCGCACCGGCGTCTCCCAGGCGATGCCGAGCCAGGCGAGGTCTTCGTAGATCGCTGTCTCATATTCCGGCCGGCAACGCGTCGCGTCGATGTCCTCGATCCGCAGCAACAGCCGCCCACCGGTCTCGCGCGCGCGGTCGGAATTGAGCAGCGCGGAATAAGCGTGGCCGAGATGCAGGTAGCCATTCGGGCTGGGGGCAAATCGGAAAACGGGTGGCGACATGCTTCGGAACTCATCATGGCCGGGCATAGCCGTCTAGACGGATGGCGTCGCTTCCGCTCGCCTGTGTCCCGGCCATCCACGTTCTTCGGAGCGGCGCACCGCGTGTCAAGGTCCCCGAGAATGCGATGATCACCAGCCGTGCTAACAATGATGCACGTTGGAAAGACGTGGATGGCCGGGTGGAAGCCCGGCCATGACGCCGGAGAGAGTTGACGATTGCCATGACCATCCACCTCGAAACCCAATCCGATCTCGAAGAGGCCGTCCACGCGCTGGTCAAGCGCGATCCGCGCCTGAAGCCAGTGCTGGCGACTGCCGGCATGCCGGCGTTGCGGCGGCGCGAGCCGGGTTTTGCGGGGCTTGCCCACATCGTCTGCGGGCAACAGCTCTCGACTGCGAGCGCCGCGGCGATCTGGGGACGGTTGTCCGCCGCGTTCGATCCGTTCGACCACGAGGCTGTCCGCCGCGCCCGCACCGACCGGCTGGGGCGGCTCGGCCTGTCCGCCGCCAAGATCAAGACGCTGAAACATCTCGCGCGCGAGATCACCGCAGAACGGCTGAACCTCGACGTGCTCGCGGAAGAAGACGCTGATGCCGCGCATCACACGTTGATCGCACTGCCCGGCATCGGACCCTGGACCGCGGACGTCTATCTGCTGTTCTGCCTCGGCCATGGCGACGCCTGGCCGGCCGGCGACCTCGCCGTGCAGGAAGGCATCCGCATCGGGCTCGGCTTGCAGGCGCGGCCAACGGAGAAGCAGATGGCGCCGCTCGCCGAACCCTGGCGCCCCCTGCGCGGAGCGGCGGCACATCTGTGGTGGAGCTATTATCGCGCGGTGAAAAAACGCGAAGGCGTCATCGCGGGATCAACCTAGAGCTAGTTCCGTTCCGATGGAATCGGAACGGGGCTCTAGTGTTTTGTTTTGACGCGTTTTCTTGACGCGAACCGGTGTCCACTTCGCTCGAACACGCTCTAGCCCCGCAGCCCGACGCGATCGGTCCGGGCGCAATCGGCGACGAAGTCGATGACGGCCCGCACCGCCGGCAGTTCGACGAGGTCGGGATGGGCGAGCAGCCACAGGTCCGCCACGCTGGCGAGCTTCTGCGGCGCGACACGCACAAGATCGGGATAGCTTTCGGCGACAAAGCACGACAGGGCGGAGATTCCGAGTCCGGCGCGGACCGCCGCCAGCATGTCGCCCTGGGACGAGCAGCGCATCACCACCCAGGCCTGACGCGTGACGACGTCGCTCCAGCGCGCAAGCTGGAGATTGGAGGTCTGATCGGCGAAACCGATGACGCTGTGCCCCTTCCACTCGCCGCGCCGTTCCGGCAAGGACCGCCCGCCGGCGTAGCCGCGCGAGGCGTAGAATCCCGTGCCGAGACGGCCGATCTTGCGGCCGACCAGATTTTCCTCGCCGCTGTCGAAGGGCCGCAACACCACGTCCGCCTCGCGCCGGCGCACGCTCGCCGGAAACGGATGGGTGATGATCTCGAGCTGGACGTGATCGTGCGCGCGCAGGAACGCAGGCAGGCGCGGCATCAGCCAATGCGAGGCCAGCGTTGCGCCGATCGATAGCTTGACGGTCCCGCGCGCCTTATGCCCTCCGGCCGAGACTGCCGTCTCCGCCCGCAGCGCGGCCGCCGCCATTACCTCGGCGTGCTCGCGCAGCGTCCGTCCATCCGCCGTCAGCGCAAGGCCGTCGGCGGCACGCGCCACCAGCCTGGTGCCGAGCTGGGCTTCCAGCGCCGCAATCTTGCGGCTGACGGTGGGATGGCTGCTGTGCAGCCGGCGCGCCGCGCCGGTGAAGCTGCCGGTATCGGCGACCGCGAGGAAGGTCTTGCAAAGGTCCCAGTCCATGAGCGGCCTCTGTTCAAATCTGAAAAGTCGTCCGTTCAATATTGAACGATAAGAGGCCCCACTCCAACCCCTATAATGACGTCAAATGAAACATGGGCGGCAACTCGCCCGCGACAATCAAAGAAGGAAACGCCTCGTCATCCGCCTGCCGGCGGGCTGCGTTTCCGGGAGGACATCATGGCGCTGCCCGCTCTCTTGAAGGATTCGCTCGAGCTGCCCGTGGTCGGCTCGCCGCTCTTCCTCGTCTCCGGCCCTGAGCTGGTGATCGCCCAGTGCAAGGCCGGCGTGGTCGGCTCGTTTCCGGCACTCAATGCCCGTCCGGTGGAAAAGCTCGACGAATGGCTGAGCCGCATCGAGGACGAACTCGGCGAATACAAGTCGCGCAATCCCGGCAAGAAGGTCGCACCCTACGCCGTCAACCAGATCTGCCACGCCTCCAACGACCGGCTGATGAAGGACATGGAGACCTGTGTGAAGCACAGGGCGCCCATCATCATCACCTCGCTGCGACCGCCCGCCGAGCTCGTCGAGGCCGCACACTCGTACGGCGGCCTCGTGTTCCACGACGTCATCAACGTCAAGCACGCGCGCAAGGCCGCCGAGCAGGGCGTCGACGGTCTGATCCTGGTCTGCGCCGGCGCTGGAGGACATGCAGGAACGCTCTCGCCTTTCGCACTGGTACGCGAGGTCAAACAATGGTTCGACGGTGCGATCCTGCTGTCGGGCGCAATCAGCGACGGCTTCGCGATCGCCTCCGCGCTGACGCTGGGCGCCGACCTCGCCTATATGGGCACGCGCTTCATCGCGACGAAGGAAGCCAACGCTGACGAAGCCTACAAGTCGGCGCTGACGCAGCACACCGCGCATGACATCGTCTACACCAACCTCTTCACCGGCGTGCACGGCAACTATCTCGGGCCTTCGATCGCCGCGGCCGGGCTCGATCCGGACAATCTGCCGGCGGCCGACAAGACGAAGATGAATTTCGGCTCCGGCGGCAACATGAAGTCCAAGGCGTGGCGCGACATCTGGGGCTCGGGCCAGGGTATCGGCCAGATCGCCGACGCGCCGCCGGTCGCCGAGCTCGTCGACCGGATGAAACGGGAATTCGACCAGGCCCGACAGGATTTCCTGATGCGCGTCAGCGCCTGACGTCTCGGACCGACAATAAAACGGGAGGACACCATGAAGCTGGCAGCCGCACTGATCGGGATGTCGTTGCTGATGCTCGCCGGCGGCAGCGCCCATGCCGAAGGCAGCGACGAGATCCGCATCGGGCAGACCCTGCCCTACAGCGGCCCGGCCTCCGGCTTCGGCGCGATCGGACGGACGCAGGAAGCGTTCTTCGAGAAGGTCAATGCCGAAGGCGGCATCAACGGCCGCAAGGTCAAGTTCATCACGCTGGACGACGCCTATTCGCCGCCGAAGACCGTCGAGCAGACCCGCAAGCTGGTGGAGCAAGAAGAGGTGCTGATGATGTTCGGCTCGCTCGGCACCGCCACCAACAGCGCCGTGCAGCGCTATCTCAACGCCAAGAAAGTGCCGCAGCTGTTCGTGCTCTCCGGCGCCACCAAATGGGCCGATCCGCAGAAGAACCCGTGGACCATGCCGGGCATGGCGGCCTACGAATCCGAGGGCGTGGTCTATGCCAAATACATTTTGCAGGCCAAGCCCAACGCCAGGATCGCGATCCTCTCGCAGAACGACGATTTCGGCCGCGACTATGTCGCCGGCTTCAAGCGAGCGCTCGGGCCTAAGGCCGCAAGCATGATCATCGCGGAAGCGAGCTACGAGACCAGCGCGCCGACGATCAGCTCGCAACTCTCGACCTTGAAGGCCTCGGGCGCCAACGTGCTGTTCGGCGTCGTGCTCGGCAAGTTCACCTCGCAAATGGTCAAGGGCGTGGCCGAGATCGGCTGGAAGCCGGAGCTGTTCTTCGTGCCGACCTCGGCGTCGTCGATCTCTTTCCTGGAACCGGCAGGGCTCGACAACGCGGTCGGCCTGATCTCGTCGAGCAATCAGAAGGACACGATGGACCCGCAATGGGTCGACGATCCCGGCGTGAAGGAATACTTCGCCTTCATGAAGCGCTACATGCCGGCCGCGGACCTCTCCAACTCCAACTACGCCGCGGGCTATCACTATGCCACGCTGCTGATGACGGTGCTGAAGGGGTGCAAGGATGATATCAGCCGCGACAACATCATGCGCCAGGCGGCCTCGTTGAAGGATGTGAAGCTGCCGCTGCTGCTGCCGGGAATGGCGGTTACGACCGGCCCCGACGACTATCTGCCGTTCCAGCAGCTTCAGCTCCGGCGCTTCAATGGCAAGAGCTGGGTCGGCTTCGGCGACGTGCTGGATGATCGCTAGACGAGCGGGATGAGGAGACGCCATGATCATCAGCGGCGAACGCCAGATCAGCTATGACGACATCCGGGCTCGGATCAGGCGGGCGATGAGCGGCTTCCGCGCCCTGGGGCTTGCCGAGGCCGCGCCGGTCGCGATGATGCTGCGCAACGATTTCGCTCTGTTCGAGGTGGTTGCGGCCTCGGCCGCGCTGGGCAGTCCGGTGGTGCCGATCAACTGGCATTTGAAGGCCGAGGAGGTCCGTTACATCCTGGCCGACAGCGGGGCGAAGATCCTGGTCTGCCACGCGGATTTGCTGCCGCAGATCCGCGACGGCGTACCGGCGGATGTCCTTCTCCTGGTCGTCGCGACGCCGCCCGAACTCGCAGCGACCTTTTCGATCCCTGGGGAACTGACCGAGATCCCGGTGGGACTGACCGATTGGGACCGCTGGCGCGACGACCATCCGCAAGCGCAGGAGCCGCCGCGGCGGGCCGCAGCGATGATTTATACATCCGGCACCACGGGCATGCCGAAGGGCGTGCGGCGCATGCCGATGCAGCCCGAACAGGCGGCCGCCTCCGAACGCGTGGGCGGGATCGCCTATGGCATCAAGCCGCGGGAAGACCAAATCGTGCTGATCAACGGCCCGATGTATCACTCGGCGCCGCATTCCTACGGCATGCTGGCGTTCCGCAGCGCTTGCACCATCATCCTCCAGGCGCGGTTCGATGCCGAGGAGCTGCTGGCGCTGATCGAGCGCCACCGCGTCACGCACATTCACATGGTACCGACCATGTTCGTCCGGCTGCTGCGGTTGCCCGAAGCGGTCAGGCAGCGCTACGACCTGTCGTCGCTGCGTTTCGTCGTGCACGGCGCCGCCCCCTGCCCGCCGGACGTCAAGCGCGCCATGATCGACTGGTGGGGACCGGTCATCAACGAATATTTCGGCTCCACCGAGACCGGGATCCCGGTGTGGCACTCGGCCGAGGAAGCACTGAAGAAGCCTGGCACGGTCGGCCGCCCCATCGAAGGCGGCATCGTCAGGATCTTCCGCGATGACGGCAGCCCGTGCGGTGCAAACGAAGTCGGCGAAATCTACATGCGCCAGACGTCAGTGCCCGATTTCGACTATCACGGCAGGTCGCAGGCAAGGGCCGAAGCCGGCCGTGACGGCCTGGTCAGCGTCGGCGACGTCGGTTATCTCGACGCGGACGGCTATCTGTTCCTGTGCGATCGCAAGCGCGACATGGTGATCTCCGGCGGCGTCAACATCTATCCCGCCGAGATCGAGAACGTGCTGATCGGAATGCCCGGCGTGCGCGACTGTGCCGTGTTCGGCATCCCCGACGCGGAATTCGGCGAACGGCTGTGCGCCTTTGTCGAGCCTGAATCGGATGCCGAGCTCTCGGCCGACGCCGTCCGATCGTTCCTGCGCGGGCGGCTTGCCAATTTCAAGGTGCCAAAGGACGTCGAATTCCGTGACGCGCTGCCGCGCGAGGCCACGGGAAAGATTCTCAAGCGCAAGCTGCGGGAGCCCTATTGGACGATGTGAGGACAGGCAACGCCGTCCGAGAGTGCGGGACCGCATAAACGGGAACGAGTGGCAATCGTTCCTGCGCCTCTCCAATATTCGGCAGATTGAAGACGCGCGCTTCCGTCGCAAATGGAAGAGCAACCAATTCGAATCTCGCCTGTTGTCGACCGGCACAATCAACAGCCGGAGAATAAAAAATGTCTCGTCTCACCATGCTCGCCGCAGCTCTGCTGCTGCTCGGATCAGCGCCTGTCAGTGCACAGTCACAGCCTGCGCAGAGCGGGCCGGGCAACAACGCCGTCAACAGCTCTGATCACAACAACTCCAACGCACCGGTCGCGGGCCGCAACAGCTTCACCGAGGGCCAGGCGAAGTCGAAGATCGAGGGCGCGGGTTATTCCAATGTTTCCGGACTGCAAAAGGACGACAACGGCGTCTGGCGCGGCAAGGCCGACAAGGCCGGGACCAAGGCGGACGTGAGCGTCGATTTCCAGGGCAACGTGAACCCCGCCAAGTAAGGAGGATGAAACATGACGACCACTATTTCTCGACTCTATGACACCTATTCGGATGCGGAACGTGCGGTCAGGCGTCTGGAGGCCGCGGGCGTGCCGCACTCCGACATCAGCATCGTCGCGAACAATTCCGATAACTGGTACGGCTCCTCCACCGGCAAGGTTGACCGTGATCGCGACGGCGTCGACGATCGCGCCGAAGGTGCCGGCACGGGTGCCGGCATCGGCGCAGGCCTCGGAAGCGCGGCCGGCCTGCTTGCCGGACTCGGCCTGCTGGCCATTCCGGGACTCGGACCGGTGGTTGCCGCCGGATGGCTGGCTTCGACCGCAGTTGGTGCCGCGGCCGGCGCCGCGACGGGCGGCATCGTTGGCGCGCTGACCGAAGCCGGCGTCTCCAAGGATGATGCGTCGCGCTACGCGGAGGGCGTCCGTCGCGGCGGAACGCTGGTATCGGCGCGGGTACCCGACCAGGACAGCACACGTCTCGATGCCCTTCTGCACGAGAAGGCCGTGAACCTGCAGGAACGGAGCGCCGCCTGGCAAAAATCCGGCTGGAACGGCTTCGATGCCGCAAGCCCGCCGTTGTCACCCGACGATGTCGGCCGTGAGCGTGAGCTGTACGGCGCCGGCACGCGGGTGAGGTAGGGATGTTCCGCTCGCCGCCACGCCAGCGGCAGTGAATCCCAAGAGCGCGAGGGAGGCTCCACCAAGGTGGAGCCTTTTTCGCGTGCCCCTCCTCGAACACCACGAGGGTGCCGCAGGTCTCTCTCAACGAGCGCATTCCGCTGAAGCAGGGCCACATGTTCTCACTGCTCGGGTAATCGGCTATTGGCCGTCTGCGAAACAGTATAGCTTTCGACCGTAGAGGAAACGCCGCGGAGACGGCACGAGGTCGCGCATGCTGGACAGGACCAAGGACATTGTCGCATCCGCGCAAGCCTGGCTCGATGAGGTCGAGCTAACGCTGGGCGCAGCCGATAGCGCTGCGCTGGATCGTCTTTTCCTCGCCGACAGCTATTGGCGCGATGTGCTGGCACTAAGCTGGAACCTGCAAACGATCGGCGGCGGCGACTCGATCAAGCGGGAGCTGACAACGCTCGCGGCAAAGGCTGCGCCGGGCAGCTTCAAGATTGCGCCGAACCGAGCGCCACCGCGCTGGGTGACGCGTGCCGGGACCAACACTATCGAGGTGATCTTCAATTTCGAAACCGCACTGGGGCGCGGCAGCGGCATCGTCAGGCTTGTGCCCGACGCCACCGACGGCGACCGCCTGAAAGCGTGGACGCTCCTCACCGCGCTCGACGAGCTCAAGGGCTTCGAGGAGCAGCTCGGCACCTCGCGGCCGCGCGGCCAGGCCTATTCGCGCGACTTCCGTGGACCGAACTGGCTGGACTTGCGCAACGGCTCGCGCGACTACGCCGATCGCGATCCCGCCGTGCTGGTGGTCGGCGGCGGCCAGGCCGGGCTCGCGATCGCGGCGCGGCTGAAACAGTTGAACATCGACACCCTGATCGTCGATCGCGAGGCACGGATCGGGGACAATTGGCGCAAGCGCTACCACGCGCTGACCCTGCATAACCAGGTGCAGGTCAATCATTTGCCCTACATGCCGTTTCCGCCGAGCTGGCCGACCTATATCCCCAAGGACAAGCTCGCCAACTGGTTCGAAGCTTACGTCGGCGCGATGGAGCTGAACTTCTGGACCGGAACCGAATTCGAGGGCGGCGCCTACGACGATGCGAAAGACCACTGGACCGTCACACTGCGGCACACCGACGGCAGTGAGCGTATCATGCACCCGCGCCATGTGGTGATGGCGACCGGCGTCAGCGGCATCGCCAATGTGCCTGTCATTCCGACCCTGGATAACTTCAAGGGCACGCTGCTGCATTCGAGCCGCTACGAGGACGGCGAGACCTGGACAGGAAAACGCGCCATCGTCATCGGCACCGGCAATAGCGGCCACGACATCGCGCAGGATCTTCACTCCAGTGGTGCCGAAGTGACGCTGGTGCAGCGTTCACCTACGCTCGTCACCAATATCGAGCCGTCGGCCCAACTCGCTTATGCGACCTACAATGAGGGCACGCTCGAGGACAACGATCTGATCGCGACCTCGATGCCGACACCGCTCGCGAAAAAGACCCATGTGATGCTGACGGAGCAGTCGAAGGAGCTCGACAAGGAACTGCTCGACGGGTTGCGGCGCGTCGGCTTCAAGCTCGATTTCGGCGAGGCCGGCACCGGCTGGCAGTTCAAATATCTCACCCGTGGCGGCGGCTATTATTTCAATGTCGGCTGCTCCAACCTCATCATCGAGGGCGCGATCAAGCTCAGGCAGTTTTCCGACATCGAGAGCTTCGTCACCGAGGGCGTTCGCATGAAGGACGGCACAACCCTTTCGGCCGACCTGATCGTGCTCTCGACCGGTTACAAGACACAGGAATATCTGGTGCAGAAACTGTTCGGCGACGCCGTCGCCGACCGGGTCGGCCCGATCTGGGGCTTTGGCGACGGCCTCGAGCTGCGTAACATGTATACGCGCACCAGGCAGCCCGGCCTCTGGTTCATCGCCGGCAGCCTCGCGCAATGCCGGATCAACTCGAAATATCTGGCGCTGCAGATCAAGGCGATCGAGGAAGGGATTTTGGGGCAGGCTGGAGCGGCAGCGGCGAGCACCGCTTGAACAACACCGTAGAAGCAGTGTCGCACCACGATAACGAACAAGAGGAGAATTCATGCCAGCCATTCTCGGCACCGGCGAGCACCGCTACCGCGTCGTTGAAAACTTCGCAAAGCTGCCGGACGGATGGCAGCTCACCGACGTCGCCTCGGTCGCGGTCGACAGCAAGGACCGCGTCTACGTCTTCAACCGCGGGGCCCATCCGATGGTCGTGCTGGACCGCGAGGGCAATTTCTTGCGAAGTTGGGGCGAAGGCCTGTTCTCGCGCGCCCACGGCCTGCACATCGATGCCGACGACAATCTCTATTGCACCGATGACGGCGACCACACCGTGCGCAAGTGCACCACCGACGGCAAGGTGCTGCTGACGATCGGCATCCCCGAGAAACCGTCGCCGTTCATGAGCGGCGATCCCTTCCACCGCTGCACCCACACCGCGCTGTCGCCGAAGGGTGAAATCTACGTCTCCGACGGCTATGGCAATGCGCGCGTGCACAAATTCACGCCCGGCGGCAAGCTGATGACAAGCTGGGGCGAACCCGGCACCGATCCCGGCCAGTTCAACATCGTGCACAACATCGCCACCGACGCCGACGGCTTTGTCTATGTCGCCGACCGCGAGAACCACCGCGTGCAGGTGTTCGACGGCAACGGCAAGTACGAGACGCAGTGGAACAATCTGCACCGCCCTTGTGCGCTATGCTGTTGCGGTGGGGCTAAGAGCCCGACCTTCGTCATCGGGGAACTCGGCCCTGGCCTGGCCGTCAACCGCAAGGTGCCCAATCTCGGCCCGCGGCTCTCGATCGTGGACGCCAAGGGCAACCGCATCGCGCGGCTCGGTGGCGAGGAAGGCCCGGGCGTTGCGAGCGGCAAGTTCCTGGCGCCGCACGGCATCGCACTGGATTCCAGGGGCGACATCTATGTCGGCGAGGTCGGCGTCACCGACTGGAAGACCAGCTTTCCGGACGAGGAGATGCCGGCCGTGGTGCGCGCGACGCGATGTTTGCAGAAGCTGGAGCGCGTGCGGGAGTAGCTGCCTCGGCACATCCACGTCGCGCTGTCAGGATGACGCTGCCTCAACGGCCTCGGACTTGGAAATCACAGCGTTTTGCGCGCTTTGCCACCCCCCGGCCGCATTGCTTGTGCCGGAATAAGTCGCTCAACGGGCTTCACAATCCCGTCACGCTGCATGTAGTATGTCAGTTACGTGCTGCTTCGCAGCGTACATTGGAGGCCAGGAGCGTTACTTGAACGCACATGTCTCGCAAGGCCATTGGCCGGTGTTGGTGCTGAATGCGGACTTCCGGCCGCTGAGTTACTACCCACTGTCTTTGTGGTCGTGGCAGGACGCGATCAAGGCGGTATTCCTCGACCGCGTCAACATCGTCGCGCATTACGATCAGGCGGTCCATAGCCCCACGCTGCAAATGCAGCTGCCGAGCGTCGTCTCGCTCAAATCCTTCGTCAAGCCGACCACCCACCCTGCCTTCACCCGATTTAACGTCTTCCTGCGCGATCGTTTCGCCTGCCAATATTGCGGCTCGCCCGAAGACCTCACCTTCGACCACATCATCCCGCGCAGCAAAGGCGGCCAGACCACCTGGGAGAACGTGGTCGCGGCGTGCTCCCCCTGCAATTTGCGCAAGGGCAATCTGACGCCGGTGCAGGCCAAGATGTTTCCACGCCAGCACGCCTTCGCGCCGACCGTGCACCAGCTCCACCGTAACGGCCGCCTGTTCCCGCCGAACTATCTGCACGACAGTTGGCTGGATTATCTCTACTGGGATACGGAGCTGGATCCGTAACGTCGGCGTGCAGGCCCTCGGCAATCCATCGTTGACTCGCGCCGCCCAACGCCGGGAGAGATCAGCGAGCTTCTATCTGCGCGCCTGCTCCAGATCGATCTGATAGACGGAAATCCGGTCGATCTCGAATGCGACGGTAGGCGGCGACTCCGCGTCGACCGGACCGACGCCGAGAAAGAATTTGGATCCGATCGCGAGATTGACGATCATGTACATGGGATCGTCGAAACCGATCGGCACCTTGATGTCGGACACCGGTCTGCGGTCGATGAAATAGACCAGGCGATCCTCCTCCCACAGCACACCGTAAGTGTGGAATGCGCTCGACGCGTCGCCGACCGCGAAGTCGAAGCCGCAGGACTGAATCTTCTGGGTCGAGGGAATCCGCCAATGCGTCGTCATCACGAGATCGCCCGGCTTTTCGCCGCGGCCTTCCAGCACGTCCACCTCCGGCGGCCAGCCACCGTCATCCGCCAGCATCCAGAACGCCGGCCACACTGCGTGCCCGACCGGCACCTTGGCGCGGATCTCGAAATAGCCGTGCTTCTGCGCGAACGTGCCCTGGGTCGTCAGTATCCCGGAGATGTACTCGTTGTCGAACAGCACCGGCTTCAACCCCGGCGGGGTACGGCTGGCGACGATCGACAGCACGCCGTCCTTGACCTTGAACGGATCGAGCCCGAGCGGCGCCGCGTTGCGCCCCGCATAGCGCGGATCGACATAGATCTGTTGCTCGCCATTGGCGCTGGTCTTGCGCTTGAAGTCGGAGCCGTCGCCGCCCCAGTAACGCGCCTCCGGCCAGGCCGCGCCGCCGGCGTAATGCGGCACCCAGCGTCCGTTTGCCAGCGGATGCTCGTCAAAATCCTCGTTGAAGGTCCGGCGTAGCGGCAAGAAGACCAGCGAGGCCGGATTGACCTTCTCCAGCCGACGGCACTCGATGGTGGAGGGATCGGTCGTGACCTGCAGCGACATGCTCATCGGGGCACCGTCGAGATCGTCCTGCGCGATGGCCGGCGCGGGCACAACGCAGAGACCGATCGCAGCCAGAGCGCCCCTCGTCCAACGCTCGATCATCACCGCACTTCGAAGACGCCAGAGGAAAGGCCAAGGTTAGCTTACTCATATCGGAACCAGCAAGAGCGGGCCGGCGACCGCGCGCCAATTCAGGAGCGCCGCTTGCACACGCGATCCAGATTTTCGTGCACTTAGAAAAATTGGGACGCCTAGGCAGCGCTCGGAAGGCGAGCGGCAGGCTCCTGCCGGGACGGAACTCGGGGCGCCGGCATCCGTTCAGAGTCGAGGCCGGATGTCGCGCGGGCGCCAGTTGTCCGCGACAGACATATCCGGTCCCGCCACAGCACGAGGGGAGAATAGTCATGGCCACAAGCGAGACGGATCACGTCTACAAGATCCTGGAACTGGTCGGATCGTCCGAGACGTCGATCGAGGATGCGATCAAGAACGCGGTCAGCCGGGCCGCAAAGACCGTTCGCGAGATGAAATGGTTCGAGGTGGTGCAAACGCGCGGCCATATCGAGAACGGTGCCGTGCGCCACTACCAGGTGACGCTGCGGGTCGGCTTCACGCTGGATGAGTGAGGCAGAAAGGCCCGGCGCGCGGGGTCAGCCTGGTTAGCTCGACGATAGCCCGTCAATTGTCGAGGATTGTTCCGACCGGAAGCGCACAATCCGCACGGAAGTTGCAACAGCCCGTTAAGGCCAAAGTGAGAGGTTTGCGCCGAAATGGAGCAAGCCTGATGACCACGGGCCGCGAACTCGGAAAGACGCGCCTTCCGCTCTGGGCAGCGGGTTTCGTCATCCTGACCTGCTTCGCCATCCTCGGCTTGAGCGCCTGGCGTGAATGGGAAACACGCAATGCCGATCTCAAGAACGCCGAGATCGACGTCGCCAATCTGGCGCATTCGCTGATCCAGCACGCGGACGACACCTTCGAACTCGTTGATACAATCCTCGTAGGCCTGGTCCACCGGCTCGAAATCGACGGGACGGGTCCGGACACGATCACCAAGCTTCAGGCCTATCTGCCGACACGAAAATCATCGGACCGGATCCGCGGCATCTTCGTTTATGACGCGAGCGGGCAGTGGCTTGCCACGACCGAGCGGCTCGACTTCTCCAAGCTCAACAACAGCGACCGCGAATATTTCCAGCGTCATCGGCACTCGCCGGAGATGGGCACGCTGATCGGACCGCCCGTGAAGAGTCGAGCCGGGGGCCAATGGGTCGTCACCGCGTCCCGCCGGATCAACGATGCCGACGGCGGCTTCGCCGGCGTTGCCCTGCTCACGATCGACGTCGGCTATTTCGTCAAGTTCTACGAGCGGTTCGACATCGGTACGAACGGCTCGGCATCGCTGCTCAACGATAGCGGCATCATGCTGGCGCGCAGCCGCGACGACAGTGGCGCCTTTGTCGGACGCGACCTGTCCAATGCGCCCTTGTTCAAGGGATGGGAAAGTCGCCCCGCCGCAGCAGTCTACTATTTCAAGTCGCCGCTCGATGGCGTCCAGCGGCTGAGCTATTACCAACGCAGCAGCCGCTATCCCCTAATGGTGCTGGCGAGCAAGTCGCGGGACGACGTGCTGGCGCCGTGGCGGCAAGCCGCGGCTGCGCGCACCACCTTCGTCCTCGGCCTTGTGCTGCTGATCGCGGTGATCGGCTTCTACCTGGTCCGTCAGCTCGTACAGCGGCAGCGCACGGCCCAGGCCCTCGTCGTCAACGAAGCAAACTTCCGCCTGTTGGCCGAGCAATCCAGCGACATGGTGACCCGGATCGGGCTGGACAACCGGCTGCTCTACGTTTCCCCCTCGTGCGTACGCATCACGGGCTGGTCCTCCGACGAGCTGCTATCCACCTCGGCCCTGGCCGGCATTCACGCCGACGACATGGAGCGGGTCGAGCAGGCTATCGCCGCGCTTAAGAATGGCGAGGCCGAGGAGACGCGGTTCGTCTATCGCCACCGTCATCGCGACAAGGGCGAGATTTGGGCGGAGGCGGCGTTGCACGTGACCCTGGCGTCGGACAGCGGTGAGATCGACGGCGTCGTCGCGGTGGTGCGCGACATCACCGAGCAGAAGGATCTTCAGGACAAGCTCGCCTCGCTTGCAACGACCGACGGCCTCACCGGACTCGTCAACCGGCGCGCGTTCGACGAGCGCCTCGCCGAGGAATGGGCCCGGGCCCGGCGCGATGGCACGCAGCTCTCGCTCCTGCTGATCGATGTCGATCATTTCAAGAAGTTCAACGACCAATACGGGCATCTGGCGGGCGACGGATGCCTGCGCGCGCTGGGCCGGATCCTATCAACCCACACCAAGCGCCAGGCCGACGTCGCGGCGCGCTACGGTGGCGAAGAATTCGCCGTGCTGTTGCCGAACACCGGTCCCGAGGGCTGCGCCGAGGTCGGCGAAGGGATTCGCAAGGCTCTGCACGATCTCGCCATGCCGCATGCGCAAAGTCCCCCCTCGCGCCTGGTGACCGCAAGCGTTGGCGGCGCGACGAGTCTGCCGTCCCAAACCACGGCGGACTGCAGCACGCTGGTCGGCGCCGCCGACCGCGCGCTCTACGCCGCCAAGGACAACGGCCGTGACCGGCTGGTGATGTCGGGACAGGTCGTTCCCTGGCCCGCCAGGAGCGCGTGACGGATCGACCGCTGGCCCGATTTGTTGCCTGCGCTCCAGCGCGGTATGGCTTGGATCACGGCCGGATGTTCGGCCAATCCGAGAGTGCTGCGGTGACCGGTCAAATCAAACTCGTCCTCTTCGACATGGACAATGTCCTCTGCGACTACGACACGGCAAAGCGTGTCGCATGGCTGGCGAAGGTTGCGGGGACCACGAGCGAATCCGTCCACAAGGCGATCTGGGACAGCGGCTTCGAGCTGCTCGGCGATTCCTGCACACTCGATGCCGCGGACTATTTGCGGGGTTTCGGCGACCGCATCGGCTATCCGCTGTCACTGGACGAGTGGATCGAGGCGCGACGCCGTTCAATGCAGGCCGATCGTGCCATGCTGGAGATTGTCGGCAGCTTGCGTCAAACCGTCGACATTGCCGTCCTGACCAACAACACGACGCTGGTCGCCGACCATATCGCAGCGCTGCTGCCGGAATTGCCACCGCTGTTCGGCTCGCGAATCTACGCCTCGGCCCGGTTCAAGACGGCGAAGCCGGACCCGCGCTGCTTCCGCCTCTGTCTGTCGGAGCTCGACGTCAAACCGGAGAACGTCCTGTTCGTCGACGATCTCATGGCCAATGTCGCCGGTGCGCGAGAGGCGGGCCTGTTCGCGCATCACCACACCTCGGTTGAGGCTTTCAGGCGGGCCCTGTCGGAGCACGGCCTGCTTCACGCATGAATGCGCGATCCGCTTTTCCCGGCGTCAGGCGAGATGGCACGCCACAAAGTGCCCGCCTGCTCCCTCCTTCAGCTCCGGTGCGCTTTCCGCGCAACGCGGCTGGGCGATAGGACAGCGGGTGTGGAAGTGGCAGCCCGACGGCGGCTTCATCGGGCTCGGAACGTCGCCCTTGAGGCGGATGCGCTCGCGCTTGAGCTTGGGATCGGGCACCGGCACCGCCGATAACAGCGCCCTCGTGTAGGGATGCTGCGGATTGCGGTAGAGGTCGCTGGCCTTGGCGAGCTCGACGATACGGCCAAGATACATCACCGCGACCCGGTCGGAGATGTGCTCGACCACCGACAAATCGTGCGCAACGAAGAGATAGGTGAGGTTCAGCTCCGCCTGGAGATCTTCCAGCAAGTTGATGACCTGCGCCTGGATCGAGACGTCGAGCGCAGACACCGGTTCGTCGCAGACGATCAGTTTCGGCTCGACCGCGAGCGCACGCGCGATCACGATGCGCTGGCGCTGACCGCCGGAGAATTCATGCGGATAGCGGCGCATGTGCTCGGCCTTGAGCCCGACCTTCACCAGCAGGCTCGCGACGCGATCCTCACGCTCCTTGGCGGATGAGCCGAGCTTATGGATGACGAGGGCTTCGCCGAGGATGGCGCCGACCGTCATGCGCGGATTGAGGGAGGCGAACGGGTCCTGGAACACAAGCTGCATGTTCCGCCGCATCGCGCGCAAATCGTTGCCGCCGAGCTGGCGGACATCCTGACCGTCGAACACGACCTCGCCGTCGGTCGGTTCGATCAGGCGCAGCACGCAGCGTCCCGTCGTCGACTTTCCGCAGCCGGATTCGCCGACGAGGCCGAGCGTCTCGCCGCGGTTGACCGAGAACGAGACCCCATCGACGGCATAAACGCTGCCGACCTGGCGCGACAACAGGCCGCCATGCACGGGAAAATATTTCTTCAGGCCGCTGACGCGGAGCAGGGGCTCGGTCATGCTGCGCCTCCCAACTGCGTATCTCCCAGATGACAGGCCATACGGTGGCCGGGCGCGATCTCGCGCAGCAGCGGCTCCCTCTCGGTGCAGACGCTCATGGCGTGGCGGCAGCGCGGAGCGAAGCGGCAGCCGACCGGCGGATTGATCAGGATCGGCACCGAGCCGCCGATCGCCTCCAGCCGCACCTTGTGCTCGCTGGCGAGATCGATGCGCGGGATCGAGCGGATCAGTCCCTGGGTATAGGGATGGCCGGGATTGCCAAAGAGGTCGTCGACGGGCGCCTCCTCCACCACCTTGCCGGCATACATCACGACGACGCGTTGCGCGGTCTCGGCGACGACGCCCATGGCATGGGTGATCAGCATCACCGCCATGCCGAAGCGTTCCTTCATGTCCTGGAGCAGGTCGAGGATCTGCGCCTGAATAGTGACGTCGAGGGCCGTGGTGGGCTCGTCGGCGATGATCAGTTTCGGCTTGCAGGCGAGAGCCATCGCGATCATCACACGCTGGCGCATGCCGCCGGAGAACTGATGCGGATAGTTGTGCACGCGGCCTTCGGCGTTGGGAATCTGCACCAGCTTGAGCATCTCGATGGTGCGATCGAGCGCCTGTTTCCTGGTGACATTCTCATGGCGGCGCAGGCTTTCGGCGATCTGCTCGCCGATGGTCAGCACCGGATTGAGCGAGGTCATCGGCTCCTGGAAGATGAAGCCGATCTCCTTGGCGCGGATCTCGTCGAGCTGACTGCTCGTCAGCGGCACGAGATCGCGGCCCTCGAAGATGATCTCGCCTGCCGCGATGCGGCCCGGCGGCATCGCGATCAGCTTCAGGATCGACATCGCGGTGACGGTCTTGCCGCAACCGGATTCGCCGACGACGCAGAGCGTCTCGCCGCGGTTGATGGAGATGTCGACACCGTCGACCGCCTGGAGGATGCCGTCGTCGGTGGAGAAGTGGGTTTTCAGTCCCTTGATCTCGAGCAGCGGCGCCATCAGATCACCCGCCGCGCATCGAGCGCGTCACGCAGGCCGTCGCCGATAAAATTGATGGCGACCACTGCGATGAAGATCGCGCCGCCCGGGAACAGCGCCCAGTGCGGGCCGATGTCGAGAAAGTCTTTCGCGTCATAAAGCAGCCGGCCCCAGGTCGGCGTATCCGGCGGGAAGCCGAGGCCGAGGAAGGACAGCGTCGATTCCGCGATGATGGCTGCGGCCACGTCGATGGTGCCGGCGATGATCACCGGACCGAGCGCATTGGGCAGGATATGGCGCACCACCTGCCGTACCGGGCTGGCTCCGAGAGCGCGCGCGGCTTCGACGAATTCCTTCTCGCGGATCGACAGGAACTGGGCGCGAACGAGGCGGGCGACCGGCATCCAGCGCAAGCCACCGATCACGAGCACGATCAGGATGAAAATGCCGCCCTCGGGGCCGAACGCTGCCTTCAGCCCGTCGCGGAAGAGATAGATCAGCAGCAGCAGCAGGGGCAATTGCGGCAGCGACAAAAAGAGATCGGTGAGCCACATCAGCCCATGGCCGAGCGCGCCGCGCGACATGCCGGCGAGCGCGCCGATCAGCACACCGACAAAGACCGAGACCAGCATCGCGGCGAGACCGACCGCGAGCGAGATGCGCCCGCCATAGATCATGCGGGCGAGGATATCCTGCCCGAGATCGTCGGTGCCAAAGGGATGGGCCAGCGACGGCCCCTGCATGCCCGCCACGATGTCGATGTCGTCGATCTTGACCCGCCAGATAAAGGGGCCGACCACCACCGCCAGGATCAGAACGAGGAGCAGGAACGCGCTGACCACGGCAAGCTTGTGGCGGCTATAGCGCCGCCACGTCTCGCGCCAGGGCGAGTAGACGCGCCGCTCAGCGGAGGGAGATGCGAGGGTCAAGCCAGCCATAAAGAACGTCCGCGATGAGATTGAACAGCACGACCAGGCACGCAAAGACGAAGGTGACGGCCATCACCACCGGCGTGTCGTTGGAAAGGATGGAGGAGATCAGCAGCGAGCCGATGCCGGGGATGCGGAAGATCTGCTCGGTGACGATGGCGCCGCCGAACACCGCCGGGATTTGCAACGCAATCAACGTGACGACCGGGATCATCGCGTTGCGCATCACATGCTTGATGATCACCCGCCTCTGGCCGATGCCCTTGGCGCGCGCGGTGGTGACGTAGTCGAGCCGGATCACGTCGAGCATCGCCGAGCGCACGAAACGCGTCATCGACGCAGCCTGGAACAGGCCGAGCACCGCCACCGGCATGATCGCCTGACGGATCATCTCCAGCACCCAGTGAATCCCCGTGCCCTTGATGTCGGTCGTGTAGACGAAAGGCAGCCAGTCCAGCGTGACCGAGAAGATCAGGATGAACAGGATGCCGGTGAAGAAGGTCGGCAGCGAGAAGCCGACAAAGGCGAGCGTGTTGGCGACCTGGTCGAACAGCGAATAAGGTTTCGTCGCGGCGTAGACCCCGACCGGGATCGCGATCAGGAGCGCAAGGATCTGCGCCGAGCCGATCACGTACAGCGTCGTTGGCAGTCGCTGGAGAATGAGCGTGTCCACGTTCATCCGGCTGACGAAGGAGAAACCCCAGTCGCCGTGCAGCATGGCGTTGAGCCAGTGCAGGTAACGAAGGTAGATCGGATCGTCGAGGCCGAACTTCGCCCGAAGCGCGAGAGCGACTTCGGGCGGCACGTTCGGATTGGTCGCTAGCTCGGAGAAGGGATCGCCCGGGGCGAGTGCGAGCACGACGAACAGCACGAGCGAAATTCCGAGCAGGCTCGGAATCGCGATCAGGAGGCGACGCAGGACATACTGGCTCATGAAGAAGGACCGCTCTAGGCGTGCGTGATCATTCTTCGCGGTACCAGTCGAACAAATTGTCGGTCTCGTTGGCCCAGCCGGAAACGACCGGGCGCAGATTGTTGGCGGCCGCCTCGACCTTCAGACGGTGCTGCACCGGGATGAAAACGATGTCGTGGTACATGAGATCATTGGCCTTGATGTAGAGCGCCGCGCGCTTGACCGGATCCATTTCGCCGTCGGCGGCCAGGATGGTCGCGTCGTACTCCTTGTTGACCCAGCGCGGGAAGTTGGTGCCCTGCCACTTGTTCTCCTTGGTGGCGACGAGGTTCGAAAGGTAACGACGCATGTGCTGCGACGGATCGGGCTGGCTCAGCGGGATCTGGAACATCTCCATGTCGGCGTAGAACTTGGAATAGGTGTCGGGATTGCCGACGTCGGAGGAGAAGAACACGGAGGCGACGACCGATTTCAGCTCGACGTCGATACCCGCCTTCTGGCAGGCCTGCTTGACGATGGCCTGCGTCTTCTGGCGCGGCCCGTTGATCGCGGTCTGGTAGAGGAGCTTCAGCTTCTTGCCGTCCTTCTCGCGGATGCCGTCGGCGCCCGGCTTCCAGCCGGCGTCGTCGAGGATCTTCGAGGCCTTCTCGACGCTGAACTCCCACGAGGTGTTCTTGGACACGAATTTTTCGGGCCCGTTGAGGAAGTTGGCGGTGGTGCGGCCGGCGCGGCCGTAGATGGCCTTCTTGACCGATTCGCGATCGATCAGCAGCGAGAGCGCCTTGCGCACCGCTGGATCAGAAAACAGCGGGTGCTTGGTCTTTATCGAGGAGCGTTCGCCATCGACCTCGGTGTTGGGATCGGTGAAGTTCAGCGCGATGAATTCGGTGTCGCCGCCGACGGCGTAGACGGTTTTTCCCTTGCCGCCCTTCTCCAGGCGCAGCAGCACGTCGTCCTCGACCTGAATGTTCCAGCCGAAATCATATTCGCCAGTCTGGATCACCGCGCGCGCGGCAGAGACGGCGTCGCCGCCGCCCTTCATCTCGATCGAATCGAAATAGGGGCGGTTGGCCATGTGATAATCGGGATTGATCACGCCGCGGACAAGATCGCCCGGCTTGAACTCGACGAACTTGTAGGGGCCGGTACCGACCGGCGAGAGGTTGGTCGGCGCCTCCCGCGACTTGGACCCCATATAGTCCTTGAACAGATGTTTCGGGATGATGGTATTGGGAGCCCCGACAAAAGCGTCGGCCCAGAACGGCGTCGGCTTGTTGAACAGGATGCGGACCGTGAGGTCGTCCACCTTCTCGACGGTGATGTCGCGGAGCGTCGCGATGGTCAGTGCGGAGGTCGCCGGATCCTTGGCATATTCCCAGTTGAAGACGACGTCGTCGGCCGTGAACGGCGTGCCGTCATGCCATTTGACGCCGGGCTTGAGTTTCCAGGTCACCGACTTGCCGTCGGCGGCGAGGCCACCGTTCTGGATCGAGGGAATTTCGGCGGCCAGGACCAGCTTCATGTTGCCGTCGGGATCCCAACAGGCGAGCGGCTCGTAGAACAGACGCGCGCCGTCCTGGTCCTTGGTGCCGGTGGCGAAATGCGGATTGAGCAGGGTCGGCCCCTGCCACCACAGCAGCTTGAGCGCGCCACCGCCGCCGCGCTTGGTCGGCTTGTAGGTCGAGGCGCCCTCGGCCATGGCGACGCCGCCAAGGGCGAGAATCTGGTTGGCCAAAGGCGCGGTGAGACCCACGGCGGCAAGACGCTGAATGAAGCCGCGGCGATCCATCCGCCCGTCCTTCACGTCACCGATCATCGAACGCAGTTGTTTATCCAGCATGGTTGTCCCCGTCTGGTTCCCGTATGGATGCAGGCGGTCGCGCGAGGCGACCACCGGGCTTGGCTGGCGGTAGATGGCACACCGAATGGGGTGCGCGTCAACTGCGACCGTGTGTATGCAAACGGTCTTCTGACTGTCTGTTGGGCAAAACCATATTCCGCAGCCCATCCGATCGGCAATCCAGCATCAAAACACGCTGAATTCCGCGCTGCACTGCAGAAAATTTGATCGCCGCATCAGACGAAGTATCGAGGCGAAATTCTACGCCACGGACATGTCGAGCGGCGGCGCGACGTGGTCTGGCAGCGGACAGACGTAAGGCGTCTTGGCTGTCCGCTTCTGGAGGTCAGCCGTGGCAGCCTTGATCAGCTCCGGGTCCGTCAGCGCCTTGATACCGATGCCGGCCATCGCCTTGGCGGCCTGCACCATGGCCTTGTGCGCATGCGCGCTCTTGCCCTGCGCGACCACCTGCCAGGTGTGGAAGGGCGTACCGATTGCAACCGTGGGTGCGTGGACCTGCACGGTCGGCACCACCCAGCTCACGTCGCCGACGTCGGTCGAGCCGACCAGCGGATTGCGCTTGGCATCCAGTGGCACCAGGAAGTCAGCCAGCGGCCGGTCGGTCGGCTCCATGCCGATCGCGTAATAGACCGACTCGATGTCCTTGTCGCTCAGCGTTGCGCGGATCTCCGTGGCAAAGCCCTTGTCTACGTCGTCGAAATGCGGCGGTCCGAGCTCTTCCATGACCCGATGCAGCGCCTGCTCCAGCGGCGTGTTCGGCAGGATGTTGGAGACCGCGGAGATGATCTTCATCTCGACCTTGGTCTCGGTCATCAGCGCCGCGCCGTCCGCGATCTTGCTCACGCGTCCGACCAGCTCGTTCATGCCGGGCAGATCACGGGCGCGGATCGAATAGCGCACGCGCGCATGCGCCTGCACCACGTTCGGGGCGATGCCGCCGGTGTCGAGCAGCGCGTAGTGCACGCGCGCGTCGCTCGGCATGTGCTCGCGCATATAGTTCACGCCGACATTCATCAGCTCCACGGCGTCGAGCGCGGAGCGGCCGAGATGCGGCGAGGCCGCCGCATGCGAGGTACGGCCGGTGAAGATGAAATCGGCGCGGGTGTTGGCGAGTGACGGCGTCACCGCGACTTCCCAGAAGCTGTGCGGATGCCAGGTGATGGCGATGTCGGCGTCTTCGAATGCACCGGAGCGCACCATGAAGGCTTTTGCCGCGCCGCCCTCCTCCGCGGGGCAGCCGTAATAGCGCACGCGGCCCGGCACCTTGTTCTCGGCAAGCCAGTCCTTCACCGCCGTCGCGGCGAGGAGAGCTGCGGAACCCAGCAGATTGTGACCGCAGCCATGGCCGTGGCCGCCAGTCTCGACCGGACGATGCTCCGCGACGCCGGCCTCCTGGCTCAGGCCCGGGAGCGCGTCATATTCCCCCATGAAGGCAATGACCGGTCCGCCCTCGCCCCATTCGCCCATCACCGCGGTCGGAATGCCCGCGACCTGCTCGGTGATGCGGAAACCCTGATGACGCAACTCGGCGAGATGCTCGGCGGCGGATCGCGCCTCGGTGTAGCAGACTTCGGGCATGCCCCAGACCTTGTCGCTGAGGTCGATGAAACGTGCCTTGATCGTGTCGATGCCACGCCAGATGTCGCTGCGGTTGTCCATGCTTCGGCCCCGTGATCCCTCGGTCAAACGAAGCGGCAATGGTTAGCAGCTTCATTGTACCGCGCCTAGCACCTCGCCGGACAGCAGCCATGCGGCCAATGCCGGAGGCCCGCTCGACCGACCGTGCATCAAGCCTTCCCGCGCCTTTCAAAGATTTCATCCGGTGCCTCGGGAATAGTTGGGGAACGAGGCTTTCAAGACGGCCTCCTCCGGCCTAAATTATCCGTGCTTCGCGCGTCGTTCCGCTAATCGGCGGAGCGATGCTCTCAGCCAGGAGAACTCCATGCCCGCCCTGACCGAATGGAGAGTGCCACCGGCCAATCAGCCGCGTGCGAGCGATTACGGTTTCGATCTCGACCGCGCGCTCGCCTCCGTCGTCGGCCTGCATGCCATCATCCCGCCGGACGCCTTCAGCGCCGAGACACTGGGGACTGAACGCGCCGGCAACGGCGTCGTGATCGACGACGGGCTGGTGCTCACCATCGGCTACCTCATCACCGAAGCAGAGTCGGTGTGGCTGCATGTCGGAGACGGGCGCGTAGTGGAGGGACATGTGCTCGGCTTCGATGCCGTCACCGGCTTTGGCCTGGTGCAGGCGCTCGGCCAGCTCGATGTCGCCCCCTTGCCGCTCGGGATCTCGGCCGAGACCCGGCTCGGCGACCGCGTCGTGGTCGGCGGCGCCGGCGGACGCACGCGTTCGGTCGCGAGCCAGATCGTGGCCAAGCAGGAATTCGCCGGCTACTGGGAATATCTGCTGGACGAGGCCATCTTCACCCATCCCGCGCACCCGAATTGGGGCGGCACGGCGCTCCTCAACGAGCGCGGCGAGCTGATCGGCATCGGCTCGCTGCAGCTCGAACGCGAGCGCGAGGCCAAGGCCGAGCACGTCAACATGATCGTGCCGATCGACCTGTTGAAACCGATCCTGGACGATCTGCGCAAATTCGGCCGCGTCAACAAGCCGGCACGGCCGTGGCTCGGACTGTTTTCGACCGAGATCGACAACCGCGTGGTTGTGATCGGGATCTCCGCCAATGGTCCCGCCGCCCGTGCCGAGCTCAAGACCGGCGACGTCATCCTCGCGGTCGACGGCGAGAAGGTCACGAGCCAAACCGGCTTCTACAAGAAGCTGTGGGGCCTCGGCGCTGCCGGCGTCGACGTGCCGCTGACGGTACATCATGAAGGCGTCACCTTCGACGTCACGGTGACCTCGACCGATCGCTACAAGCTCTTGAAGGCGCCGAAGCTGCACTGACGATCAGAACTGACGCAAGGAAGCGACGATGAGCGAGGCCGTCGTTGACGATATCGTGGCCGTGCTGCCGCCGCTGCTCAATGCGCTGGAGGCGCTCGCCTTTTTTCAGCGCAACCTGCACCCGCCGGCCTTCGGCTCCGTGATGAATGCGATTGGCGCTCCCGACGAGGCGTTGCAAACGGCGCGCGCGGCAATCCGAGAATGGCCGGAGGAGTTCACCGGACTGCGCGAGCGGCTCGATCGTGCCTGCGACGAGACGCTCGCCGCCTTTGCCGGCCTGCGCGAGGTCGAACGTGGCAATGGCGACCTCGTCGCGGTCTTCCGCGCACTACGTCATGTGCCGCGCGCGCAGGAGGCACTCTATCCGCTGGCCGTGCGGTTTCCGCCGGTCAGCAGTTTCTTCCTCAACGCCGCGAATCGCGAGAATGCCGACCTGTTGTCGCGGCTCGAAGCCGGCGCGGACGCGCACACCGGCATCATCCACGATCACAACGAGCCCGGCAGCCGCGGTGGCTTTTCGGTCTACGTGCCCGAATATTATACGCCCGATCGCGCCATGCCGCTGGTGATGGCGTTGCACGGCGGCAGCGGCAACGGCCGCGGTTTCCTGTGGAGCTGGCTGCGCGATGCCCGCAGTCTTGGTGCGATCCTGGTGGCGCCGACCGCGACCGGCCCAACCTGGGCGCTGATGGGTGACGATTCCGACACGCCCAACCTCATGCGCATTCTCGAAACCGTGCGCAGCCGCTGGACCATCGACGCCTCGCGCATGCTGCTCACCGGCATGAGCGACGGCGGCACCTTCTGCTATGTCACCGGCCTCGACGGCGCCTCGCCCTTCACGCATCTCGCGCCGGTGTCGGCGACCTTCCATCCGCTGAGGGTCGAAATGGCTGACGCTGCGCGTCTGCAGCGCCTGCCGATCTTCATCGCGCACGGCAAGCTCGACTGGATGTTTCCGGTGCAGACCGCGCGGCAGACGCAGGCGGCCCTCGCCGCCGCCGGCGCCGACGTCACCTATCGCGAGATCGACGACCTCAGCCACACCTATCCTCGCGAGATCAACGCGGAGCTGGTGCAGTGGCTGAATGGAGAATGAACAACCTCTCCTTCCCTGCGCCCTACTGCCGCGGAACAATCGATCCGGGCCGACGTTATCGCCCGTCATCGGAGGTTTCGCCATGCGGATGTTTCTTGGAATGATTTTGGGCGCGCTGCTGCTTGCCTGCGGCGTGTATGTCTATGACTCCATGCAGACGTCGTCGGTTGCTCATGGCGAGGTCGCGACGACCAATCGCACCATCGTAAACTGGGATGTCGCCAAAGCCGATTGGGACGCGCTGCGCGATCGCGCGCACAAGGACTGGGTCCGCATCTCCTCCAAGTAACGATGTGGTATCATGAATGAGGCGCCGTCGCGGGTCCGCGGCGGCGCCTTCGTATTGCGCGGTGAATATCGCTCGGCTCAGTTCATCTTGGCCTTGCGGGCGTCGGCGATGACCTGCTCGAACTCGTTCATGCTGAGCACGCCGGGCACGCGGTATTTGCCGACGATGAAGGACGGCGTGCCGCGGAAACCGAAGGCTTCGGCCTGCTCGTTGTTGCGCTTGAGCACGGCGTCGATGTCCTTGGCGTGATCGGCGAGATCGCGCTTCAACCGATCCATGTCGACGCCGGCCGCCGCGAGCAGTTCGTTGATGCGCGGCTCCGTCAGGCGCGAGCTGACGCCCATCATGGCGTCATGGGCCTGGTGGTATTTGTCCTGGAATTTCGCCGCCAGCGCGGTCCGCGCGGCCGTGACCGAAACCGGACCGAGAATCGGCCAGTCCTTCATCACCAGCCGGACCTTGCCGTCGTCCTGGATGACCTGACGCAACTCGGGCTCGAGCTTGCGGCAATAGGGGCAGTTATAGTCGGACCATTCGATGATGCTGATATTCCCGTCGGGATTGCCGGCCACGGGAACGTCGGGATCGCGCAGCACCTTGGCTTCGGTCAGCACCTCGTCTTCGTCGGTTGCCGCCCGCGCCGCGGTGATCCCACCGGCGACAAGGGCGCCCGCTCCAATCAGCGTCAGCGCCGCGCGCCGCGTCGGCACAAGGCTCTTATTCCTGAATCCAGCCATATCTCGTTCCATTTCGGTCCCATTTCCGTGGATACGGTCCGAGACTGGGAATTGTTACAGGTCATATAGAGTGTCGCGGCGCCGATGTCATCGCCACGCTATGCCGGTATCGGGGCCGGCGCTTGGGAAGCGGCAACGCGGGGCAGCATTGCCATCAGCGTGCCGGTCATCGTGGCGATCAACGTGACCTTGCCCTCGTGCTCGGCAAACGCCCTGGCCTCGCAAAAGGTCAGCGTGCGGCCGGGCTTGACCACCTCTGCCTTGAAGACGAAACGCTCGCCCCGTGCCGGCGCGAGCAGCGTAGTCTTGAACTCGACGGTGAGGATATCGGCCTCGCGCGGCATCAGGGTGAAGGCGGCGACACCACAGGCATTGTCGAGGCCTGCGGTAATGATGCCGGCGTGGACAAAGCCGTTCTGCTGTGTGAGGGCCGGCGAATGCAGCATGGCTAATTCAGCCTCGCCCGGCGCAAGGCGGACGATCACGATACCGAGCGTGTGCATCGCCGGCTGGCCGTCGAACATGGCGATGCCAGCCGCGCGATAGCCCGGGTTCTTCGGCTCATATGCAGCCATGGCTCAGGCCTCCGCCTTCTCGGCGAGGTGCCTCAAGGCCACCTCGCGGATGGCATCCGTGAACGGCACCGATTTGCGCTGGCTCCGGTCCATGTGCACGCCCGTGATCTCGCAGAACGCGGCGATCTCGCCGGTCTCGGCATTGGTCATGTCGTGCCGGAAGCGGATCGATTTGTCGCGGATCTCAAGCAGATGGCTGCGGATCTCGACGATGTCGCCGGCGCGCAGCTCGCGCTTATAGGTGATGTTCTGCTGCACGGCGGCCATGCCGCGGCCGGAGCCGCGCAGATAGCTCGGCGTCAGCCCGAGGCGAGCGAACAGATTCCAGTTGGCCTCGTCGAATTTGCCGACATACCACATGATGTTCATATGGCCGACGTGATCGCACTGCCATGGATAGACCGTGCCGCGATAGGTCGCCTCCTGCTCCATCGCAATTCTCCCTGGCCTTTTCTGCCTTTGATTGTCGATACGGTAGCGTATCAACCTCCTCCCGCGTTAGCAATACGGCACCGTATCAAGAATCGGCGAGGCTGCCTGCATGAGTGACGGCAAAGGCGATGTCTGGGTCGAGGCAGGGCTCACCGAGCTCGCCCGATCGGGAGTCGAGGGGGTTCGGGTCGAGGTGCTCGCCAAGAATCTGGGCGTCACCAAGGGCGGCTTCTACCGCCGCTTCGCCGACCGTGCCGCACTGCTCGGTGCCATGCTGGAACGCTGGCGCGAGGGGCGCTCAACGGCGATCGCGCAGCAAACGAGTCTCGATGGCCAAGAGCCCCGTGAACGGCTGCGGGCGGTGATCCAGCTCTATTCGGAGCGGCTCAATCCGGACGGGATGGCAATCGAGCTTGCGATCCGGCAATGGGCTCGCTCGGACGAGGGCGCCGCGGCAGCGGTGGCGAACGTGGACGCCGCGCGGCTGAAGCACGTCGCCGAACTCTATCGCGCGACCGGCCTCGATACCGAGGCAGCCGAAGCGCAGGCCTTCCTGTTCTACTGCTTCATCTTCGGCCAGAGCCTGCTGTTCGTCGAGCGCGGCCCGCGCAAGCGATCGCAGCTCGTGGCAAAATCGGCCGAGAAGCTCCTGGATTAAAGCAAGAGGCCGGAGCTTGGCTCCGGCCTCTGCGTCGTCTTGAAGCGTCAGGCGGCGCCCTTCAGCTTCTTGTTGCATTCGCTGTAATAGCCGCCGCCCTTCTCGATCCACTTCATGCCGCCATTGCCGTTGGTGGCCTTGTTGGCGTTGTACTGGTCGACGCAGGTGTGCAGGCGCCCCTTGCCGGGGGTCTCCTTGGCGTATTTCGGATCGACCGCGTTCGGATAGATCGCGGGGCCGGCCGGCAGGGTCGGGGCAGCAGCCGGGGCGGCCTCCTTCTTCGCCTGCTTCGGCTCGGCGGGAGCGGCGGGCGCAGCAGGAGCGGCCGCGGTCGGCGCAGCCGCTGGCGTCGCGTCCGCGCCGCACTGGGCCTTGCGGAAGTCATTCCACTTCGTGGTGCCGAGCGACCCGTCCTTCTTGGCGGCCTGGTATTTCGCGCTGCACTCCTGCGAGGTCAGCGCCTGCGCCGGCGCACTTGCCACCAGCGCGGCAAAGCCCGACAGCGCAACTGCACATAGCAACTTTGATTGAATGGTCATCCTTGGTCTCCTCCTTGATCTTCCCCCGAGGGAAGTGAACCGAGGATTGCTATCCTAGCGTGCCGCCCGCCCGCGACAAGGAAGCGATGGCTGCTGCCGCCAAAATATAGTGATCCTCCACGTTCCAATTATTCATGTCGCGTTCAGCAACGCCAGCCGACTTTCGCGCCCTTCGCAATTCCCGCAAGAAGAGTGCAGCACCATGACCCTCACATCTCGCCTCGCCGTCGTCGCTCTCGCCTCCCTGCTCGCCACCGGCACCGCCTTCGCGCAGACCGCCGCGCCGGCAGCAAAGACCGACACCAAAACCACAACCGCCGCCCCCATGGACAAGAAGGCACCGAAGGAGCACTCGGCCGAGTCGCTCGAATGCTCCAAGCAGGCCGACGCCAAGGGCCTGCACGGCAAGGAGCGCAAGAAATTCCGCTCCGAATGCATCAAGACCGCCAAGGCCGGCATGGCCGCGCCGGCTGCGGAGAAGAAGTAAATCCTTCCCCCCTGCTCGCGGCTTCGGCGAGAGGCGCGCGCATTGCGGTATGACGTGGCCGCAATTGTGCGCCTCTTGTTGATTTGCGATAAGGTGGTGTGAAGCAAATCACCGCCTCCCTGCCGTTCGAATGGCCGAGCCGTGCCAAGATGTTGAGCACGGTGGAAACGCTCGTCATTGGCACCGCCGGGGGCCTCGTGTTTCTGCTCGCGGGCCTTCCGGGGGGATTGATCTCGGGCTCCATGATCGCGGTAGGGATCGCCGCGATCGCCGGTCGCCAGCTGACGCTGCCGCCGATCCTGACCCAGACGGTGCTGGTGCTGCTCGGCATTTCGTTAGGATCAGTCGTCTCTCGCCACCTGCTTCAACAGGTCAGTGCCTATCCGCTCACCATCGGGCTGCTCGCGCTCCCGACCTTCTGCTCGACCTTCGGCTCCAGTTATTATCTCCAGCGCATTCACGGCTGGGACCGCACCTCGGCCTTCCTCGCCGGCAGCCCCGGCGCGCTGTCGCAGATCACGATTTTGGCGGTCGAGCGCGGCGCCGACCTGCCGGGCATCGCGGTGGTGCAGACCATGCGCGTCATCATCCTCACCGCGGCCCTGCCGATGGTGCTGGCGTTCGCCGGCGTCGCGCCCTCCGTCGCGCCATCGCTGACGACGACGATCGCCTCGCCGCTCGACCTCGTCGAGCTGGTCGCGGCCTCGCTGGCCGCGGCACTCCTCCTGCGGCTGATCAGGTTTCCGGCGAGCTGGATGTTCGGTGCGATGATCGGCTCAAGCGTGCTGCATGGCGCCGGTTGGGTCGAGGGCGGCCTGCCGGACTGGGTACGCGGCGTGGCGCTGGTCGGCATCGGCGCCCTGATCGGCAGCCGCTTCGCGCGGATGAGGATCAAGACGCTCGCCGGCCACATCAACGCGGCACTGGGCTCGTTTGCCATCGCCATCGCCGTTTCCGCGATCTTCGTCGGCATCGTGGCGCTCACCACGCAGGTGAAATTCTCCGACGTCGTGGTCGCCTACGCACCGGGCGCGATGGACGCCATGCTGGCGCTGGCCCTGACGCTGCACATCGATCCGATCTTCGTCGGCGCACATCACCTCTCGCGCTTCGTCTTCGTGACGATCGCGACGCCGGGCATTGTGCACCTGTTCGGCCGGACGCAGGACGATGTGGATGATTGAGCCTCAGCGCTTCACCGTCGCAACGAATCCCCACGCGGCGATCGCAGCCATCAAGAGCGAGATCAGCACGTTGTAGCCGGCAAGCGAGAGGCCGAGGAAGCGCCACTGCACCTCGTCGCAGCGGACCACCTTCACGGTGTCGAGCCGCGACAGCAGGTCGGTGGCGCTGCCGAGATTGACGACGGGACCGGAGCAGTCGGTCGGTCCCTTCCAAAAGCCCCATTCGACGCCGGAATGATAGGTGCCGAGCCCGGCATTGGCGATGCTCGCGAGCGCAAGGATCGCCAGGCCCGCGAGCAGCAGCGGTCTCGGCGCACCGCCCCGCGCCGCGAGTGCGATGAGCAGGCCGAGCGGGATCACGAGGTAATAGGCGTAGCGCTGCTCCAGGCAGAGCGGACAGGGCACAATCCCGAGCACCAGCTGGAAGAACCAGGCGCCCGCGATGGTCGCGGCTGCCGTCAGCGCGACCGCGAGCGAAGCGGCCAGCGCAGGGGTCGTGGCCGCCGGTTTGAACGCAGGTATTGCGGCACTCTGGGTTGTCACGGCAGCCTCCTTTCGATGGGTCGCTTTCCAAGGCTGTAACCCCGGCTCATGCGGCTGTCGAGAACGGCCCGGATCACTTTGGCGCGGGTTGACCCCGCTTGGTCCATGGCTATAGTCCGCCGGCTTCGCGACGCCCGCCTAGGGCCGACCGAGGGCCCCTGTGGCGGAACTGGTAGACGCGCTCGACTCAAAATCGAGTTCCGCAAGGAGTGCTGGTTCGATTCCGGCCAGGGGCACCAACTAGGCTGTTCAAGCCCGTTCTAAATCGTCCGCAACCATCCGCAGTACTCCAAACCTGGCGTTGCTCGGTACGCGTCAGGCCCGACTTCCGGCTCGATCTTCAGATGGCCGAGATGTCCAGCTTCGAGCCATCGGTCAGACGCGACAGCCGGAACGGTGCGGGATCGACGCAAGGAGTGTCGTTGACGAGAAGCTGTGCGGCCAGATAGCCAAGGCCCGGGCCCAAACCGAAGCCGTGACCCGAGCAGCCCGCTGCGAGGACGAGGCCTTCCACCCGGTCCACCTTCGACACGACAGGCACTGCATCCGGCGTGCAATCGACGAAGCCGCCCCAAGCGCTACCGAGCTTTATTTCGCCGAGTTGGGGGAAGGTTTTCCGGACACTCGCCACCACTTGGCTCACCAGCCATTTCAAGGGCGGAGGATCCAGCACGCGATTCTGTTCGAAGATCCGATCGTCGTTGGTCAGCAGCGCCGTCATTGAATCCGGCCCCGAAACGAACGATTGGCCGACGCCAATCCTGACGTTCTTCAGGCGACGCAAGAACTGCGGCATGAATTCCCGGCTGTACCGGATAGCCTGGGGCGTGATTTCGAGGTTCGCCTTGCCGCTGATCGCAAGCGTATAGCTGCCGTCCAGTCGACGCGTGATCGTGCAGTAGGGTGTGGAGACCGCCTCGCCTATGTTGATTGTCGGGGTGGAACGCAGCGCGGTCTGACGGATGCTCGCTTGGGGAAAACTGATCCCGAGCGGCCGAAGGAAGCGCGAGGACCAGGCGCCGGCGGCGCAAAGCACCGCGCTGGTTCTGATATAGCCCTTCTCCGTGTGCACGCCTGCAATCTTGCCATTGGCCAAGTCGAGCGCCCGCGCGGCGCATCCCTGGTGGATCGTGGCGCCCAGAATTCTGGCCCCTTCGGCGATAGCCGGCGCGGCGAGCGCAGGTTCGGCCTTGCCGTCCCGAGCCGAATAGGTCCCGCCGACCCATTTGTCGCGCGCTTCGGGGACGCGCTCGGCCACCTCCGCCCGGCTCAGCACGCGGGTGTCGACGTCGTACTCCCTGGCGACCTCGCGCCACCTTTCCCAGCCGGCGAGCACAGCCTCGTCGTGGGTCGCATAGACGAGTCCGCAGCGCCGAAATCCGAGGTCCCGATTGATATCGCGCGTGAGCTCGTCCCACAGCCGCATAGAGATCACCGAGAGTGGCAGTTCGCGGCGATCGCGGTTCTGCTGCCGGCACCAACCCCAGTTTCGGCTCGATTGTTCACAGGCGACGTGACCCTTCTCGAGGAGCGCCACAGAGAGGCCGCGCTTCGCCAGGTAATAGGCGGCCGTAGCGCCGAGGATACCGCCGCCGACTATGACGACATCGGCCTCGGCCGGGAGACGCTCATCGCTGTGAATGCGCTCGACATGGGGCGACATGTTCCAACGAACCTCGGCTGCCAAGAACGCGGAAGCAAAATTCCGATCAACCCTTCATCGCATCAGGCGCCCGATAGAATGTGCTGAAATCATCTAGGACTTCGCAAGATGTTCGGGTTTTTGAGCGCTTGAGCGATACGAGCTGCTCAAGCGCGATCGTCCCAGTTCGGCGCAACGGCGGCGCGACCTGCTTGTCCACGGAGACTGGACCGCTTTTCGATGCCCCAGAAAAATGGACCCAGACCGTCGCGATTGGCTCGGCGACACCGGGACGAGTGATGTCCTGAACCACGAGCGTCGAGAAGGCACCAGCGCGGCGGCAAAGCCCATTTCGGCGCCCGAAGTCATCTTCCGCACTGTCTCGATCGTCTTCCATACGCCGACATAGCCGGGTTTCATCACAAAGCTGTCGCCGGCGCGGAAAATGCGAGGCTCCTTGCCTTCCTCGGTCAGCTCCACCACGCCGGAAAGGATGTGGCAGTACTCAAAGGTCTCGCCCTTGATCGAGCGGTTCTCGCCAGGCGTGGCTTCCCAGACTCCGGTCTTCACCGAGTCGGCGCGGGAGGAGTCCTGCTCCCAGGTCCTGAGGTCATCGAGGCCGGACCGGCGAAGGCCGGTCGACGGCGTCAAGCGTTTGCTCCGATCGCAGGCAGACGGTCTAGCCTTCGAGGTCGTGAGCGGTGCCGGCATCCATGGATGTGCCGGGTTCGAGCAGCACGACCTCGCAGACGTCGTCCAGCGCGACAGGGCAATGCTCTACCCCATGCGGGACCACGATGAACTCGCCTTGCTCGATGATCTCGTCCCGATCACGAAACTTCATCAGCAGGCGGCCTTTGTGCACCAGGAAGAGTTCGTCACCGCTCCTGTGAAAGCGCCAGGCGAACTCGCCCGCGAACTTGGCGAGCTTGATCTGCATGTCGTTAATCTGACCCGCGATCTTCGGAGACCAAGTCTCCTTGAGCTGCCCGAACGAGCTGGCCAGGTTCTTCTTGTGGAGCGGCGAGAGATGCCGGTTCAGAGCGGCCACGTCACGGATGATGGCCCCAAGCTGGCGAGCGACGTCCTTGTCGTCGGCCGGATACTTGCCGTCCAACGCGGCCGTGCCGATAGTGAAGCCGGCGGCTCCTGCGTCCTTCAGGATGGCGATCCGCTCAGGCGTATCAATCGAGCCGGCCACATAGACGGGCTTGGGCACCGCCGCGCACACCGCCTTGATGAGGGCCGGGACGTCTTCCTTGGAGCGATAGGCGAGCAGGTCGAGGCCATACACGCCCTCCCGCACGGCGAGCGCCTGGGCGCTCTCAACGATCTCCTCGATGCTCCCTTCGAGCACGCTCGGATGACCGGTGATGCGACCCGGGAAGGGGCAGTATTGAATGCCGGTGCCAGCAAGGATCGGCAACACGTCGTCAACATGTGTGCCGCCGAGCAAGACGTTGACGCCGATTTCAACCGCCGCTTTCGCCGAAACGATCTCACTTTGCCGGTCGAGTGAGACGACTTCGAGATAGGAGGTGGCGCCGTCTGCCTTGATGACCCGGTTGAGAACTTTGAGTCGATCAATCGGCAGGCCGATGTCCTTGAAACCGATGTGGCGAACGCCAAGCCTCAGGGCGGTCTTGAGTTGTTCAGAGGCGTCCCCGACGGTGCGATCGTTGCGCGTGAGCATGAAGATAAAGCGAAGGCCCATTAGACTACCCCTTCTTTGGTCTTAATTTGCGCGGCGACGAGCCTTCGCGCGTAAGCCAGCGCGGTCTCGAGACTGCCGGTGTCGGCGATGCCTCGACCCGCAATGTCGAATGCCGTGCCGTGATCAGGGCTTGTACGGACGAACGGCAGGCCGAGCGTGATGTTCACACCCTTTTCGAGGCCGAGATATTTCACCGGAATTAGGCCCTGATCGTGATATTGGGCCACGACCACATCGAAGCGGCCCTTGCGGGCCTGCATGTAGACAGTGTCCCCGGGCCAGGGGCCACTGGCGTCGATGCCCTCGGCGCGGGCCGCTTCGATCGCAGGCCGGATGATCTGGATTTCTTCGTCGCCGAAGAGACCACCTTCGCCGGCATGGGGGTTGAGCCCTGCCACTGCAATGCGCGGCGCCGCGATCCCGAGGGCCTTGCCGCCCTCATTTGCGAGCCGGATCGCCGACATCTGGGCATCGAAATCCGCTTGGTCGATGGCTTTGCGCAGCGACATGTGGATGGTGACGAGAACCGTGCGGATATCATCGTTGGCCAGCATCATCGCAACGCGCTCCGCACCACCATAGTCGGCGAGGATTTCGGTGTGCCCGGGATAGCGAATGCCCGCGCTTGCCATCGCTTCCTTGTTGATCGGTGCGGTGACGATGCCGCTGACCTTGCCGGCCTTGGCTGCCGCGACGGCGGCGACGATGGCATCGAAGGAAGCTTGGCCGGACATGGCGCTGACGCTCCCGAGCGGAGGCGGCGCGATGATTTGCGTCGCCTCGACGACTTCGATGGACCGCGGCTCAGAGCGCGCCTCTTCAGGTCGGGCGATACGCCTGACCGTCAGCTCGAGACCCAGACGATGGACGATATTCTCCATCACGACGTAGCTGCCGAATACGACCGTGCCTTCGCCGGCTTTGGCCAATGTCTTCGCCACGATCTCCGGGCCGATGCCGGAGGCATCGCCCATTGTGACGGCGAGGGGAGCGGATTGGGTCATGATACAACCAGTTCTGATACCGAGGTGCCAAGGCGGAGCCGCGTGATCGCACGACGCAGCGTATCGTCGTCGCCAAAGCCGCCTGCCTTCATGGCGATCAGCAGCTCTCGTCCATCTCCGAGGGACGTGCGGCCAAGCGGAAAGCCTGGCTCGAGCTCTTGCAGGATCTCGAACTCATAAATGTCCAGGCCGTCCAGAATCGCCTCCATGGTGTCCCCGCCTGTGGCGATCACCATATCGAAACGCTCGTCGGCCAGCCGTCGAGCCGCATTTTGAGCAATGTCGCGCAGGACGGATCCGGGATCATTCATCCGTTCGATCGGAGCCTGCAGCAGAGCGATTCCAGGCTCCATTGCGATGCAGTCGGCCTGACGATGGCTGCGCGGATTGGCGCTGCCGATCGCAACAAGAATGTCGCCACTAACCGCGGCGGTCACGTCCGACGCAACCGCAAGCGGCGCAAGACGCTTCGCCAGGGCAAGGGCCATGCCCGGAGAGCCCACCCATAGGATCGACTCCGGATCCGGCAGGGCCGCAACTTGTTTGTCGAGATCGGCCTGTGTTGCAGCATCAAGGATGACGACGCTTCCGATGGAGGCCGGAACGAGCTCAGCCAGCCGAGAATGTCGCGCCGGATGGACGGGGTCGCGACCGTATTCGGTCTCCGTTACAGGAATGCCGTCCACAAGCTGAACGCCGTCGACGGTTGTACGCCCAGCGCCAGGGAACGCAGGTGCAAAGACCAGCATCTTGCGGCCGCTTACGGTGAAGGCCGCTTCCATCTCGGCCGTCACGTGCCCGCGAAGAGTCGAGTCGACGGTCTTGTAGAGGACAACCCGCGAAGCGAGCTGCTCGGCAAGTTCTGACTGCCGCCGCGCCGCTTGCGAAACCGGCACTGATCTAGATCCGCTATCAACGGCGACAATCGTGGCCTCCTGGTGCGGCAGCCGGCGTCGGCCGACAACGGCTCGCAAACCGCGCTCGACAAACGGACCGGCCCCATCGGCGGCGCTGGTCAGGTCGTCGGCTAGGATACCGATTGTGTATTCGCCATTGGTTCGCATGGATCAATTATGCTAAGCAAATTCAACATAAAAAGCGATATTTTTTGCGCTACATTGGTGATATGAGATCACCAATGAGGCGATCAGAAATACCTTCATTGGACGACTTGCGTGCGTTCGAGACCGCTGCGCGGCTGGGGTCGGTTCGGCTTGCCGCGAACAGCCTTGCCTTGACCCATGGGGCTGTGAGTCGCCGTATCACCAAACTGTCGGAAGACCTTGGCTTCAAACTCTTCGAAAAAAGCGGACGTGGCTTGAGTCTCACTGCCTCTGGAGAAGTGCTCAACCTCACACTCGGCCGTTTCTTCACCGAGCTGGCGACAACCGTTGAGAGCTTGCGTGCTGCCAACGCACAGCAGAACTCCCTCGTTCTCTCATGCGAGCCTTCAGTCGCTATGCGCTGGCTTATTCCACGGCTTGCAAGCTTTCAGGCCGTCCATCCCGACATCGCTCTACATCTGTCAGTCGCCGGCGGCCCCGTCGAGTTTCGCCGCGATCGGATCGATCTGGCTATACGTCGGCTCGACTTTGCGCTCCCAGAGGCGTGGCACGTCCGGCGCCTTTTTCCTGAAAGGGTAGGACCGGTCATGAGCCCTCAGCTCGCAGCGGTGTTTGCCTCAGGAAACTACATCGCCCTAGGTTCGAAGACTCGGGCGGACGCTTGGTCGCGATGGCTTTCCACCCACCCGTCGGTGCGGCGCCCCGCGGAGATACGCTTCTACGATCACCACTTCCTCATCGTCGAAGCAGCATTGGCGGGATTGGGCGTTGCCCTCAGCCCGCGGGTCCTTGCAACGGACGACGTAGATAGAGGGCGGCTCATCGCACCTGCCGGTTTCGATCCGGACGAAAGCCACTATGGCCTCATCTGGGCGGGAGAAACTGAACTGTCTGGGAAAGCGAACTATCTTGCTTCATGGCTGCAGGAACAGTGCAATCTGATCTAATGATTCAACTTCGCGCTCCTCAAGGGCTCGGCGCTATCAGGCGTTGAACCCGACTTGAGAAGGTGTTCGTCGATTCGACGCGTGTGCGATCACCGCCGGAAACACTTCCGCGTCAGCGGAAGCCGATTCGCTTTCCGAGATGAATTTCATCGATAGAATCCGAGAACGGCCTTGGTCTCGAGATATTCTTCCATGCCCTCGCGGCCGTATTCCCTGCCGTTTCCGGAACGCTTGTATCCGCCAAAAGGTGCGTTCGGGTCCCAGTCGGGATAGTTGAGATGAACTTGACCAGACCGGATCTGCCCGGCGACCGCCTGCATCGTTTCAATATCCGTGCCCTGCACATGCGCGCCGAGGCCGTAGACGGTATCGTTGGCAATCTCGACCGCCTCGTCGACCCTATCGTAGGGAATGATCGACAGCACCGGGCCGAAGATCTCCTCCTGCGCAATTCTCATGTCGCGATTGACGTTCGAGAAGATGGTCGGCCGCGCATAGAGGCCGACCTGAAGGTCGTTGGGCCGCCCCGGCCCGCCAATGACAAGCTTGGCGCCTTCCTCCAGGCCGATGCCGATCATGGCCTGGATACGCTCGAACTGCGGCGGGTTGGCGATCGGACCATGGGTCGTGCTTTCCGCAAGCGGATCGCCGACCACCAATTCAGAAGCGGCCGCCGCCGCCAGGATCTCGACCTTTGCCATCTGTGAGCGGGACACAAGCATACGCGTCGGTGCGCTGCAGGATTGGCCGAGATTGCGGAAGGCGGCGGCGACACCGAGCGGAACAGCCCGGCTCAAATCCGCATCCGGCAAGATGATGTTCGGTGACTTGCCGCCGAGCTCCTGTGCGACGCGCTTGACGGTGGGCGCCGCTGCTTGCGCGACGAGAACGCCTGCCCGCGTCGAGCCGGTGATCGAGATCATGTCGACTTGCGGATGCGACGCCAGACCGGTCCCCACGACTGGACCTGTCCCGTTGACGAGGTTGAAGACGCCGGGCGGACAGCCGGCATCGTCCATCACCTTGGCGAACAACAGGGCACTCAGCGGCGAAAGTTCGCTCGGCTTCAACACCACCGTGCAGCCAGCTGCCAGCGCCGGAGCGACCTTGGCCGTAATCTGGTAGAGGGGCCAATTCCAGGGGGTGATAAGACCACAGACGCCGATTGCCTCGCGCATAATCGCGGTGCTGCCGCGCGTGGCGATGAACGGATAGGTCGCGAGATTGTCACGCGCGACGCGGATATGTTCGGCAGCGAGCGGCACCTGGGCGCGGCGCGCGTAAGTGATGGCGGCCCCCATCTCGCACGTGATGGCCTGCGCAAACAGCTCCAGTCTATCGAGAAGCAAACCGTGAACCCGGTCGAGCAGCGCCGCCCGCTCGGCAGCCGGCTTACGGGACCAGCCGGTAAAGGCTTTTCTCGCGGCTACGACCGCGCAGTCTACATCCTCGTCATCGCCGAGCGCGATTTCTGCGACCGGCTGCTCGATCGCCGGATTGACGACGATCGCCGTCGCCAACCCTGTCGGCTTCCGCCATTCTCCGTCGATGTAAAATTTGCCGAGGAAGCCGGCTTCCGTCAGGTGTCGAACGGCCGAGGTCATTGGAAGCGATCCTTGATCCGGTAATAGACGCCGACCAGCGGAAGCTGGGCATGCGCAAATCGCCGCCCGATTCTGTTTCAGATCTACCAGCCGCGCATCCGCGGCCACTGAGCTTCGATTGCGTCACTTCCCGCCGAGATGACATTGTAAAGTTCGTGCTGTGACGCCGTCGCGCAGGCATGATTGGGCAGAATCCTGACCTTCGCGCCGATCGGGATATGCGGGAGGGCTGCAGCCGATCTGGACCTTATGGCGAGGATGCCGTGCTCCTGGCTCGCCTGCGCGACGATCAGATTCGGATAGAGTTGGCCGGACAGATCGCAGACGAGACCGTAACCTTGGTCGACCCGCTGCGCCGCGGTGCCGCGATCACGTGACAGTGCCATCCAGCCCGCATCGACCAAAATCCATCCCTTCTCCGGCTTCGTGCCGATGACGGTGGCGAGAACCGAGATCGCGATGTCGTCGGTCGTGCAGACACCGACGCCGTGCATCACCAGATCGAAGAACATGTAGACGCCGGCCCGCATCTCCGTGACGCCGGTCAGGCCTTCGGCGAAATGGGCGGTCGGCGTCGAACCGACACTTACGACCGGGCATTCATGCCCCGCCGCCCGCAATGTCTCCGCGGCCGCCACGGCCACGGCCCTTTCGTTCTCTGCGGCCGCGACGAGGGCATCGGACGAGCAAAGGCTGTAGGATTCGCCGGCATGGGTGAGAATGCCGGCGAGCGTGACGCCGGCCTCGGCCAGGGCCGCCGCGACGGCGATGAGCTTGGGATCGGTGGCGGTCAGCCCGCCGCGATGGCCGTCGCAGTCGATCTCGATGAAGGCGGAGGGCGTCACGCCGGCGGCACGCGCTGCCGTGCCCAACATCGCCGCCTGTTCAGGCGAATCGAGCAGCACCTTAAGGTCAACGCCGGCTTTGCGGAGACGCATCGCCCTTTCAGCGGTGTGCGGTGCCACGCCGACGGCATATGTCACGTCACGGAAACCGTACTGCGCGAAGTACTCAGCCTCCGCCAAGGTGGAGACCGTGATCGGCCCCGGCCCGGAGGGATAGGCGCGCTGGGCAACCTCGATGGATTTCGCGGTTTTCATATGGGGGCGCAGCACGACGCCAGCCGCGGCCATACGAGAGGACAGACGGGCGAGATTGCGATCCAGCCGGTCTTTGTCGAGCAGGAGGGCCGGCGTCGCCAGTGCGCCGACCGTCGCGGTTATCTCGCGTGGCGCGGCGTTCTGGCTATCCGTCCGGCGCATATCGGGGCGTTGCATCTCAAGGTCTCCTAGCCGAACGACTGGTTGGCGACCGCGAACGTGCGCGCCGGCCCGGTCCATGGCATCTGCGTCCCCAAGACCATGGTGGTGGCGTCGCTGACCTTCTGCAGGCCGATGTTTCCAAGCCAGTCACCGAGTTGCGAGGAGGCGGAGGTGTCGATCCGGACGAAAACACTCCCGAGGGGCGCGAGCGCGGCCTCGATCAATGCGCGCGCATCGGTCGGGCTTTCGGCGATCACAGGGCCGATGACATGCCCGCGGCCGAAGAGACGGGAAATGGCGTAGCCGCGGGGTATGCCGTCACGCAGCAGGACATAGCCGCAACCGACCTCGATCAGCCGGTTCAGCATCTCGCGCCTCATCCAGCCGGTGGCCTCGTGATCGAGACCGACTATGGCCTCGAAGTCCGACGGAACCATCGCTCTGACGTTTCCGACCGGCGGCATGTCGCGGCCCTGGCCAGGAACGCCATGATGCTGGTGCAGCATGCCGATGCTGGCGAAGCCGCGGCGTGCGTAAAGCGCAAGGCCTTCGGCGGTCGAATTCAGCGTGACGATTCGTGGTCGTGCCGCCGCGAGCAGCGCGTCCATCAGCCGGGCCCCGTACCCCCGTCCCTGAACGGCTTTCGAGACGATGACCATTCCGGCGGAAGCATGGGTGTCGCCGTAAGGCCACCACAGCGCGGTCCCCACCACAGCACCCGCACTCGTCACCACGAAACCGCGGCCAAGCTGCAGCGCAAATTCCCAATCCTTGAGCAGATACGGCCAAGACATCTCCTGCGAGAGCTTCAAGGCACCTTTCAGATGCGCTCTCGCGAAAGGGACTAGGGCCACGTCTTCAATCTCGCGTTCTCCGGC
Organism: Bradyrhizobium sp. 17; assembly: GCF_023073515.1. NCBI lineage: Bacteria > Pseudomonadati > Pseudomonadota > Alphaproteobacteria > Hyphomicrobiales > Nitrobacteraceae > Bradyrhizobium > Bradyrhizobium sp. 17. The sequence continues at coordinate 198,039 of NZ_JADPJQ010000117.1, read as the reverse complement.
TTGGGTAGCTTCGGTTGCCATGATGCGTCGACGTCTCATGCTTGGGTTAGCGGACTAATCGTCAGTGCCTGACACGGCGAGGTCCATCTGACGATGTTCCCGCGAATTGCAGCGTATCTTGGCTGCGACAGCATTACGCGATCAGGCTGACGCAGAGTTCGGCAGGGAATTGCATTGATGATCCGATAGAAGGGACGATGTGCTGTCAGCGTCTCGCCACGCCGCAGCGCGATCCCGTTCCGGCATCCGATGGCCCGGAACGATACCGGGCATCAACCGCGGATCGCTCCGATAGCGCGCTTGAACGAACGCTGCGACCTCGTCGGGTGACAGCACCGTAAATACAGCCACGGCTGAAACACTCTTCGATCCGGAATCGACCCTTCAACAGGTTGCACCCTGCGTGATGTCCGCAATGTAGTTCTTTATAGCTTGTGCATTCGGGGGAAGGACTTTGACTCGCCTCGGCAGCCCTTCTAGTCCATCGAACCGTTGCGGACGATCTGGTTGCCGGCCTAACGCTTCCTTGATCGTCGTAGCGAATTTGATTGGCTGTGCAGTTTCGAGCACAAGCATCGGCGTCTCGGGGCTCGCATGCATGCGCCCGACCGTCACACCATCCGCAGTGTGAGGATCGATCATTGTGTTGTAGCGCTCCCACGTGTCACGGATCGTCGCCAGTCGATCGGCATGAGTGCTCCTGCCGCTGCGGAATCCGAAACGCGCCGCCGCCGTTACGAAGCTGGGATCACCGCTGAGGTCAAACGAACCGCATTCCCAAAGTTGGTTCTCAAACAGCGATTTCGTCCGACGGGCGTCGCGACCGAGCAAGTCGAACACGAAACGCTCGAGATTTGACGCCTTGGAGATGTCCATGGAAGGACTCGATGTTTCAAGCGTGTCAGCTCGGCTTCTGACGCGATAAATGCCGCTGCGGAAAAACTCGTCGAGCACGTCGTTTTCGTTGGTCGCAAGGACGAGACGGGATATTGGAAGTCCCATCATGCGCGCAACATGACCAGCGCAGATGTTTCCGAAGTTTCCTGAAGGCACGGAAAAGTCAACGCCTGCTGACCTCCCTTCGGAGACTTGAAAATAGCCGGAGAAGTAATAGACGACCTGCGCGACCAGTCGGGCCCAGTTGATCGAATTCACCGCACCTATCTTATATCGTCGTTTGAATTCCAGATCGCTGGACACACATTTGACGATGTCTTGGCAGTCGTCGAACACGCCATCTATGGCGATGTTGTGGATGTTGTCGTCCTGCAGGCTGAACATCTGAGCTTGCTGAAAGGAGCTCATCCGTCCGAGGGGCGACATCATGAAGACCCGCACCCCTTTCTTGCCGCGCATTGCGTATTCCGCAGCGCTCCCGGTGTCGCCACTGGTCGCCCCAAGAATGTTCAATTCGTCGTGCCGCCGTGCCAGTTCGTACTCGAGCAGATTGCCGAGCAACTGCATGGCCACGTCCTTGAACGCCAGCGTAGGACCGTTCGACAATTCCTGGAGGTAAAGCCGCGTCTCGAGCTTTCGAAGCGGAACGATGCTCGAGGTTCCAAAGATCTCGGGCGTGTAGGTCTTTTCGCAGATTGCCTTCAGGTCAGCGGGCGGAATATCGCTGACGTAGAGCGACAGGACCTCGAAGGCCAGGCTGGGATAGGACAAGGCACGCCACGCATCCAATGTAGCGGCGTCCACACGCGGGTAGGTCTCAGGTACGTACAGCCCGCCATCCTCGGCGAGGCCTTCAAGCAATGTTTCGCAGAACTGTCTGCGACCTGAATGTCCGCGCGTGGATACGTAGTGCATCGATGCTCTTCTTTCGAGAGGCGGCAGTGCCGCCAGCTCCATGACCTGAGTTGTACCTTTGGGAATGCCCGATGGAGTTTCCAGCCGTCAGCGGCGGTCGCGCCACAGCGCAAAACGATCCTGCATCCGATATCCCCAGATCATGGCGGGCATGAACCAGGGATCGCCACGATAGAGCGGGATGGAGTCCGGCGGACGGAAGTCAAAGGCGGTGCGCGCCCGTTCGTGGTTTCCGATCAGCTTGTGGGCCGCGTGCATCCCGATCCAAGGCGCCCAGACGACGCCTGAACCGCAGAAGCCAGTGGCATAAACCACACCGTCCTCTTCGAAGATGCGCGGGAGCATGTCGCGATTCATCGCCACATTGCCGAACCAGCTGTGCGAAAGGTGAACATTCTCGAGTTCGGGGAAAAGGTTCACCAACCCCTTGCGCAGCAGGAGCTTTGGAGCCACCGGGTTACCGACACGAGAGCTGTCGCGCCCCCCTAACAGGATACGTTTGCCGTCGGGCGATGGGCGGTAATAGAACCCGACCTGGCGGTTCTCGGTCATCATCATGCGTTTGGGCATCAGCCGCGCCATGACGTCAGGTGCGAGCTCCTCGGTTGCAATGATCCGGCTGCGAACCGGGACCAGCCTGCGGCGCAGGAAGGGAACGGCGCTATCAGTATAGCCATTCGTGCAAACCAGCACCTGACGCGCCTGCACCGAACCGGCCGAGGTCACGATACGGAATCCGGAACCATCTCTCTCGATGGAGATGACGGGCGTATCCGCATGAACCGCGACGCCCGAAGCGAGCGCCACGCGAAGCAGTTCAGCGTGAAACTTCGCCGGTTGTAGCCCTCCGATATCCATCCGGACTGTTCCACCCCGGTAGACATCGGTGCCGATGTAGCTGTGCTGCTCGGCATAAGGTACGGCGTGAGACTCGATCCGCAGCCTCTTCGCTAATACTTCCGCGCTACGCGCCATCGTGTCGTACTGCTCATATCCGAACGCGCCCTTGAACTGCCCGACCAGCTGGAAATCGCAGGCAAGCCCCTCGGTCTTGATGAAATCGTAAAGGAACTCGCGGGCGATCTTGCCTTCCGCCTCGATTGCCAGCGCCTTGTCTGCGCCGAAGCGTCGGGAGATCGCGGCGTAATCCGGCCGTATGCTCGCGCTGGTTATTCCACCGTTGCGCGTCGAGGCTCCCTCGCCCGGACTCATCGCGTCAAAGGCCGCAACCGAGCGTCCCTCGCGCGCCAGCACCAGCCCGGCCGAAAGAGAGGCATAGCCAGCGCCCACGATCAGCACGTCAAGTTTCTTGGGAAGAGTCTGTTGAGGCAGCGACCTAAGTGGTGCGGCTTCCCACCAATAGGGCGTGTCCTTCTCTGCGGCTCTGGGCTCGTGCATGTCGCTGACTTCTCGTGTGTTAAAAGTGGCCTTGGATTACTGACAAGACGGATTCTGATCAGCCAACGCGATGCTTGCGACGTCTACGCTATCAAGAGGTTCTGCTGGATAGCCTTCAACGCTGTCCGCTGCCTGCCACCTGGGCTCAAGCCGTCAAATGTGGTCATCTCTAACGTCAAGCGCATCGCGCAGCCCGTCGCCGATGAAGTTGAAGCTGGTCACTGCGATCGTAATCGCAGCGCCTGGAATGATGGCAAGCCAGGGAGCGCTGGCCAGATATTGCTGGGCGCCGTTGAGCAGATTGCCCCAGCTGGGCAGCGGTGGTTGGATGCCGTAACCAAGGAAACTGATATAGGCCTCCAGAAGAATCGCACGGGCGACGGTGAGGCTTGCGGCCACGATGATCGGACCCGTGGCATTGGGCAGAATTTCGCGAAGCATGATGTGCCTGCCGCTCAGACCGACCATGCGCGCGGCCTGGACAAACTCGCGCTCGCGCAGCGAACGGACCTCGGCTTCGACGATCCTGGCAACCTCCATCCAGCTCGTGACAGCAATGATGACAGTGATCATCATCGGGCTGGGCCGGAGCGTCGCGGCCAACGCCAGCACGAGGAAAATCGAGGGGAAGGAAAGAAAGCCATCCACCGTGCGCATCAGCGCGGCTCCGATCCAGCCCCCGCGATAGCCTGCGGTCACGCCGACGAGCGTTCCGATCAGCGTTGACAACAACATCGCGGAGAATCCCACCAGTAGCGAGACACGCCCGGCCATCAAGAGTCGCACGGCCAAGTCTCGCCCCAACGGGTCGGTGCCGAAATAATGATGACCGCTCAAGGGAGGAGCAAAGCGGGCGCGCAGATCTATATAGAGCGAATCGTAAGGCAAGGCGTAGGGGCCCACGACGCACGCCAACACGAGCAGGGCGATCATCGCGAACCCGAGCAGCGCCAGATGGTGTCGCATGAACCGGCGCACCCCGCGGCTGTGCCACCAGCGAATTGGAGGGAGGTGGGCGGAGATGTCAGTCATAACGGGGGACTCCTGTTGACGGCACGAACCGGCGTCTTCAGCTGAGACGAATGCGCGGATCGACGAGTGCGACAAGGATGTCTGCGACGAGATTGCCCAGCACGACAAGGATGGCTGAGAATATCAACAGCCCCATGACCATCGGATAGTCACTGTAGCCGAGGCTGTCGAGAAACAGCCGCCCCATTCCCGGCCAGGTAAAGATGGTCTCAGTGACCAACGCGCCGGTCAGAATGCTCGGCAACTGCACCCCAGCCAGGGTGATCATCGGCAACAGCGCATTGCCGACGACATGCTTCAGCAGGATGCGGCGCTCACTTAGGCCCTTGGCACGAGCCGTCTTGACGAAATCCTGGCTCAGCGCATCAAGGGTCGCGGTGCGCATGTAGCGGCTCCAGACCGCGACATGGACCAGCGACAACACCAAGCTTGGCAAGATCAGGTGATGCAAGTAGTCCAGCACCGATCCGTCGCCGATCGTGTACATGTTCCCTGCAGGCACCCAACCGAGCTTCAACGTGAAGATATAGATGCCGACGAGGCCGAACCAGAAGGTCGGGACCGACAGCGCGACCATGGCGCCAATCGTCGCGCAATAATCGAACAGGGAATAGCGGTGGGTGGCACCGCGGATCCCGATCCAGGAACCAAGGGCGATGGCCAGTGCCGTGGAAGTCCCCATCAGCAGCAGCGTAGCGAAGAGGTGACGCCCAATCACCGCCAGCACCGGCGTTCCGTCGCGGAAAGAGTGACCCCAGTCGCCCTGAACCAACCGCCAGGCCCAATCAAAATACTGAATCCACAACGGCCGGTTCAGCCCGAGCTGCTCTGCCAGTCGCTCAATGTCCTTCTGGGTCATGCCGGGATCCAGCCCGAACTGCGCGAGAGGACCGCCCGGCATGAAGTTGAGCACCGTGAAGCCGATGATCGAGACGATCACCAACAGCACGATGCTTTGCGAAAAGCGATTAAGCAGGAACCCGGGCATTCGAGTCTCCATGTTAGCTTGACAGCGCCTAGGCGCCGCCCTGCGCCTATACGGGCCTCGGGCGGCGATACGTCAACTCGCCCAAGACCAAGCCAGCGCGTTCCAGGATTCGGTGCGCGTGTTGACGTTCGGCACGACGCCGGAAATGCCCTTCTTGTTACCCTGGACCGAATTGGTCTGGTACAGCGGCAGGAAGGGCAGGTCGCGGCGAACGAGCTCTTGTACGCGACGGTAGATCGAGCGCCGCGCGTCCGGATCGAAGCTGCGAGCGCCTTGGTCGAGCAAGGCATCGACCTCTGGATTTGAATACTGCGCATTATTCGAACCACGCCCGCCCTTCGCTGCAATCGCACGCGAGTGCAAGCGATTGGTCACGTCCGGGTCGGCGCCGATCAGATACGTGCTGCCGACGATCACGGAATCGAATTGCGATTGCTGCCAGAACTCGCCCCACATCACCGCGGCGGGCAAGTTCGATATCTTCATCTCGACGCCCAACTGAGCAAATGTCTGCTGCAAGAACTGCTGCACCTGCTCGCGAAGCGGATCGCCTGACGTGGTCGAGCTGGCAAAGGACAGACGGACGCCGCTTTTGGCACGAACGCCATCCCGCCCGGGCGCCCAGCCGGCTTGGTCGAGGATCTGGCGCGCGCGGTCCAGATTGTATGCGTGTGCCGGAAGATTGGGGTTATAGTAGGTGGACTGCCTCGGCATGAAGGTCTCCGTCGGAGTCGGCACGCCGTAATAGAGCCCCTGGATGATCGATTCCTTGTCGATGGCTGCGTAGAGCGCCTCACGGACTGCAAGTTCCTTGAACTGTGGACGCTCCAAATTCAGGTAAAAGGACTCGAATGAAGCCTTTGGGACCAGTGTCACCACTCGGTTCGCCAGCGCCTTGGCTTCCTCGTAATGATCAGCTGTGATGTACGGCTGCCCCATCAGGTCCACATCACCGCTCTTGAACTGAGTGTAGAGGACGGTGAGATCGGGAATGTATTTGAAGATCAGCTTCTCGATGTGTGGGCCTTCTCCGAAATATTCGGGGTTAGCCACGAGTTCGAGATGATCGCCTGCAACCCGCTTACCCCATTTGAATGCGCCGGTGCCGACCGGCGCCTGGTTGAAGGCGGCGTTGTTTGGATTGGCCTCCTTCTCGAGGATGTGCTTGGGCACGATGAAGGTTTCGGTCAGGAACGAAAGATAAGGCGCAAAAACCTGTTCCATTCGCCACGAGATCTCCGTGGGCGAGATCACCGTGATGTCGCGCACGAGGGCATGGCCAGCTGTGCGCCAACTCCGGAAGGCGGGATTGGTGATCAGTTCGAGGGTGAATTTCACATCCTCGGCCGTGAAGGGTTTGCCGTCGTGCCAGCGCACACCGTCACGCAGACGGATGCGCCATTTGAGGCCGTCCTCCGAAATGCCGCCGTTCTTCTGGTTCGGTACTTCGACGGCAAGGTTGGGCTCAATCTCACCCTTTGGGTCGATCCGGAAGAGCGCGTCGAAAACCGAGAAATGCACACCATCATCGACTTCAATGTGCGCCATCAGCGGATTGAAGACGGTCGGCTCTTGTCCAAGTCCGACGACGATGCGACCGCTCGGTTTGGCGGGGGCCTTCTGAGCGAAGGCGGGCGTACCCAACAGGCCTGGTGCAGCGAGGCCGGCAGCCCCGGCCACCATCAATCGAAGTGCATTGCGCCGTGAATAGCTCGAGTCAAAATAGGCTTCCGTCATGACCTCTCCTCGTTCTTGGCTGTGTCCCGCCGGTATTCATTGACTCCCGCGAGCGCGCGAGCGCCCCTTGGCTGCTCGCCGGGGATGGCAGCGACGAGCTCGCGCGTGTAGGCGGATTTCGGGTCCAGGAAGATCTGCGACGGCGGTCCGCGTTCGATGATCTGTCCTCGATGCATGACGGCGATCTCATCGCAAATCTGGCTGGCAACGCGCAAATCATGCGTGATGAAGATCATCGAGACGCCGGTCTCCCGCTGAATCTGATCCAGCAGCTTCAGGATTTGGGCCTGGATCGAGACATCAAGCGCGGAGACGGCTTCGTCGGCGATCAGCAGTTGTGGTTTGAACATCAGCGCACGGGCGATGCCGACGCGCTGGCGCTGACCGCCGGAAAATTCGTGCGGATAGCGGTCGAAGGCGCCTGAATCCAGGCCGACATGGGACAGAAGCTCCCGCGCCCGCTCACCAGCCTCTCTGTGCGGCACGCCATGCGCGACCGGCCCGACTGTGAGAATTTGCCCGACCGTCGAGCGCGGGTTGAGCGACGCAAAAGGATCCTGGAAGATCATCTGGATTTTTGGCCTTAGCGGCCTAAACTCGGCCTCGGTAAGCCGGGCGACGTCGCGGCCTTCGAAGAAAATCGAGCCACCGTCGCTCTCCATGAGCTTGATCAGCAGCCGCCCGAGCGACGATTTGCCCGAACCGCTTTCTCCGACAACGCCTAGCGTGCGGCCCTGCGTGAGATCGAACGAGACACCATTGACCGCAGGCACGATGCGCTGCGTACGGAAAAGCGCACTGCCGCTACGATAGGTCTTGACCAGACACTCGACCTTCAGGATTGACGCCCTGTCGGCGGCTTCCAAGGGATTGCGGTCCTTGCCGGTCAGGTGCGGCACGGCCGCGATCAGGCGGCGCGTATAGAGGTGACTGGGCGACTTGAGCACCTGCTCGGCACTGCCTTGCTCCACGCAATGACCCTTCTCCATCACCACAACGGAATCGGCAATCTCCGCCACGACTCCAAAGTCATGGGTGATGAACATCACGCTCATTCCCTTGCGGCGCTGAATGTCGCGGATCAGTTTGAGGATCTGCGCCTGCGTCGTCACGTCGAGGGCGGTCGTCGGCTCGTCCGCAATCAGGATCGCGGGCTCAAGAGCCAGAGCCATGGCGATCATCACCCGCTGCCGTTGCCCGCCCGAAAGCCGGAATGGATACTGGTGATACATGAGTTGCGGATCGGGAAGGCCGACCTCAACCAACAAGTCTATGGCGCGGCTGCGACGGGATTTCGCGGTCCCAACGTCGTGCGCTGCCATCACTTCCTCGATCTGCGCGCCCACGGTCATCAGCGGATTGAGCGCTGAGAGCGGATCTTGAAAGATCATCGAGACGACGCGGCCGCGAAGGTTGCGGAGCTTATCGGGCGAGATGGCTACGATGTCGGTCCCATTCAGGTCGATCGAACCCGAGGCAACACGTATCGCCTTGGGCAGAAGCCCCATGATCGCATTGGCTGTGACCGACTTGCCCGATCCGGACTCTCCAATGATGCACAGTATCTGACCCCGCTTCAGATCAAAGGAGACGTTCTCGACGGCGTGAGCCCGCTCCATCCCGGCCGGCAGGCTCACGGTCAGTTCGCGCACCGAGAGTGCCACATCTTCCGAAGCTACAGCCTGAGAGGCAGAGGCCATTTGAACAGTCTCCCCTTTCAACGGCGTTGGGTCATTCTGCTGCGGATTGGCTCTTCGGCCATTGTTGCCGCCGCGACGATCGGACAGGTCGAAAATTCGCCGCTCATTTTGCCATTCCCTGTTCGGAGAGTGCGACATGATTCAAAGCTTGGTGCTCGACAGGAAAAAGCTGTCGCTCAAGCCAAAACATCGGACGAGCGGCCAACTCGATCACTGAATCGAAGTTCGTGGAGCTAACAGTCCCATCCAGCTTGATTGCTCTTGTGGAGGTCTGTTCCTGGACAAGGCTCATCCAGCGTCCCTTTAGAACTTCTGCCACTGATCGACATTGACCCGGCATTCGCGAGTTTGACTGCTTCAATCACCCCAGAGTCGCCGAAACGCGCCGTATGGGCAGCAGGAAGTTCTGAAAACGAAGTGCCATCTGGCATTTCAGTCTGCGCCGCGACGAGAGAACTCTCAGGCGGCCTGCCTTGTGCACGGCACGGCTGCACGCGCTCAACGCCTGATGCCCTGGTGCTTTGGCGAATGAGGTGGGCGCGAGCAACGTGTTCTCGCAATAATAGCTTGAACAGTAGTCGGCAAACCGCAGAATATTCCGTCTAATCACAAATTCCCGCAGAGCACCTGCCGCGAATGCTCAGCTACGATAGGTCAAACGCCGGGAGTCCTCGCTTCATGAGTGCGCCGCTCATCCATATTGAATCAAGCCCGTCTCTGCCTCAAGAGGCTGACGTCGTCGTCATTGGCGGCGGCGTGGTGGGCGTGTTCACGGCTTACTATCTCGCCCGCCGCGGCGTTAAGGTCGCCTTGCTAGAGAAGGGGCGTGTCGCCGCCGAGCAGTCCAGTCGCAATTGGGGATGGTGCCGTCAACAGAATCGCGACGCACGCGAGCTACCGATCGCCACCAAGAGTCTCGATCTTTGGGAGAGAGTAGCACAGGAGACCGGGGAAGACACGGGCTTCCGCCGCTGCGGGCTTCTCTATCTGTCGAATGACGAGAATGAGCTGACCTGCTGGGCGAAATGGCGCGATTTTGCAAAGACGGTCGGCGTTACGACACACATGTTGAGCACGAACGAAGCTAGCGAGAGAGGCAAAGCGACGGGCCGCAAATGGAAAGGCGGCGTCTCCTCTCCAACCGACGGAACGGCAGACCCTTCGAAGGCTGTGCCCGTGGTCGCGCGTGCGATGATGACGGCGGGCGGCACGGTGCACCAGCACTGCGCCGCTCGCGGCATAGAGCTCCGTGCCGGCCGGGTGAACGGCGTAGTGACCGAAATGGGCACAATCCGGACCAACACGGTGGTCATGGCAGGAGGGGCCTGGGCCTCTTCGTTCTGCAACCAGCTCGGCATTCGCTTCCCACAGGCGTCCGTGCGCCAGTCCATTCTCGCCGTGGCTCCTGGCGCGGCGGGTCTGCCCGACGCCCTGCACACTGCAGTCGTGTCGCTCACGCGGCGTAGCAGCGGCGGGTACACGCTGGCGATAAGCGGGCGCGCGCGAGTCGATCCAACGCCGCAGCAATTCAGGTTCGCCCGCGAATTCGTGCCGATGTTTGCTCGCCGCTGGCGCAGTCTCGCCCCTGGAGCATTCGAGGGCATGCGCCAAGGTCATGAATCCTTGGCGAAGTGGGCGCTCGATGAGACGACCCCGATGGAGCTGAACCGGACACTTAATCCCCGTCCCGACATGCGGCAGATTCGGCTGACACATAAAAGAGCTTGCGAATTGCTGCCTGAACTCCGTCGCGTCGCAATCTCCAATGTCTGGGCCGGCTATATTGACAGCACACCGGATGGCGTTCCCGCCATCGGTGAGGTGGGGGCGATTCCGGGCTTTATCCTTGCGGCCGGGTTCAGCGGACACGGTTTCGGGATTGGTCCCGGCGCAGGGCACCTGATGGCGGACATCATTACTGGTACTGCACCGATCGTCGACCCGCGTCCATACAGGCCGGAGCGGCTGAAAACGGGTGCCTGGGGCAAGGTCGCCGAGTTCTGAAAAGCAATCTCTCCGCCCGGTGGGAAAGGATGCTGGTTGGTGCTATGACAGTGCGTATGACGCTGAAGCCTCAAAGCCTTGACGCCGCTATGGCTCCCATCTCATGGCATTGCCTATGAAGCTCGATAAGATCGACATCAGGATTTTATGCGAACTGCAGAAGAACGGGCGGACTTCCAACGTCGAGCTCGCAGAGCTGATAAACCTTTCCCCGAGCCCGTGCCTGATGCGCGTCAAGAGGCTCCAGACGGAGGGCTTCATCACCGGCTATTCCGCCCAGATCGACGTCTCCAAGCTCGGACAAACTCTGACTGTGTTCGCCGAGATCACGCTCAAAAATCATCGCCAGATCGATTTCGCGCGCTTTCTCACGACCATCGAAAAGATAGATTCGGTCGTCGAATGTCATCTGGTTTCGGGCGGATATGACTACCTGGTGAAGTTTATCACAGCGGGAATCAGCGAATATCAAGCGCTGATGGAACGTCTCGTCGAGATGGATATCGGAATCGACAAATACTTCAGTTTTGTCGTGCTGAAGTCCCCGATCGTGAAATCCCATCTGCCTCTCGAAAGCATATTCAATAGCTGAAGAACAATCCTCCACCCCGGGGAGCATGGGCAGATCGCCGGGCCGGCGCTACGGCTCAGGCTTTTTCTGGCCTCGGAATGACAGGCGCAGTGATTATCCTTTCATCGCCGCGCGGACGTCCCTGTCTTCGAGGGTTTGGTCGAGCGTCATGCGAGTTCGTTCGATGATGCCGTCGATGTCCGCATCCGTGCAGCAGAGCGGGGGCGCAAGACCCAGCACGCCCTGGGCAAAGGCGCGGATGACGAGACCGTTGTCCCATGCGCGGTCGAATATGCGGCGCGCGGCGTCAGCTTCCGCCGGCAGGGGCGTCTTGCGCTCCTTGTCCGTGACGAGCTCGATTGCGGCCAGCATGCCGCGACCACGGACATCGCCGACAAGTGGATGATCGGCAAGCGCGCGAAGGCCTTCCATCAGGCGGTGCCCCGCCTTTCGGCCGTTTGCCAACAAGCCATTTTCGTAAAGATCCAGGCACGCGAGCCCGACCGCTGCACTGACGGGATGCGCGGAATAGGTGTAGCCGTGGCCGACGGCCGTCTTGCCGGCTCCGTCCGCAATCGTGTTGTAGACGCGGTCGGACATGAAAACGGCTCCCATCGGCACATAGCCCGACGTCAGACCCTTTGCGGTGGTCATGAAATCCGGCACGACGTCGTCTTCTTCGCAGGCGAAAAATGGGCCGACACGACCAAAGCCAGTGATGACCTCATCGACTACGAACAAAATATCGTTCTCCTTGCAAACGGCGTGCATGGCTTTCAACCAAGATGGCGGTGGCACGAGGACACCCCCTGATCCCTGAATTGGCTCGACGTAAAAAGCCGCAATGCGATCTGCGCCAAGTTCGGCGATCTTGGCTCGCAGGGCCGCGACCGACGCAGCAATGATAGCCTGAGGATGGGAACCGACAGGATTACGATAGGTATAGTGCGACGGAATTTTGTGCTGCCAGCTATAAGGTACCCCAAAGCCCGCATGAAAGGCGGGGATCGCGGTCAAGCCGGACCCTGCCGTCGACGATCCGTGGTAGCCATGCTCGACGGAAATGAACTGATCCTTCTGCGGCGTACCCTTGGCATGATAATAGTACCGAATAAATCGGATTGTGCTGTCGACGGCATCGGAGCCACCTAGCGTGAAGTAAACATGGTTCAGATCGCCAGGCGCCAATTCGGCCAACCTGGCGGCCAGCCGGATGGCCGGATCGGAGCCCAACCCGAAATAGCCCGTCGCGTAAGGCAGCTCGCGCAACTGCTTCGTGGCAGCTTCAACGATGCTCTCTTGTCCGTACCCGACGTTGACACACCACAGACCAGCAAACCCGTCGAGCAATTGATGTCCCGATGCATCGGTCAGGGTCGCGCCCTTCGCTGATCTTAACACCCGCACACCCAAGGCCTCGTGACCGCGATAGGATGAGACCGGGTGAACCAGATGTGCGCGGTCCAGCTCGATCAGCGAATTGCTCAACATTTCGGCCTCCATATCAACCCGAAACGCAAAGTAGGATATCGACGACAGCAGTTCCTCCCAAGCTGCGCCTGAGCCAAAGGAGTTTTGACTTTCGTTTTTGATCGACGCCGCATCTTATACCGCGGCGGCGTCCGCCGCGTGGCGGTGCTGTTCAACTCGAAAGGTTGCTTGGCGCAACTCTCTGCCAAGGCTTCGAGCCGATACGACACAATCTGCTTCCGGCTCCAGCGAAAGCGGCGCTTTATCTTACGCGATGCTCATTATGATGCTTGTCGTACTGGCACGCGGTGCCGAGAGGATTGGAGGATACCACGACATGACCGAGTTCCGACCGAAATATATCACTTTCGATTGCTACGGCACGCTGACGAATTTCGACATGGCCGGTGCGGCAAGGCGAGTCTACGGCTCCCAGCTTTCTGCCACGACGATGGCAAGTTTCATCAAGGATTTCGCCGCCTATCGCCTGGACGAAGTTCTTGGCGCGTGGAAGCCATACTTCGAGGTCGTGCATAATTCGGTAGAGCGCGCGTGCAAGCGCAACGGTGTCGTATTTCGGCCGGAGGATGCCCAGCGCATCAATGAAGAGATCCACACATGGGGTCCACACCCCGACGTCCCGGCGGGTCTGGCCAAAGTTGCCAGGGAGATTCCGCTGGTCATCCTGTCGAATTCCATGAAGAACCTCATCATGTCGAACGTCGAGAAGCTCGGCGCGCCCTTCCACACGGTCATCACGGCCGAGGAAACCGGCGCCTACAAGCCGCACATGAAAGGCTTTGAATACATGCTGGACAAGCTTGGCTGCGGTCCGGAAGATATCACCCACGTCTCATCCTCCTTCCGCTACGACCTGATGACAGCCTACGACCTGGGCATCAAGAGCAAGGTGTGGGTGAACCGCGGTCATGAGCCCGCGAATCCCTTCTATGAATACACTGAGGTCGCTGACATCGGCGGGCTCGCCGCCGCAGTCGGCTTGGAGCCCCTTCGAAGAAGTGCGTGAAGGCGTATCCTTTTCGGGCTCTTTCGCGGCACGTAGACCTTCGAAAATTTCAGTAGAGACTGTTGCGTGATGAATAAAGGGGGCGGTTCAACCGCTCCCTTTTTCTGTGTTCGAACTACTCATCCGACAGAATTGTGTTACTTCGCTGTCGAGGCATCATGGTGTTGTCGCGCGGATGCGGTCCGCCGCAAAATCGGAGAACCCTTCGATTCCTCTCCTGAAACCAGGAATCGCCCCCTTATTCCAATCCGCCGACATGAAGCGTTTTGATCTCAAGATATTCATCTATCCCGAGCTGGGATCCTTCGCGCCCCAGCCCGGACTGCTTTACACCGCCGAACGGCGCGACCTCGGTCGAGATCAGGCCGGTGTTCAGGCCCACCATGCCGAATTCCAGCGCCTCGGCAACGCGCCACGAGCGCTTGAGGTTTTCAGTGTAGAAGTAGGCGGCAAGGCCGAAGGGCGTGCCGTTCGCGATCGCGATCGCTTCGTCCTCCGTCTCGAAGCGGAAAAGCGGCGCGACTGGTCCGAACGTCTCTTCTGAGGCCAAGAGCATGTCAGTCGTTGCCTCACCGAGCACGACGGGGCGCGCATACTGCCGACCTTCCGGCATACGTTCGCTCTGCGAGATGATCTTCGCGCCTTTGTCCAGGGCGTCTGTGACGTGCCGCTTGATCTTTTCTATCGCCGCGCCATTGATCATTGGTCCGATTTCGACACCTTCTTCGGTGCCGGCACCGACCTTCATTTTTGCGACCCGGCTGGCGAGCCTTTTCGCAAAGGCATCGTAAACGCCGGATTGCACCAGAATGCGATTGGAGCAAACGCAGGTCTGTCCGCCATTACGAAACTTCGACGCAATCGCGCCCTCGACGGCCCGGTCAACATCGGCATCATCAAAGACGATGAACGGCGCGTTGCCGCCGAGCTCGAGGCTGAGCTTCTTGATGTTGGCGGCGGCGCCTTTCATCAGCAATGCGCCGACGCGAGTCGACCCGGTAAACGAGATCTTGCGGACAGTTTCATTGTCCATCAGTTCCTGGCCGATTTCCGCGGGCATGCCCGTCACGATATTAATCACGCCCGCCGGGATCCCTGCCCGCTGCGCAAGAACGCCGATCGCGAGCGCCGAAAATGGCGTAAATTCAGATGGCTTGATGACCACGGTGCAGCCCGCAGCAAGCGCAGGTGCCACCTTGCGCGTGATCATGGCGTTAGGAAAGTTCCAGGGGGTGATGATCCCGCAGACGCCTACCGGCTCTTTCAGCACCAGAATGCGGCGATCGGCAGTGGGTGAAGGGATGGTCGATCCGTTGATCCGGCGTGTCTCTTCCGCAAACCATTTTACGAAGGATGCCCCATAGCGGATTTCTCCGAGCGATTCAGCAAGCGGCTTACCCTGTTCCAGAGTCAGCAAGAGCGCCAGATCCTGCTCATGCTGCCGCATCAGCTCATACCAACGCTCCAAAAGTGCCGCGCGTTCTGCATGAGTAGTCTTCTTCCAAGCTTTGAACGCATCAGCCGCAGCGTTGATTGCAGCCGCAGTCTCGTTACGCCCCATATCGGGGATGGTACCAAGGACGTTCTGGCTGGCAGGATCAATGACATTGGCAGTGGCTTTCGCGCTCGCATCTCGCCAATTGCCGCCGATCAGCCCTTGCTGGCGAAACAGATCCTTGTCCTTCAATGCAATCATCTACATGTTCCTTTGCCTTCGGGCCCAACTCCGCCATTCCTGCTTGCCAACCGAGCAGGTCTGCACTACGAGAACGCTCTTGGATTTGCGACTGGCGAGCAAAGCCGGCTCATTTGAGCAATAAAGGCCGCACACCGCATTTTTTCATCGAGAATTGCCTGACGGCGCTGAAGCCGGTCAGGCGCGACTTTGAAAGTCGATTGTTCTGCCAAGCCAGATTTCGACCGCTCTGAGCATTGCGCTCAGTCATAAGCGCTGACGTAGATCTTTCGCACGGTCTCGATCGTGCGCCAGACGCCGACAAAGCCCGGTTTCATCACGAAGCTGTCGCCGCCGCGGTAAGTCCTGGTCTCACCACCCTTTTCCTCAATTTCGATGAGACCCGAGATGATGTGGCAGAACTCGTAAGTGGTGCCTTTGATGGAATGGGTCTCGCCGGGCGTTGCTTCCCAGACGCCGGTCAGCACCTTCTCGGCTTTGGAGGCGTCCTGCGCCCAGGTCTTGAAGGATGGATTGCCCGAAATGAGTCGTTCCGGAGCAGGCAAGGTGTTCTTTGGTGCGAAGTCCGGATTGGTATCGATAGTAATCAGAAGTGACATGGCATTATCCCTGGTTAATAGCCGAGTGTTCGATCGACAAGCCCGATCGGATTTTTTCCCGCGCGGTGGCGCCTGATGTTTTCTACGACGGATTGTGCCGCCGTATGCGGTTGCGTCACGGATGCGATGTGCGGCGTTATCATGACCTTCGGATGTGCCCAGAGCGCATGGCCTTCCGGCAGCGGCTCGGGGTCAGTGACATCGAGCATAGCTGCCGCGAGGCGGCCGCTGTCGAGCGCCTCGATGAGTGCGGCCTGATCGAGCTGCGGGCCGCGGCCGAGATGCAGCAGTCGCGCTCCCATCGGCAAAAGCGAGAAGAGTTTTGCGTTCAGGAGGCCGCGGGTTTGCTCCGTCAGGGGCAGAAGACAGACGAGAATATCCGTTCCTCTCAGGAAACTGCCTAGCCGATCGTCGCCATGAAAGCAGGTGACGCCCTCGACTACCTTTTTGCTGCGGCTCCATGCGGCAAGAGAAAATCCAAAGGGCTTGAGGCGATCGATTGCCGCTTGCGCCAGCATCCCAACGCCCAGGAAACCCACGCGGCGTTCGGTCGCCTGTGGAGTGACAATATCTTGCCACTCGCCCCTTCTCTGCTGCTCCCGATATGCGAGCATCTCGCGATGGAGCGCCAGCACGCCAAGCACGACGTATTCCTGCATCATGCGTATGATGCCATCCTCGACCATACGCACCAGCATCACATGATCGGGTATGATCTCGGGCACGAACTGGTCGACTCCGGCACCGATCGAAAAGAGCACCTCCAAATTGCGATAACGCGAGACGTCGTCCGGCACGTTCCAGGTCAGCAGATACCGCACCTTTTCCGGGTCGATGCTTTTCCTACCCTGGTAGAATTCAAGATCGGGGAGCTCGCGCGCAAATATCTGGCGGAAAATTGCGCCCCGAGCGGCATCGGAATTGAAAAGAAACCCCATCTAGGGACCCTTCGTGTCACGCGGCGAGATGCTCGATGACTTGTTGGCGCGCAGCGAGCTCGCCGGGCATCTACAGCCTAGCGGCAAGCAGAAGCTTTCTCTGCCGAATATCGGTGCGCTATATGCCGAACATTTCGAACACTTGCACCAAAACAGGTGAAACCTGCTGGCTTTCCGTGCAATGCTGCGGCAAACACGTCTGCTGTCGCAACTGGGCAGCTAAAGCACGACAAGCCATAGACGTTGGCATTCCGCGAAGGAATGAACTGAGATGGGACGATCCGTACGCCTGAAGTCCTTCGAATTGGTCGCGCGCGACATTCGAGACGTTGATGTGAAGCTGCTCCACGCGCTCTCGATTGCCGTCGGCTGGCCGCATCGGCCAAAGGACTGGGATTTCCTGCGCCGCGCCGGTCAGGGCATCGTCGCTGTTGACGGCATCGGGCGCGTTTTCGGAAGTGCGATGTGGTTCCCCCACGGACACGAATTCGCCACCATCGGCCTGGTACTCACATCGCCGCGCACCCAAGCACAAGGTACCGGCCGATGGCTGATGGAACAGGTGTTCGAACGGTGCGAGGATCGGAGTCTTGCCCTGAACTCGACCGATGCTGCCTATCATCTTTATCTGTCGCTGGGCTTCACCAAGGAAGCGGTCGTGTATCAGTGGCAGGGAGAGATCGTATCACCCCTTCCACCGACATCAGTTCTGGATGGCGAATTGAGGTCGGCGTCAGCCGAAACTCTCAATGAGATTGCGGCGCTGGATGAGCGCGCATTCGGCACGAGCCGCCGGGAGCTGCTTGCTCTGCTTTCGGAAGGTGCGTCAATCTGTGTACTGCGCCGCGACGGCAAGACCGTCGGCTACTCCATGAAGCGCGAATTCGGGCGTGGTCACGTGATCGGTCCCATTGTCGCCAGCAATGATTATGACGCGATCCATCTCACGGCCGTGCATCTTAAGGATCTCACCGGCCGTTTCGCCCGCGTCGATACCCGGGAGCAAACGGGCCTGTTTGCTGACTATCTTCAGCAGAGCCGCCTCGCGATCAGCGAGACGGTCACAACCATGTCCAAGGGGCGGCGATTCCTCAACCGAAAGGAAAACGAGCCGTGGGTCTACGGATTGGCCGCTCACGCGTTGAGCTGAGCTGTGAAGCGAATTGTTAGTGGCGCCTGTCCCACGAATATAAATGATAACGACCACTTATTCGGCAACTTCGATTCCGGAGTGTCAGAAAAATTTTCGCGGCGAATTTCGATATTCCGAGCAACAAAACTAAACCGCTGAATGTTGCGACTATTCCCTACGTGGCCGCTCCCTCCCCATTCAAGCTACGGCCCGAAACGGTTTCCGCCCATGCGTTGTTCCGCGATGCCGGCAGCCGCTCAAGTGGCCGAACTCTGGATGATACCCATGCAGAGGTATTTGATTTCCAGATAGTCCTCGATGCCGTATTTCGAACCCTCACGGCCGTTGCCGCTCTCCTTGACGCCGCCGAACGGTGCAACCTCGGTCGAGATCAGGCCTTCGTTGATACCGACGATGCCGTACTCGAGCGCTTCGGCAACGCGCCAGACCCGTCCGATATCGCGGCCGTAGAAATAGGCCGCAAGTCCGAACTCGGTATCGTTCGCAAGGCGGATCGCTTCCTCTTCAGTCTTGAAGCGGAATACGGGCGCGACCGGGCCAAAAGTTTCCTCCCGGAAGATCAACATGTCCGGCGTGGCGTCCGCCAATACCGTCGGTTCAAAGAACGTGCGGCCAAGCGCATGGCGCTTCCCACCGATGGCGACGCGCGCTCCCTTGGAAACCGCATCGGAAACATGCTCTTCGACTTTCTCCACGGCGGCGATGTCGATCAGCGGACCAATCGCGACGCCGGGCTCGAACCCGTCACCGATCTTGAACGCACTAACCGCCTCAGCCAGACGCGAGACAAACAAATCGTAGATCTTGTCCTGCGCAAGGAAGCGATTGACGCAAACACAGGTCTGGCCGGCATTGCGGTATTTCGAAGCCATCGCGCCCTTGACCGCGGCATCGATGTCCGCATCGTCGAAGACGATGAACGGCGCGTTGCCGCCGAGCTCCATCGATGTCCGCTTCACCGTCGACGCGCTCTGCGCCATCAGCTTCTTGCCGATTTCGGTCGAACCCGTGAATGTCACCTTGCGTACGATCGGATTGGAGGTCATTTCGCCGCCGATCGCCGACGCCGAACCTGTGATGACGGACAGCACACCTTGAGGGACGCCTGCCCGCTCCGCCAGCAGCGCAAGCGCCAGCGCGGACAGTGG
This sequence comes from Bradyrhizobium sp. 17, assembly GCF_023073515.1. Classification (NCBI taxonomy): domain Bacteria; kingdom Pseudomonadati; phylum Pseudomonadota; class Alphaproteobacteria; order Hyphomicrobiales; family Nitrobacteraceae; genus Bradyrhizobium; species Bradyrhizobium sp. 17. The sequence goes on along the minus strand of NZ_JADPJQ010000117.1, from coordinate 178,766 downwards.
TGTCTGGCTTGCCGGCTTGACGACCATGGTGCAACCCGCCGCCAGGGCCGGGCCCGCCTTGCGCGTGATCATCGCGGCCGGAAAATTCCACGGGGTGATTGCGGCACAAACGCCGATCGGCTGCTTTAGCACGATGATGCGTCGGTCGGCCGTGAACCCCGGGATCGTATCGCCATAGACGCGTTTTGCTTCCTCGCCGAACCACTCGACGAAGCTTGCGGCATAGGCGATCTCGCCCTTGGCTTCAGCAAGCGGCTTGCCCTGCTCCGCCGTCATGATCGCACCGAGATCGTCCTGGTTCGCCATCATCAGATCGAACCAGCGTCGCAGGATCACGGCGCGCTCTTTCGCGGTACGGGCTCGCCACGCCGGTAGCGCAGCGTTGGCGAATTCGATCGCCCGCCGGGTCTCGGCCATCCCCATGTTGGGGACATGTCCGACCACGGCGCCGGTCGAGGGATTATCGACCGTGATGGTGGCGCCGTTATCGGCGGCTACCCACGCACCTGCCACCGGACAGGCATCGCGCAACAGGGTCGGATCTTTGAGCGTGAGTTTCGAAGCCATGATGAAGACAGCCAGGTTGGAATTAACACGTTATAATGCAGTTCGGCATGAAGCATTCAGCGCTAAGTGGAGTCGTGGCCGCTCAGAAACTGCGTCACGACCTCGATCTGTTCGTCAGCGATCAGGGCCGGCGCATGCCCGCAGTCCGCGACGGTGTGAACGCGGACATTGCGATTGCGCCGCATCATGTCCTTGAGGACGCCTTCGGAAAGCAAATCCGATTGCTGCCCGCGTATGACCAGAATGGGGACATCGATCGCATCCCAGTATTTCCAGAGATCGACGCTGTAGTGCCAAGGGTTTCGAAAGGCCTGAGCGATGTTCGCATCGCACAGCGGCTTGAAGCAGCGCCCCTCCACGCTCCAGGCCACGCTATGCGTTGTCAGATGCCGCCAGTGCACATCCTCCAATCGCCCGAAAGGCGCCAGAACCCGCCGGTAGTAGCCTTCGGCCTGTTCGATCGTCTCAAACGATTTGGGCGCCTCGTTGAGATTGGCACCGAGACGAAGCAATCCGGTCCAGGGCAGATAGGGTCCGATGTCGTTGATGACGATGCGACGGATCGGACTGCCCGGAAGGGCAGCCAGCACCATCCCGATCAAGCCGCCCAGCGACGTTCCAACCCAATCGATCTCCGTTGCACCAAGAGCTGCCATCAACACGGTCATGTCGCTGCAATATTGCGGCAAGGCATAGTCGCTGCTGTCGTGCAGCCGTTCGCTTTGTCCGCGGCCCGGCAAGTCCGGGCAGACGACCTGCCGCCCTGCCATTGCGAGAACTGCGGCGAGGTGATCGAAGTCCCGGCCGTTTCTGGTCAAGCCATGGACGCAGAGCACCGGCCGCACCGCGGGCGCGGGCCCCCAATCCGTGAATGCGATACGATGGAAGCTGCGCCGGGTCAGCCCGCGCACCGATCCGGTGCGGTCGGGCGCCCTCTGCCGTCCTTCAGGCCAGTCCGTGGGGCGCAACTCGGTGGATTTCAGCCCCATCGGTCTATTCGACAAACCGGTGGGCGTCGGCCGAGGTTTCGAAGATATGCGGCGCGACGTCGCGGCGGGCCAGCGCGTCGCCGAGCTTCAGGCGCATGAATGCGCTGGTGGTGTAGCGCGAGGCATGATCGTAGCAGGTCCGCTCGACCTCGGCGGCCATTGAAAACCATTTCTCCGTCATGTCGGGAGCGATGTAAGACGAATCGTAGTTGACGACTGCGGAAAACCGGCGTCCGACACGATGGAAGAGTTCGAGGATCGACGCCCGGATTACCTCGACGTCGGCATCTCTATGGACCCGATAGCCGTCAAGTCCGAGAAAAAGCGTGTTGCGATCGGCATCGTACGACAGCCGCTCCGCCAGCGGCCGATTGAGCAGCCGGTCGTCGAGCTGCATCAGGGCCTCGCTGAACAGCGAAACATCCATGGATTTCGGCGCGCGGATGATGGGCCGAAAGCCCATGAGCGCGAGAATGTCGCGCTCCATATCGATACCCGGCGCGATCTCGATCAGTTCGAGACCCTCGGGAGTGAGGCGGAACACGCATCGCTCCGTCACATAGAGAACGGGCTGCCTGTTGGTTGCGGCAAGCTGGCCCGAAAACGTGATCTGATCCACCTTGTCGATGAATTTCGAGGACTTGCCTTCGCTGAGGATCTTGAGCTGACCATCCACGACCGACGTCTTGAGCCCACCGGTGGTGAAGGTGCCTGCGAAGATCAGCCGGCGCGCATTCTGGGATATGTTGATGAAGCCGCCGGCGCCGGCCAGACGGCCATTGAACAGGCTGACGTTGACGTCGCCGCGGCCATTGACCTGAGCCATGCCGAGACAGGCCAGATCGAGCCCGCCGCCGTCGTAGAAATCGAACATCTGGTTCTGGTCGATGATCGATTCTGCATTGATCGAAGCACCGAAATCGAGACCGCCTTGCGGAATACCGCCGATGATGCCGGGCTCGGCAGTCAGCGTCACAAAGTCGAACAGCTTTTCTTCGGCGGCAACCGAGGCGACTCCCTCCGGCATGCCGATGCCGAGATTGACCACGCCGCCCATCGGCAATTCCAGGGCGCAGCGGCGCGCAATGATCTTGCGGTTATCCAGCGCCATCGGAACATTGCGATCGGCCGGCGCGCGCAATTCGCCCGAAAATGCTCCGTTGTAACCCGTGGCATAGGTCTGGACATGGTTTTCGGGCTGCGCAACGACGACGCAGTCGATCAAGACGCTCGGAATTTTGACGTGACGCGGATTGAGCGAGCCGGAGGCGGCGATGCGCTCCACCTGCGCGATGACGAATCCCTTGCAGTTCTTGGCGGCCGTTGCCAGCGCCAGATTGTCGAGGGTCAACGCCTCTTTTTCCATCGAGATGTTGCCGTTGTGGTCGGCGGTGGTACCTCTGATGATCGCAACGTTGATGGGAAATGCCTTGTAGAACAGCCATTGTTCGCCGTCGATTTCGATCATCCGCACCAGCTCTTCGGTGGTGCGCGCATTCAGCTTTCCGCCACCATTGGCCGGATCGACGAAGGTGCCGAGCCCGACCTTGGAGAGAAGCCCGGCCTTGCGCCCCGCAATTTCACGAAACAGATGCGATACGCATCCGAGCGGCAAGTTATAGGCCTCGACGTGATTGTCGACCGCCATCCGGGCGAGCTTCGGAACCAGGCCGAAATGTCCGCCGACCAGGCGTTTGATCAGGCCGGGATGCGCCAGGCGGTTGAGGCCGCGATCGGCGCCGTCTCCCGGCGCCGCCGCGAACACCAGCGAAAGGTCCCGCGGCTCTCCGGTCTGCACGAAACGCCGCTCCAGCGCCTTGATGATTTCATCGGGCGTTCCCACGCCGACGAAGCCGGACGAGGCGACGGTGTCACCGGAACGGATGATGGCAACCGCCTCGGCGGCGTCGACGATCTTGTTGCGCATCAGGCTTCACTTCCGGGATTGGCGTCGCGGGCGACCAGCCAGTCGGCAATGCTCTGGCTCAGCTTGCCCTGCGATTTGCTGGAGACGAACAGGCCGACATGGCCGCCGGGCAGCGGAATTTCGGTGTAATCCGTGCTGCCTATCTTCGCTCCGAGCGCGCGCGAGCAGTCCGGCGGAATGATATGGTCATCCAACGCAAAAACATTCAGCACGGGAGCCGTGATAGACTTCAGATCGACCCGACGGCCGGACAGTTCAAAGCTGCCATCGACCAGGCGGTTCTCCTGGTAGAGATCCTTCAGCCACTGCTTCGCCGCTCCGCCAGGATGATGCGGACGGTCCGCGAGCCACTTTTCCATGCGGAGGAAATTCATGAACTTGGCCTCGTCATCGACGACGTCGATGAGATCGACATTGTATTTCGTCAGTGAGCGCATCGGCGTCATCATCGAGAACACCGAGCTCATGAACTCGCCCGGCAGCACGCCGTAAGAATCGACCAGCTTGTCGATGTCATCAGGATCGAGGCTGCGGGTCCAAAGGTTGAGGAAGCCGTGGTGCGCGGCCTTGTCCTTGACATCGGCATGGAAGTCGATTGGGGTAATGGTGATGACGAGATTTTTGACCTTTTCCGGATGCAGAGCGGTGTAGCACGTCGTAAAGACGCCGCCTTCGCAGATGCCGAGCAGCGTGATCTTGTCATGGCCGGTTTCCTGCGCGATGCGGTCGACTGCGGCATCGATGTAGTCATCGACGTAATCATCAATTTTCAGCCATCGCTCGGTTCGGCCCGGCTGGCCCCAGTCGATCAGCCAGAGATCGAGCCCTTTTGAGAGAAGGCTGCGCACCAGCGAGCGGTCAGGCTGTAAATCAGCCATGGTATACCGCCCGATCAGGCCGTAGGCCAAAAGGACGGGCGTCTTCGCCGTCGCTTCCGCCATCGGCTCATAATGGAACAGCTCGACCTTGTCGCGGCGCATCATGAGATGCTTCGGTGTCGTGCCGATGGCGACGTCTTCATCCCGCGTATTGGCGATCAACTGTGTCGCCTTGAACATCTTCTCGGCGTTGGCCGCCATGTCCCGGGCGAAGCGCGAGGTTTGGTTCTCCTGATCGCTCATCGTGCGGCTTCGCTCTTCTGGTCGCGGATCTGGCGGGCGAGCGTACGGACTTCTCGGCGGAGTTCGGTCAATTGCTGCGTCACGTCGTCGAAATCCTTGCGGGTCGGCAGCCCCAACATGGCTGACGCGGCCTCAGCGACATCATCCTGCCGGCTCCGTAACTTCAATCCCGCCTGCAGCAGTTCCTTCTGAGCTTGCAAGAAGCCGTCGGTGCGCTGATTCCGGATCAGTTCCTCGTTGGAGATTTCGCTCCATTTGGCGAACGCCTCGCGCCACTCCGGATGCGGGGAGCCATCGCTACCGGTGGCGGACATCGTCTCGTAAAACCGCTTCGACGCTTCAGGCCATGGAGCGGCAGCAACCGCATTGTAGCTCGCAAGCCGCTGGCGCATCTCGATCCAGGCCCCAAAGGCCAACGCCATTTTCCGGTCGATGTCCCAGACGTCGGCCAGCCGCGGCCCCTGCGCCATCCGCTCGATCGCTGCCGACAGTTCGTTGCCGTCGCCAAAACCACCCGGCTTTTCCGACAGACGCGCCAGCATGAACGGTGCCATCGACCCCGACCACGCCTCGACCATGCGGTTCGAGGATTCGGCCATCGTCTGCCACAGCTTCGCCCATTCGAGGCCGGGATCGGAATCAGCGGAAGCCGATTTGTCGTTCTCGCTCATGCTGCTCACTCTTTGTGCCGCTCAGGCCGCCGCGCGGTTGCCGAACGCCTCGGTGTAGATCGCCAGCGCATCGTCGAAGCTCAATTCCCGCGGATTGTTCACGAGAAGCCGCGTCTGCTTCATCGCATCCTCGGCGAGCTTCTTCAGGTCGCCCCTCGCAATGCCGACATCGGCCAGCGAGGCCGGCACGTTGCAATCCCGGCAGATCGCCGCGATCGCATCGACGAACAGCCGTGCCCGCTGGCTGACGCTCATTCCTTCCGATTTGGGATCGACGATCGGCGCCAGTTCGGCGTAGAGGCCTTCCGCCTCCGGCAAATTGAACCGCAGCACCTGGGTCAGCACCAAGGCATTCGACAGGCCATGCGGCACGTGGAACAGCGCGCCGATCGGATAGGCCAGCGCGTGCACGGCGGCGACCGGGGAATTGGCGAACGCCATGCCGGCCAGCATCGAACCCAGCAGCATTTGCGACCGCGCTTCGAGATTAGATCCGTCCGCACAGACCGTCCGGACATTCGCCGACAGCAGGGCGAGAGCCTGCCGTGCCAACTGGTCCGACATCGGATTCTTCCGGTGCTTGCTGGTATAGGCTTCGATCGCATGGACCATGGCGTCGATGCCGGTCGCCGCGGTGACATGCGGCGGCAGGCCGAGCGTCAGCTCCGGATCGAGGATCGCCCAGTCCGGGAGCAGGCGGGGCGCAACGACGCCCTTTTTCTCGGTCGTCGGCGTGGTGACGATCGCAATCGGGGTCACCTCCGAGCCCGTTCCGGCCGTTGTCGGCACCAGCAGCAGCGGAAGGCGTTCGCCCTTGGCAAGGCCGACGCCGTAGATATCTTCGAGGCGATCAGGCGTTTTGGCCAGATAGGCCACCAACTTCGCGGTATCGAGCGCGCTGCCGCCGCCGATTGAGGCAACCAGCTCGATGTCCTTGTCACGACACAGTGCGACCGCCCGCTCGATGATATGCGACGGCGGATCCGCCTCCACATCTTCGAATATCGTCAGTTCGCAGCCGCCGGCAACCAGGCCAGCCTCGGCGTTTCTGGTCAGGCCTGCATTGCGTACGCCCTTATCCGTGACCAGCAGAACACGTTTTGCCCCGTATCCAGCGACCAACTCCGCCAGCTTTTTCGATGCGCCTGCCTCGAACAGGATGTTGGGGGGTGCCTGGAAGGTAAACGCTTTCATCTGACATCACTCCTGATCTGATCGGACGTTACTGCCGCAAGCGCCGCGGCGAGCTGTTCGGTCACGGCGTCAATCGGCTGCAAACCGTCGACGACGTTGAGCAGTCCCTGCGACCGGTAGTATTCCGTGACCGGCGCGGTTTGCTCGCGATAAACGCCGAGCCGGGTCTTGAAGACCTCGGGATTATCGTCGCGGCGCACCGGCTCGCCTCGGCTTGCCGCATCGTCGGCGCGCCCTTTGATGCGGTCGAGCAGCGCATCTTCGTCGACCTCGAGCTCAAGCACCGCATCGAGCTTGATGCCCCGGGTGGCGAGTTCCTGATCGAGCGCTTCGGCCTGCGCGACCGTGCGCGGGAAGCCGTCAAGGATAAAGCCGCTTACCGCATCGGAATGGTCGATACGATTAGCGATCACCGATACCACGACGTCGTCGGGCACAAGTTCACCCCGATCCATGATGTGCTTGACGCGCAATCCCGCAGCCGTGCCTTCCGCAACCGCCTGGCGCAGCATGTCGCCGGTCGACAATTGCGGGATCGCAAATCGAGTGACGATCCTCGTCGCCTGCGTGCCCTTACCTGCGCCTGGCGGCCCCAACAGAACCAGTCTCATATCATTGCCCATATCTCGGTTTCAGCTCTTTGCCCGCGCGATGGCCTCGACGATCAGCCGGCGCGCTTCGGCACTGTCGCCCCATCCGATCACCTTCACCCACTTCCCCGGCTCCAGATCCTTGTAGTGTTCAAAGAAGTGCTGGATCTGCTCGATCGCGATCTGCGGCATGTCGGCGATCCCGTTGACGTGTGCGTAGCGCATCGTCAGTTTCGGCATCGGCACGGCGATGATCTTCTCGTCGCCGCCGCCCTCGTCATCCATCTTGAGCACGCCGATCGGCCGCACATTGATTATGGCGCCAGGAGCGATCGGCCGCGAATTGGCCACGAGCACGTCGATCGGATCCCCATCGTCCGAAAGCGTGTGCGGAACGAAGCCGTAATTTCCGGGATAGCGCATCGGCGTATACAGGAAGCGGTCGACGAACAGCGCGCCCGCCGCCTTGTTCATTTCGTATTTGATCGGTTCACCGCCGATCGGAACCTCGATGATGACATTGACGTCCTCCGGGGGATTGTCGCCGATCGAAATCGCGTCGATATTCATTTCCGCGCCGCCTTTTGGCTATGGCGGTTTTTGATGAGATCATCGACCACCGCCGGATCCGCCAGGGTTGAGGTGTCCCCGAGCGCGCCGACTTCGTCCTCGGCGATTTTGCGCAGAATACGACGCATGATCTTTCCAGAGCGGGTCTTGGGCAGGCCCGGCGCAAACTGAATGACATCGGGTGCGGCGATCGGTCCGATCTCCTTGCGGACCCAGGCCACTAGTTCCTTGCGCAACTCTCCGGAGGGCTCCGCATCCGACATCAAGGTGACGTAGGCGTAGATGCCCTGCCCCTTGATGTCGTGCGGAAAACCGACAACAGCGGCTTCGGAAACCTTCTGATGTGCGACGAGCGCGCTTTCGACTTCGGCTGTCCCCATGCGATGACCGGATACGTTGATGACGTCGTCGACGCGGCCGGTGATCCAGTAGTAGCCGTCGGCGTCGCGCCGGCAGCCATCGCCGGTGAAATACTTGCCCGGATAGGTCGCGAAGTAGGTCTGCATGAAGCGCTCGTGGTCGCCGTAGACCGTGCGCATCTGGCCTGGCCAGGAATCGGCAATGACGAGATTGCCTTCGCATGCGCCGGTCAGCACGGCACCACTTGCGTCCACCACTTCCGGCATCACTCCGAAAAACGGCAGGGTTGCCGAACCGGGCTTCAAAGCCGTCGCGCCGGGAAGCGGCGAGATCAAGATGCCGCCTGTCTCGGTCTGCCACCAGGTATCGACGATCGGACAACGTCCATCGCCGACCACGCGGTGATACCAATCCCACGCTTCCGGATTGATCGGCTCGCCCACCGAGCCGAGCAAGCGCAGCGACGCACGGCTGGTCTGTTTGACCGGCTCTTCCCCCGCACCCATCAACGAACGGATCGCGGTCGGCGCGGTGTAGAAGATGTTGACCTTGTGTTTGTCGACGACCTGCCAAAAGCGCGATGTTGAGGGATAGTTCGGGATCCCCTCGAACATCAGCGTGGTCGCGCCGTTGGCCAGCGGCCCATAGACGATGTAGCTGTGGCCGGTGACCCAGCCGACATCGGCGGTGCACCAGTAGATGTCGCCGTCGTGATAGTCGAACACATACTGGTGCGTCATCGACGCAAAAACGAGATAGCCACCCGTGCTGTGAACGACGCCCTTTGGAGCACCGGTTGAACCCGACGTGTAAAGAAGGAATAGCGGATCCTCCGCGTTCATTTCGACCGGCGCGCAGTCGGCCGAGGCCTTTGCCACCTCGTCCGCGTACCAGACGTCGCGGCCGTCGACCCAGTCGATGCCACCGCCGGTGCGCTTGACCACGATCATCGTCTTCACGATGCCGGCCACCTTCTTCAGCGCATCGTCGGCATTGACCTTCAGCGGTACCTTGCGCCCGCCGCGCAGCCCCTCATCGGCGGTGACCAGGACTTTGGACTGGCAGCCCTCGATACGTCCGGCCAGGGCATCCGGCGAGAACCCGCCGAACACGATGGAATGGACCGCCCCGATTCGCGCGCAGGCGAGCATGGCATAGGCGGCTTCCGGAATCATGGGCAGGTAGATCGTGACGGTGTCGCCTTTCTTCACACCGTGACTTTTCAGGACATTCGCGAAACGACAGACCTGATCGTGCAACTCCGCGTAGGTGATGTGCCTGGATTCGGCGGGATCGTCGCCCTCCCAGATGATCGCGACCTGACCGGCACGCCGGGCAAGATGCCGGTCGATGCAGTTCATCGCCACATTCGTGGTGCCGTCCTCGAACCACTTGATCGAGACCTTGCCGGGCGCAAAGGAGGTATTCTTCACCTTCGTGAACGGTTTGATCCAGTCGATCCGCTTGCCATGCTCCGCCCAGAAAGCATCCGGCGTCGACACCGACGAAGCATACATGCTGCTGTATTTCGCAGCGTCAGCATGAGCCCGCCGTGCCCAGCCGGCCGGCACGTCATGGATCAGCGTATCTGACTTTTCCGTGCCCACCTTGGAGCCTCCCCGACGCACTGCGATGCGATTGTCTTGATCGGATGATGCATCGTCCGCGCTCGGAACGCGTGCAGGCAACATCCTGTGATCAGCGATTTGATTTCGCTCTGAGGCGACCGGCGCTACTTATTCAGGTCAACAGTCGACGGCTGGTTCATTGCACTTGCAAGCTCGCGAAACTGCGCGTTCATTTTTTCCATCTGCTCCTTGAGATGGCTCTGATAAACTGCACCCATTTCCTGCGGGTCCTTGGCATGCAACAGCCGTTGCGCAAGCTCGAAGCCCGAAGCCACATTTTCCTCGGCGAACGCGACGGCTCTTTCGTTCATCTCCTTCGCCGCCGAATAGGTTGAGCGAACGCTGGAATCGGCCTTCTCTCTCAACTTCTGGGATTCGGTTATGTATTTCGACACAGCCTCTTTCGCCTTGTCCAGCGTGGTCTGCGCCATTTCCCGCATCTTCTCAGCCTGCTCGTTGATCTGCTCACTCATTGCACTCTCCATTGCCGGCGCTTGCGACCACGCCAATTTCAGCTCAGCTCATCAATCGGCCCTCGCCGACGGCTCACACGGTCGGCTCAATAACCTGCTTCAGCTTCTCGCGAAGTTCATCCACGAGCACGCGGGTATTTTCGCTGTAGTCGATCGGCACGACGACGAGGTGCACACCGCCACCTTTGAAAGCGTTTTCGAGCGTCGGAATCAACGAATCCGTGCTTTCGACCCGCGAGCCTTTCGCGCCGTAGCTCTCGGCGTATTTGACGAAATCCGGATTCCCGAACGTGAGGCCAAAGTCCGGGAAACTATCGACCGCCTGTTTCCAGCGGATCATGCCATAGGCCGAATCTTCCAGGATCAGCACGACGAGATTCAATTTAAGGCGAACCGCGGTTTCCATCTCCTGCGAATTCATCATGAAGCCGCCGTCGCCGCAGACCGCGAGCACGCGGCGTTCCGGATGCAGCATCGCCGCCATCATGGCGGATGGCAGCCCGGCGCCCATTGTCGCGAGGGCATTGTCCAGCAGCAGCGTGTTCGCCACATAGGTGCGGTAGTTGCGGGCGAACCAGATCTTGTACATCCCGTTATCCAGCGCGACGACGCCGTCTTCAGGGATGACCTTTCGCACATCGTGCACGATGCGTTGCGGCGTCGGGGGCCAACGGTCCTCGGTCGCGCGATCGCCGATCCGGGCCAGGATACTTTCGCGAAGGCTTAACAGCGCGCCGGCATGATGCAGCCGCCCCTCGAGACGATCGGCCAGCAACTCCAGGCTCGGTCCAACATCGCCGACCACTTCGCACTGCGGAAAGTAGACCCGCTCCACGTTGGCCGGCGTGTAGCTGACGTGGATGACTTGAGGACCTTTGGGGCCCATGATGAAGGGCGGCTTTTCGATGGTGTCGTGACCTATGGCAATAATCAGATCGGCTCGGTCGACCGCTTCATGAACGTAATCGCGCTCGCTGAGTGCAGCCGTCCCCATGTAGAGGTTGCTGCCGCCGGGTACCGTTCCCTTGCCCATTTGTGTGGTGAAGAACGGAATTTTCGTGCGGCGGACGAAGCCGCCGATGCCGGCCGTGCTGCGCGGCCGGGACGCGGCGGCGCCGAGCATGATCAAGGGCCGCTTGGCCTTGAGGATCATGTCGGCAGCGCGATCCAGCGAGGCACGATGGGCGACCGGGATCTCGATCGGATGCGGCGCCACCATCGCGACGTCTTCGGATTCCTCGCCCGCGATGTCCTCGGGCAGTTCCAGAAGAACCGGACCCGGACGCTCTTCCATGGCGATCCGGAAGGCATCGCGAACGATTGTCGGAATGCCGCTTGTGCTGACGATCTGGAGCGACAGCTTGGTCAACGGTTTGAAAGCGCTAACCACATCGACGATCTGGAATTTGGCCTGTCGGCTGCTCATGATGCCCTTCTGGCCCGTGAGCATGATCATGGGCATGGCGCCGAGCAGCGCGTAGGCGGCGCCAGTCGTCAGGTTCAATGCGCCAGGGCCAAGCGTGGTGATGCACACGCCGGGCTTGCCGGTCAGCCGTCCATAAGTCGCGGCCATGAAGGCCGCGCCCTGCTCGTGGCGTGTCAGGATCAGCTTGATCGACGAGTTGCGCAAGCTTTCCACGACATCGAGGTTCTCCTCGCCGGGAACGCCGAAAATTCGGTCGACGCCCTCGTTCTCGAGTGCGGCAACCAACAAATCTGATCCCTTGGCCATCAGCGCGTCTCTCCCATTCGAATTCAATGCTCTCCGGACGCCGTCGCAGGCATGACGGGGCCGTCGTGTTTCAGTTCAGATCCGGCCATCGCCGTCGAGATAGCCTCGCGTCCGCGTATCCGGCATCCAGAGCGACGCGACCAGGGCGACCAGCGCCATCGCCGCGACGTACCAGAAGAACAGGGTTTCGTATCCGGACGATTTCAGCGACAATGCAACATATTCCGCCGTTCCGCCGAACATCGCATTGGCAATCGCGTAGGGAAGTCCGACGCCTAGGGCGCGCACCTCGGGCGGAAACAGTTCGGCCTTCACGACGCCACTGATCGAGGTATAGAAGCACGCAATCACAAGACCGATCATGATCAGGCCAAAAACGGCGTAGACGTTGGTGGTGCTGGACAATGCCATCAATAGCGGCACCGCAGCGAGGGTAGCGCATGCGCTGAACAGGATCATGTTGTTGCGCCGGCCGATCCTGTCCGATAGCGCCCCGAACACCGGTTGCAGCAGCATGAAGGCGATCAGGGCAGCGGTCATGATCGAGCTGACCGTCTTGGCATCCAGCTTCACGCTGTTGACCAGGAATTTCTGCATGTAGGTCGTAAACGTATAGAAAAATAGCGATCCGCCGATCGTGAATGCGAGAACGATCAGCAGCGCGCGCTTATGATGCCAGAGGCCGGAGAGAGAACCTGCCTCCTTGCGGTGCATGGTCTCCGCCGAGGCCGTCTCCTGCAACGAGCGGCGGAGATACAACGCCACAACGGCCGCGACGGCGCCGAACAGGAAAGGCACCCGCCATCCCCATTCCTTCAGCTCGTCGAGCGACAAGGTTTGCTGCAGAACCACGACAACGAGGAGTGCGAGAAGTTGCCCGCCGATGAGCGTGACATACTGGAATGACGAATAGAACCCGCGGTTGCCCTTGCCGGCAATCTCGCTCATATAAGTTGCCGCCGTTCCATATTCCCCGCCGACCGACAGGCCTTGTGCCATGCGCGCAAACAGTAGGAGCGCCGGCGCCGCGGCGCCGATTGTTTGGTACGTGGGGAGCATTCCGATCATCAGCGATCCCGCGCACATCAGCAGCACCGACAGCACCATCGAATTCTTGCGGCCATGCGCATCGGCGATCCAGCCGAACAGCCAGCCACCGAGCGGCCGCATGAAGAACCCTACGGCGAAAATGCCGGCCGTCGCCAGCAACTGGCTGGTCTGGTCGCCAGACGGGAAGAACGCCGCCGCGAAATAGATCGAGGTAAATGCGTAAGCATAGAAGTCGTACCACTCGACCAGATTTCCGGACGACGCAGCCACAATCGCCTTGATACGCGACAGCTTTTGCGCCGTGCTGTCAGCGGGGATTGCCGGGTGCGATGCAGCAACAGCGGTCATTTGCTTACCCTCCCAATCGACGGATGATGCTTTGAGTGAAGTCGCCAGTGGACGCTTTGCCGCCCAGATCGGGCGTGCGAACGCCGTCCTCGCGCAAGACCTGATCAATTGCCGTTCTAAGACGGTTTGCGAGATCAGGCTGATCAATGTGCTCCAGCATCAGCCCGACCGCCAGCAATAAAGCGAGCGGATTGGCGATTCCCTTGCCGGCAATATCCGGTGCCGAGCCGTGCACGGCCTCGAAGATCGCCGCATCCGGACCGATGTTGGCGCCGGGCGCCATGCCGAGGCCGCCGACCAGACCGGCGAGCTGATCCGACAGGATGTCACCGAACAAATTGGTAGTGACGATGACGTCGAACTGCCAGGGATTCATGACGAGCTGCATCGCCGTGGCATCGACGATGCGATCGTCCATCTTGACCCTGCCCTCGTACTTCTTTGCAACCTCGTGACCGACCTCGAGAAAGATGCCGGTCAGCGCCTTCAGCACGTTGGCCTTGTGCACGACGGTCACCTTCTTGCGACCGTTCTTGAGCGCGTAGTCGAATGCGAATTCGATGATCTTGCGCGATCCTTCACGCGTATTGACCCCGGTCGAAATGGCGACCGCGTGCGGATCTTCCCCAATTGGAATATAGTGTTCGAAAGCGACATAGAGCCCGCCGAGGTTCTCGCGCACCAGCACGATATCGATTTCGTCGAATCGTCCTCCGGGAACCATGCTTCGAACCGGCCGCAAATTGGCGTAAAGGCCGAATTCTTCGCGCAGACGAACATTGATCGAGCGGAATCCTCCCCCCACCGGCGTCGTTAGCGGGCCCTTCAGGGCGAGCCGCGTACGTCGGATGCTGTCCAGCGTCGCCTGCGGCAGCGGATCACGGCTTTCCTCGATCGCGGCCAGGCCACCCTGCTGGATGTCCCATTCGAATGGAGAGCCGAGCGCTTCGAGAATGTCGACGGCCGATTTCACGATCTCGGGGCCGATACCATCGCCTGGAATGAGCGTAGCGGGCCGCTTCGTTTTGGATTGAGCAGGCATTACTATGTCCTCGAAGATGAGAGCCGCGGGGTTTTGTGAATGTCAGACATGCTGCCTTGCACTCAATGTACGGGGCTTGCGGCGGAGGTGGCGGGTAGCGTTTCCTGCTTGCTGATCCAAAGCACCGCGATGATCCCGGCGATTTGAAGCAAAGCCAGCGGTATCAAGGCCATGGGGAAGCTACCCGTCGCCTCCTTAATGACGCCGAGCAGCCACACCGCGCCAGAAGTGCCGATGTGCGACAGGGTATTGATGCCGGCAATTCCGGCCGCAGCAGTTGCCGGAGAGAGTGTCCCAGTCGCCAGGGCCCAGAATGGTCCCTTGATCGAATAATTACCGATCAAGACCACGCTCAGAATAGCAAGCGTCACGGGTAATGAGCTCGTGAGCATGGTCGCAAGCAGCGCCGTTGCGCATAACGCAAGTGGTATTGCGGTGTTTTGGGCATGGGCGTTCGACCTGTCCGAATATCTTCCCCAAAAGATCATCGCAACGGAGGCGATGCCAAATGGGATGGCATTCAGGAAGCCGGTCTCCATGTTGGACATCCCGAACGATTTCACGATCTGAGGCTGCCACAGCGACAACGCGTTGCTCGTGGCCGAGCTTCCCGCATAGATCAAACCGAGGATGAGCACATATTTGTTGGTCAGAATTTGCCACAGCGACATGTGGCCGACCTGCTTCGCCATCGATCGTTCCGACTGCAGGCGCGCGTCGAGCCAATTGCGCGCCTCCGGCTCGAGCCATTTTGCATCAGCGGGTTTGTTCGGAAGCCCGAAGAACGAGACCAGGCCGAGCAGGACGGCCGGAATGGCTTCAACGATGAAAAGCCATTGCCAACCACGAAGGCCGAGCACGCCATCCATCGCCAGCAAAGCGCCGGATATTGGCGATCCCAAAAAGCTCGATAGCGGTATCGCCACCATGAAAACCGCAACGATCCGTGCGCGATAGGCCGCCGGAAACCAGAAGGTCAGATACAGGATCACACCAGGAAAGAACCCGGCCTCCGCTGCACCCAACAAGAAGCGGCTCAGATAAAAAGTAATCGGCCCTACCGCAAAAGCGGAGAGAATACCGACTATCCCCCATGTGATCATAATGCGCGCGATCCAGATCCGCGCGCCAACTTTCTGCATCGCCAGATTACTGGGGACCTCGAAAAGAATGTAGGCGATATAGAACAGCGCCCCGCCCGCCCCGAAGGCAGCCTGCGTCAGGCCCAGATCCTTGTTCATTTGCAGGGCCGCAAACCCGGCATTGACGCGGTCAACGTATGAAATGAAATAGCACACCATGAAAAACGGAAGCAGGCGCCATGTAATGCGGCGCATGGTTTCCGCTTCGATCCTCGGTAGCGGCGCGGAATTCGTTGGCATGGCGTCCTCGTTTCGGGTTGACGGTCAGGCAGCGAGTTGGCGCAGGACGTATTGAAAAATTCCGCCGTTGCGGAAATATTCGAGCTCGTCGAGCGTATCGATGCGGCAGGTCAAGGGTATGATGGCCTTATTCGCACCATCGGACTCGCGGATCTCGATCGCGAGCTTCTGGAGATGCTGGGAAGGCCATTCTTTTCCGCTGCGGCAAGCGAATAGTAGGCGTAGCTCTTTGCACCGACGACAAGTGTCTGGCGTGCGCCGAAGCTGTTGAGATACTGCTTCATTATCAAGTCCCCCTTCGCTGGAATCGTCCGCCTCGCGCAGATCTGAAGCGGTCTATTTCTCCGATGCTGCAAAGGGATCGAGACCCGCTTTTTTCAGGGCCGGAGCAGCAGCAGCGGAAGCGAGGAAGGCAATCAGAGCCCGTCCGGCTTCCGGCTGACTGGCACCGGAGGTTATGCCTGCAGAAAAGATCGTGATTTTCTGGACGTCTGGCGGGAGCGGCCCGACAAGGTCGGCTCCAGCGATCGGCAGAAGTTCACTGATCTGTTGAAAGCCGAGTTCGGCGTCACCGCGTGCAACAACACTCGCGACCGGCTCCGCCGGAATCATTTTGGCCTTGTCCTTCATCTCGGCGGCGATCCCGAGACGCTTGAACAGCTCGGTGCCCACATAGACGCCGCTGGCGCTGTCGGAGTATGCAACTGACTTCGCGTTCAACAGTGCCTGCTTCAATGCGTCAGGAGTACCGATATCAGGCTTTGGCGTTCCGGCGCGTACCGCGATCCCGATCGGCGAGCGTACCAGGTCGACGCGGCTGGTTCTGACCGCCCTGCCCTGCTCGATCATCTCGCCAAGCGCGTCGCCGACCATGATGAGCACGTCCGCCGCCTCGCCGCGTGCCAGTCGCACGGGGATGGCGTTCTCCGTCGTTCCCATCGAGGGGCCATAGGCCGTGACGACCGTATTTCCCGTCGCGCGTTCAAATTGCGGTACGAGCTCCTTATAAGGCGTCGCCAAGCCTCCCGAGATCATGACCCTGACTTCGGACGCCTTGGCGATTCCAGCCGCGGCCGCCAAGACAATCAGCAAGCTTAGCGCAACTCGCCTGCGCACGACGATCGTCACGCTCATCGGCAATTTCCTTCGATGCAATTATTCGAGGACTGTGCTTGCTCGATGACGGTCGACGTCATCGAGCACTTTGGTGGTCACGTCCCTATCACCGTCTCGACCGAATTGGCGCCGGATAGCGCGCGTCGTTGTTGCGGCCTGTAAACGAGGTACGTCCCGGCCAGACCACAGAGCGCTGCCGCGCTCATCCAATATCCCGGCGACGCATTGTCACCAGTGGCAGCGATCAGCCAGGTGCAGATCGCTGCCGTAAACCCGCCGAACGTCGTTGCCAGACTATATGCGAGGGAGAATCCCGACGTTCGCACACCCACCGGCATGACTTCGGTCAATGCGACGATCATCGCGCCGTTGTAGCTGGCGTAGATGAAAGACAACCAAAGTAGGACCGTCAGCATCTTCGGGAACGTCGGGCCTGCGGCCAACCAGGAAAGCGCGGGATATGCAGTCAGAAATGCCAAAGTCGAAAAGGCGATGAGGATCGGCCGACGACCAATCCGATCGGACAACGAGCCCATGATGGGAAGCCAGATGAAGTTCGATATTCCCACGCAAATCGTCACGATCAGGCCATCGGCCGCGGTCAGCTTGAGGACCGATTTGCCGAATGTCGGCGTGTAGACGGTAATGAGGTAGAACGACACCGTGGTCATGATCACCATCATCATCCCGGCAAGCACAATGCTCCAGTTTGCGAGGATGGAGCGATAGATCTCGCGGGGTGTCGGATGATGCTTCCGCGCCAGGAATTCATCGGTTTCCTGCAGCGAGCGTCGAATGAAGAATACGAAAGGAACGATCAGGCAGCCGATGAAGAACGGAATACGCCAGCCCCAATCGTCAAGCTGCGCCGGTGCAAGCCATGCATTGAGAGCGAAACCCAGCGAGGCCGAGACGATGATCGCGACCTGTTGACTTGCCGATTGCCAGCTGGCGTAAAAACCCTTCTTTCCCGGTGTGGCCATTTCCGAGAGATAGACGGAAACCCCACCAAGCTCGACGCCAGCCGAGAAGCCTTGCAGCAGGCGTCCGATCAAGACGAGGATCGGGGCCAATATGCCAATGGTTGCGTAACTTGGCACGAACGCGATGAGCACCGTGCCGGCAGCCATGATCGACAGTGTAACGATCAGGCCTTGGCGCCGGCCGATCCGATCCACGTAGGCGCCGAGGATGATGGCGCCGAGCGGGCGCATCAGAAAGCCTGCGCCAAACGCAACGAAGGTCAGCAGCAGTGACGCGTATTCATTTTCGAGTGGGAAGAATGCCTTGGCGATGTACGACGCGTAGACGCCCGACAGAAAGAAGTCGAACATCTCAAGAAAGTTGCCACTGGTGACGCGGAGCACCATGCCAAGCTTCGACTGTCCGGTGGTAACCGTCATGCCGTCCTCCCTTTTATCGTTTATGTTTTTTTGTCTTGTTCACCCGTCTTGCAGGTGTTGCAAACTTGATCGCGGCCGGATTGACCGATACGCGAGGAGCGATCGTTCAAGCTACGATTGCTGCCTCATCGTATATCAGCTGCCTGTCACCAACCTGTCGCTGCCGCACTCCGCAAGAAAATCGGTTTGAAGACGACGCGCTTGATGAGCCGGCAGATATGGGGGGCTTCTCTCGGATGTTATTCCGTCTGAAATCCAGATCCCTGGATTTCTATCGATCCTGCAACGCGCGGCGCCACTCTTTGAGGAAGCTCGCTCGTTTCGATTGATCGAGATAGGTGAGCAATTCTGCACCAATATGGATCGGCTTGACTGCGCCGCTGCGATCCGCAGGTATCACGCCTTCCGCGCCGAGACCGAGGCGCACAGGACCGACTGACCGGGCCAGGAGAAATTTCTGGCCGCGTTCTGAAAGCAGGTAATCAAGAAACAATTTCGCGGATTCCGGGTGGGGCGCGGTGACGGGTATAAAGGCTATTCGCGACATCAAGGTGATGTAGTCGGCAGGAAACACGATTCCGATAGAGGCATCTTCCTTGGCCCGTTCGATCGCGTAAGACCCTATCATATTGTAGGCGAGCAGATGTTCGCCGGATGAAATCCGATCAAGCACCGTTCCGGTGGTCGAATAGAGCTTGATACCGGCGCTGCCAAACGCACGGACCAAATCCCACGTTGTCCTGGTGATTCCGGCATCGCGCGTGATGAACAGGAAACCGGTCCCGCTCTGCTCCGGGTCATAGGTTGCGATCTTACCTCGATAGATGTCAGGCTTTCGGCTTAGAAGGCTCTTCAGGTCAGTGCGGGTTCGGGGTACATCGGACTCCGCAACGAGGTTCTTGTTATAAACAATGACAATCGGCTCCGCCGTGATGGCATAGGCTTCGTCTTTCCAGATGGCCCAATCCGGGATATGCGCAATTTCCTTCGAGACATAGGGTTGAGCATAGCCGTCATTGACGAGCTTGATCTGCAGATCCATCGCGGAGCTCCAGACAATGTCTCCGGGTGCTGCGCTGGAGGTCGAGGGATCCACGACTTGATTGTAGATATCGTTCGAGTTGATCTTTGTATGGACGATCTCGATGTCCGGATGACTTGCCCGGAAATCGGCAAGCAAGTCGGCGACGTCCGCGTCCTGGGTCGTCGATACGATGTTGAGCTGCTCTCGAGCTCCGGCGATAGCGGATGCTTGCCCTTTGAGAGGGCCGAGCTGCGCCTGCTCCGACATGGCAGGCCACGTCAGCAAGATCCCAACGCACAAGGCCAAGGCTTTGGCAGCCGCCATCGTGACGTTTCCTCGTCCATGAGCCGCTTTGCGGACTTCAGTTTGTTCAGGACCGCAGCCATTCGTACGGCAGCGCACAATCCGGCCTCAACTTGAGCTTTCACCATCACGCTTGGCAAGAGGAAAGCTCACGGAAACCCGCAGACCCCGGCCTTCCGGGCCAGGTGCAAGCACGATTTGGGCCCCGAGACGGTCCGACAAGGCTTTCACGATGGCTAGTCCAAGACCACTGCCTGCAGGGCCGTTCGCCATCGGAATCCGATAAAAACGCTCGAAAACGCGGGCCCGATGGGCCTCCGGAATTCCCGGACCGGTATCCTCGACTTCAATTCGCGCGGTCGTGGCGTCAACAACCGCGCGAACCAGGACCATCCCCCCGGGGCGGTTGTAGCGGATCGCATTGTCGATCAGGTTTGCCAGCAATTCGCCAATCAGGACCGTATTGCCGGCGATGACCGCGGGACAGTCGGATCGATCGAACTGGACGTCGATGTCGTTCGCGAAAGCCTGTGGGGCACGCTCCGACAGGACATTGAAGGCGACCTCATTCAGGTCAACGTTCTCCGCGGCCGGTTGCGCAATGTTCTGCTCGTCGGCCCGTGCCAGTGTCACGAGCTGCCCGAGCAGCCGTTCAAGGCGGTTGATGGCGTTATCGACCTCGTCGAGGGCAGATTGGCCCGCCGGCGTTTCCGACCCCAGGCGTCGCACCAGATCGAGATGCGTCCGCAGTATCGCCAATGGGGTTCGCATCTGATGCGAGGCATCGGCTGTGAATCGGCGCACCAGTCCGATGGCCAGATCCAGCCGCTGTAGCAGGGAATTTACCGCGAGCGCCGGTGCTAAAGCTTCCTGCGGCACCCGGGAAAGGTCGAGCGGACTGAGATTTGGACCGCCCTGAATACCGCGCGCGTCGATTTCTTGCTTGAGTTCGCCAAGCGGCCTCAGGCCTCGATCGACGGCGTACCAGCCGAGGCAAGCGATGAGGCTAATCAACCCGGCCTCGAGCATCGCCAGTCCGATCAGCATTTCACGTTCGACGACGCGGCGCGCCTGCACCGTTTCGGCCACTGCGACGAGGACCAGCTCCGGCCTGCCGTAGACCTGCCGCGCCTGCGCGCCGATACGAACCGTTTTGCCGCGATACGCGCCATCGCGATGGCCGGTTTCGCCAGCCTTCAATCGATCGAAGCCGGATAGTGGAAGATCCTTGTAACCGGTGATCAATTCGCCGAGGTAAGTCACGCTGTAATAGATGCTGTCGTGCGACTGGCTTTCCAGCATGCCGAGCGCAACCTGCGGCAAGTCGACCGTCAGTTCGCCATCTTCCACGCCGACGCGTTCGGCGATGGCGAGAACCGACCCATCGAGCAACCGGTCATGAACTGTCTGCACAACGCGCTGGATCAGCAACATACCGCCGATTCCAAGCACCATCGCCAATACAATGGCGGGCGCCACCAGATTGGTGAGGAGCGTTCGCCTCAACGACGGCCGCCAGGTGGCGATCACTGTACCTCCAGCAGATAGCCTAGCCCGCGGACGGTTCGGATCCGCGGCCCGTCAGGACCGAGTTTCTGGCGAACGCGACCAACATAGAGTTCCGCCGCGTTCGGCGCTACCGCCTCGTCGAAGCCAAATACCTCCGCGATCAGGCGCTCCTTGGAGACGACTTTGCCGGCGCGGGTCATCAGCACTTCCAGCACGGCAAACTCGCGCCGTCGCAATTCAAGCGGCCGGCCGCTCAGTGTAATCGTGCCCGCGGCGCGGTCGAACGCGAGCGGGCCACAGATCAAGGTTGGATTTGGAAGCCCCTGTCCCCTTCTCACGAGCGCGCGAACGCGGGCATCAAATTCGGCGATATCAAATGGCTTGGAGAGATAATCGTCGGCGCCGAGATCGAGCCCGCTGACCTTATCGCCGGTCGCGTAACGGGCAGTCAGAATCATGACCGGAACGGTCGACCCGGCTTGCCGTATCTTGTGCAGGACGCCGAAACCCGACACGTTCGGCAAGTTGATGTCCAGAATGATGAGGCTGTAGGGTTCCAGCAAGGCGGTCTGCGCCGCCGAAGCCCCGTCAGACTCGATATCGACGGCGAACCCGGACAGCTTGAGCCGCTCGGCAAGGCCGCGCGCCATGGCGGCATCGTCCTCGACAATCAGAATCCTCACTGAACAAACCCTTGCGTTCGCACCACCCGTGCGCGGGAGACGTCACCGTGAGGCTAGAAGGACAGTATCGAAAGATCAAATCGGAGCTTCCTCGCGGATGTACGGCTCGCATCCTTCGGACACTTCGCCAGGAGAGGGCCGCGTGCTTCCCGGCATCCCCTCCCTCGACGGTTCGACTTTGCCAGGCCAGTCCCCATATCGTGTGGCAACACGTAACGATACAGCGAGCAGCTTTGATGGCCAGGAGACGCGTGACGGAAACGGAAGCCGACGATCTCCCCCGCTATTTCGTCTGGGTGCGCGGTCTTGAGGGCCCCGAACCGCAGAAATGGATGGCGATGGATTTCGGCGTCGGTGACTGGAAACGGCCGCTCGTGCTCGCCTATCTCGAGCTACCTGAGGGCGAGCGACACTTGCCGTTGTCGGCGCTGGCCCGGCGATATCCGCCGCCGCGGGCAGAGGCTTCGTAGAGGGGCCATCCTGGACGGACGCGAGGATCTCGCCACCCCGTCAACCCAGGGCGAGCAACGCCGCATCACTGGCAGTACTGTTTTCCGCCATAGGTATGACATTTGCCGCCCTCGCTGCTGGCCGGAGCAGACGGCGCGCGCGGGCTCGGTTCGTGGCGGGACACCGCCTTTGGTTTCTGGGGCGACGGATCGGGACGCCGCTGGCACACGCCCTGGGCGTCCAGCACGAATTTGTTGTCACAGACGATCTGGACGCAGCGGTCGCCAACCGCCTTTTGCCCCCTCGCACAAACCAGCGGGCAGATGCGATCGGGCCGGGCGCGCACCGCATCGAGCGCGTCGAGGCTTGCGACCTTCACGTCGAATTTCGTACCGGCATATCTGTTGAAGCTGTCGAGCGCCTTTTGCGACGGTGCAGTCCAGGCGCCATCGGCCGCACCGGGATCGCAACCGACACGCTTCAGGTGCGCCTGGAGCAAGCGGGCGATGTCCGCAGGATCCATCGCTGGCACGCTAGTCGGCGCCACGGCGAGAGCAGCAGCGGGCGCGGCGGGCGGGGTCAGAGCGGCAAGCGTAGCCTGGCGCTCCTTCTCGCGCCGGTCTGCCTCGCGCTTCGCCGCCTCGATCTGTTGCTGCGCCTCCAGCGCGGCCTGCTTCATCGCCTGACCTGAAGGGCCGCGTCCTCCGCCTGCCGGCGCGCCTCCGCAACCTGCCGCCGGGCATCGTCGAGCTCGCGCTTGGCCTGCTCGGCGATGCGTTGGCGCTCCTTCTCCAGATCGCGCCGGGCCTGCTCGGAGATCTGCTGCGTGGCCCGTTCCGTCTCACGCGCCGCCTGCTCCTCGATCTGTTTCCTGAAATCGTCGCTCTTCTGCCGGACCTGCTGCTCGGCCTGCCGCTGTACGGCATCGGCGTTTTCGCTGATTTTTTCTGCGGCCTCGAGCTTGTCGAGCGCCGCATGCGCAAAGTTGGCATAGATGCCGGTGGCATGAACGGCGAGAAAGGAAAGCCAGGCCTGCTTGGTGCCGGCCTGCGCCGCAAGCTCATAATCCCGCCGGGCTCCCGCGTTCGGATCGATCGGCGGTGCAACCGGCGGCACCAGCGCCACGGTGTCGCCGCCGAGCGATCCGTAGACGAAGGGCTCCTGCCGCCGCCCCGTGCTCTTGAGCACCTCGTCGCGAACCCGGCCAAGCGTCAGGCGAAGGTCGAGGCCCGGTGTCGCCAAATGATTGAGGAGCGCGGTCGCAAACGGGCTGTGCGCACCGTCGCCGTCGCCGGCGACCGCGCCGGCCTTGGCGGCGAACGCAATCAGCGTATCCGCCGTGGCGGGCTCGATCTTGGCGAGGCCGCGGCCCATCGAACGCGTGGCGACACTGCGTGTCATCCGCTCTGCAAACGGATTGTCGCGGCAGGCATCGAGGATGACGAGCCGCAGCCGCTTCGCCGGATTTATCGCCTGGAGAATCCGGTCCAGCGGGACCGCCTCGTCCTCGACGTCGAAATCGCTCTGCAGCCTGGCATCTGCCGGAATCAGGAAGTTCGCGCCGTTCACCTCGATGCCGTGACCGGCGTAATAGACCACGGCCATGTCGGAATCCGCGGCAACCGCAGCAAAATCGCGCACCGCCCGCCGCATCTCGATGACGCCGAGATCGCGGCGAAGCTCCACGATATCGAACCCCATCCGCTTGAACACGTCGCTGATGGCGGCGGCGTCGTTGTCGGGATTGGCCAGCCGCGCGACGCTCTGGTAGTTGGACACACCAAGGACCAGCGCCACTCGCTTGTCGGCCTGCGCGGTCGTCGCCGCTGCCAGCATCAGAGCAATCGCCAGCGCAACACGGCCGGCCAGACGCTGCAGGCGTGACATCGGAGCCGGGAGGATCAATCCGACCATGGTGCAGGCTTCATTCCGTCAAGGAGCCCTAGGCTGGCTCCGGGATGATTTCGAGGGTCTCCTCCCGTAAGTCAACCCGTCTGTGGCCTATCTCACTTCCCGGTGCCGCCGTGGGCGTCAGGCCAAACCTCCGGCGGCATGACTGCGGCCGACGAAGCTCGACCTGATCAAGGAGCCGTATCAGCAGTTCTACAAGAACAATGCCGGTACCGCGCATCTGGTGCAGCGACTGCCGGGCCCGCCCATGCCGCCGGACGAGCCAGTGCGACGAAGCAGTAGGCATCGCGTCGGGAACGCCAGACCGATGCCTTGCGCCCCCATGATTATGGGTGTCGCGGCGCCCGCACCGCGGCTAAACTTGGCCCTGCGCCGCGGGGGACACGCGGTGCAGGACGACGATGATCATGACCGAACAGGGCGAGACGGGTGAAGCCATCACCATCCTCCTCGTCGAGGACGACGCGCCGACCTGCTGGCGGCTCCAGGACGCGCTGGTCAAGGCCGGCTACGAGGTGCGAAGCGCCGGTACGCTGGGAGAGGCTCGTTCGGCGCTGAGCGCGGCTGTGCCGCGCGTGCTGCTCACCGATCTGCGGCTGCCCGACGGCCACGGCGTCGAGCTGATCCGCGAGACAAGGCAACGCTTTCCCGACACCGAGATCATGGTGATCTCGGCGCTCGGCGACGAAGAAAGTGTGATCTCCGCGATCACGGTTGGCGCCACCGGCTATCTCCTGAAGGATGCGTTCCCCACTGATATCGCCACCACCGTGCGCGATCTTGTCGCCGGCCATTCGCCGATCTCGGCCTCGATCGCCCGCTTCATCGTGCGCAGGACGCAAGGTTCCGCGCAGAATGCGGCCGAGCCTCCGCCGGGCCCCGCGCTCAACACCGCAAGGCTCACCCCACGCGAGATCGACATCCTCTGGGGCATTGCCAAAGGTTTCAGCTACGCCGAGATCGCAAGCCATCTCGGCCTGTCCCGGCAGACCGTGCCCGGCCACATCAAGAACATCTATCGCAAGCTCGAAGTGCACACCCGCAGCGAAGCGGTGTTCGAAGCGGTGCAGCAGGGCCTGATCAAGCTGTGAGCGAGATCGTGGCCAAGGCACCGGTCAAACCCGGGCGGCGCCGGCTGCTGGTCTCGCGTCTCGTGCCCTATCTGCTGCTGCAGGCGCTGATAGTGGTCGCGACCGTCCTCGGGCTGCGGCTGCTCCAGCCCAGCGACCCCGACGACTTTGCGCTGAGCGAATTCTCGCTGCGCGAGGACGGCGTGGCACGTCCCGTGACGCTGCCGCATTTCACGTCGTCACGCTATTCCCTGGCCGACCCGCCGCTCTACACCGGCGCCTTCACGTTCCGCCGCGGCGATGTCGCGTCGGGATGGTCGGTATTCCTGCCGCGCTTCAGCAACGCGGTGGAAGTCTCAATCAACGGCGTCGTCATCCTGGATTCCCGACGCGATGCCAACGCCAACCGACCCGACCGCAACACTCCGCAAATCGGGGCGATCCCGTCCTCGCTGCTGCGCGAGGGCACGAACGAGATCGCGGTACGGCTGTTGGTTTGGGGACCGCTCAAGGGCTTTCTCGACACCGTCTATGTCGGGCTGGATGCGGCCTTGCGGCCGGCCTACGAGACACGCACGCTGATGTTCGTCACGTTGCCCGTGGTGTTCTCCGCCTGGCAGTCGATCCTCGCCGTCATCCTGGCGATCATGTGGCTGATGCGCCGCCGCGAGCCGGTTTACGGCGTGCTGGCCGTGGCGATGGTACTCGGCGTAGTGCAGGCCTTTGCGCCGCCACCGGTGCCCCCCCTCAACACGTCCCGGCTCGCCGCGGTATTGCTCGCGTCCGCACCGATCGAGAGCGCCCTGGTCGTCGTCTTCGGCGTGCTGTTCTTCGGCTGGCGCTGGCCGCGCTACGGCATGCTGCTGTTCGCGCCGGGGCTCGTCGTGTTCGGCGTCGGACTGATCGCCGGCCCGCCGCTGCCGCGCATTCTGTTTCTCCTGCTTGGCATTCCTACCGTCGGTCTCTGCCTGCTCCTGATGGCCTGCGTCACCGCTGCCGCGGTGGTGCGGCGGCAGGACGCGGCAAGCTTCACGCTCGGCTGCGCGGTGACCATCGTGCTGATCTGCTGGGTCCACGACATGCTGTCGGTGTTCGAGATCGTGACCGACGAGCGCATCTTCCTCTCGCGCCTGTCCTACTCGGCGATGCTGGTCGCGATCGGCGCCGGCTTGACCTGGCGGTTCGCGCGCGCGCTGAACCAGGTCGACAGCTTTGCCGACCAGCTCGTGACGCGCGTACGTGAGGCCGAGGAGCGGCTGAAGGCGAGCTTTGCCCGCGAGGAGGAGCGCGCAAGGGCAGCCGCGCTCGCCAATGAGCGCACGCGGCTGATGCGCGACCTGCATGACGGCCTCGGCGGCCAGCTCATCAGCATCGTGGCACTGTCCGAGCGCGGGCACGAGGGCGCGACCATCACCGACGCTGCCCGTGCGGCGCTGAAGGACCTCCGCCTCGTCATCGACTCCATGGACGACATCGGCGGCGACCTGATGCTCGCACTCGGCTCCTGGCGCGAGCGAGCGACCGCGCAATTGCGACCGCACGACATCGCGCTCGACTGGCACGTGGCCACGCCGCAGGGGCTGCCGCTGCATCCCGAGCTCAGGCCATGGCATGTCATCCAGATCGTGCGCATCCTCGACGAGGCCGTGACCAATGCGGTCAAGCACGCACAGGCCCGCCGCATCGCGGTCACCATCGAGACGGTCGACGAAGGTCAGGGGCCGTTCGGTGTGATCAAGGTCGCGGATGATGGCAAGGGCTTTGCGAACGGTTCTGCGCCGGTCGGCAGCGGCAGAGCCACCGACGCGGGCCAGACCGCGCGGGGGCTTCGCAACATGAGGAGCCGTGCCGCGCGCTGCGGGGCGATGCTCGATCTGAGCTCGGATTCCTCAGGCACGCGCGTGCGGCTGCAATTGCCGCAGATTTTCCCCGACAGCGGTGCCGCCGTCGGCTGAAAAGCCCCCTCTCCGAACGTGTGGGACGCGCGGAGAGAGGGACGGGCCGGATGATTTGCCTGCGGAAGACGGGGGTTCGTCCGCAATGCTCCTTCGCCCGAACTCTTTCGTCTTTCTCAGCGCACGCCGACGCGATTGACCGGACCACCGCGATTCATCGGCGTGCCCGCGCGCACGCCGACACCGGGCGCACCGACCCCGGGTGTCGCAACCGCGACTGCGGCGGCCGGCGCAGCGACCACTGCCGCTCTCGGCCGCACCACGCAGCCCTTGGGTATGCCGACCGTCTTGCAATAGACCACCGCCTGCGCCGGGCTCGTGCCCAGCGAGACCGTCGCCGCACCTGCCAGCGCCAAAATTGTCAGCCCGGCGCTCAGCGCTCCCGCTCTTTTCGACATCTTGCTCTCCTGCTTCCCGTTCGGCGTCCCGATGCAATCACCGGGTCTCGCGGCCGACGTGCAGCCTGAATGACAAAAGACGGCGCGCTGATACATGCCATGAAAATGGGGGTACGGCGGCGGGAGGGGCTGGCCGATGCCATGAACATGGCATGGACCTGCGCCCGGCGCTCGCGAGATGGTCCGGCCCGCTTGATCCCAGGCGGGACCAACGACATTCCCAAGGAGGTGTTTTATGAAGATCTCGGTTCTTGCCGTGCTGCTGCTCGCCGCTACCGCCCAGACCGCCGCTGCGCAATCCGGTCCGACGCCGCAGGAGCAGATGACCTGCCGAAGCGACGCGAACAAATTCTGCGCCGAACATATGGCAAGCCGCCACAGATGAATGCCTGCCTGCGCGAGAACAAGTCGAAGCTTTCGGACGGCTGCCGCAAGGTCGTGGAGTCACACGGCGGGTGAGTGCTCGCGTCCACAACACAAATCTCGGCGGCGTCAAAGCCGTCAGGCCATAGACGTCGATGCGCCGGTCATAGGTCGGGCGCGCGCACGACGGCGAGGATGGACGCTAATCGTCGTCGCCGAATAGCCTGATCTGCGGAAAGCCGCCGCGCGGCCTGCTCGGGACCTCGCGCGCATCGGCATCTTCGCGGATGTTGCGCGCGACGTCGTCCCAATCGGTGCGGTCGCGCATCCCACGCGGATCGCGGAAATCGTAGTGGCGGCGCTCGGCCCAGCGCTCACGGCGCTCCGTCCGGCGCCGTTCAGACGTGGCGCGCTTGACGTCAGAATCCCTGGCCTTGGCATAGGCGTTGTCGGATGAGGATGACGGCTCTGTCGATGCTTGCCGCTCGGCAGGCTTTGCGACTTGCGGAGGCGACGCCGGTGGCGGTTTCGGGGGCTCCACCGCTGCCGCCTGCGAAGGCTGTTGCGCTGGCTGTTCAGCGTTGGCTTGAGTGGTCTGCGTGTCGGGCTTCACCGCTTCGGACTTTGCCTCAGGCTTGGACTCGGCCTTGGCGTCGGATTTGGCTTCGGCCTGCGCTGGCGCGGCGACCATGGCGCCGAAGGCTTGCGAGCCGGTGAGATATTGCAGGCGCTCGGATGGCGCTTCCGTCGTGGCGGGCTTGGCGTCAGCGCGCTGCGCGATCTTGCTGGTATCAGGCCCCTGCTTGGGCGAGACCGGATTCATGATATTGCCGGCGACAATGCCGCCGCCGAGACCAATGGCGATGGCTGCGACGATGGTTCCTGCACCGACGAAATAGGCTGTCGAGGCGCGCATTGGTCCACTCCCTCTTTGGAGCGGGCAACGCTTGTCAATTGCAGGATGTTCCCGATATAGCCGCAGTTCCGGAAGGAACTTGCGCGTCAGATCTGCTGCGCCACCTTCTCGAGCCCAATGATGCGGGCGAGCTTGCGCACTTCCTCTTTCTGGTCGTCACGCAGCTGGAACAGCAGCGGCATCGCGGCCGACTTCAACTGCTGGACCTCGTCGCAATTGGGATCGATCGGCACGCCCTGCACGTTCGGATTGGACAGCTTGTTTGCCGAGATCTTGCGGACAACGTTGCGCAGCGCGGTCTCGACCGACGGCCAGTAATATTCCTGCGACGACGACAACTTCAGACGGTCCCTGATGCCCGCAATCTGTACGTCGGACAACAGCGAATAGGATTTCTGCGGCTGCGGCTTGGCGACGACCTTCGGCTTGGCCGGGACTTCGACGGCAGGAATCTCTGCAGCGGCCGGAGCCTCGTTCACGCTCGCCTTGGGCATCGGGAAATCGGATGGCGTGGCGGCGGCAAACGCCTGACGCAGCGGCTCGGTCAGCACGGGCATTTGCGAGAGCTTGTCCGCCGGAACCTGAACCGGGTCGATGGCGGCCGAGGCTAGCGCCAGCGTCGGAACCAGACGGTCGGCCTTGGCGGCCCGATTGGTTGCAAGCAGCTTGGGCGCCGGCGCCTGCGTGATCATTTCGGCGCTGACGCTGGGCACGCTATCGCGGCCGAGAATGGCGGTGGTGGCGGCGCCGAGGACGAGGAAGCAGGTCAGCACGACGATGGTGATGGCTTTCGACAAACGTCTCTCCGCAACCGGCTTCAAGTCCACGTGATCACTGCCCGCAAACTGGGCGAAAATTAAGGCTTAACCGTGCCATCGCGGCGGCAATCGCGCGGACTGCGGCGACATGATCTGGAAAGGTCAACAAAATCAAGCAGCTAGCGCCAGATCGTAAGCGTCCTGGATGTCGGCCACGATCTCCGAGGCCTCCCAGACTCCACGCGGCTCGACCGATTGCAGCGCCACCGTCCAATTGCCGCCCCGGCGGGTGCGGGGGACGCTGACGATGTCGAAGCGAACATTGCGGCACAGCGGGTGGCGGGCCAGCGCATGGGCCACGCGAACGCGAATTTCGTCCAGCGAAGCCGCCGTCTTGGCGTTGAGAAAGTCGAAGTCCATCGCCTGTCCCTCTCGGTCCTGATTGGCGCCTGAGGGGATTCTGGGCGATCGATGGTTAATCTGCCGTTAAGTGACCGCTTCTAAGGAGCGCTCGACTAACTGTGATGGAGGGGACGGGCCCTGTCGGTCTCCGGTTTTTACGGGGAGAGGCGGCCACCCGCCTCTCGATACTCCGCGACCGTCCGCGCGACGAGATCGTTGGCCTCCATCACTTCGGTTACACCCGATATCGAATGCCCGCCGCTCCAGATATCGCGCCAGCGCTCGGGGCGGCTCTCGCGCGCGTTGACTTCGATGTCCTTGCCGACGTCGATTGCACCGCGCGCCGGCAGATCGTCGGGGTCGAGACCGGCTGCCAGGATCGACGGCTTGAGCATGCTGGTCTGCAGGCCCGTGAACGCGGTGGTCAGCAAGATGTCGTCCGCGCTGCCGTCGACCAGCATTTGCTTGTGACGCTCATCCGCCATGCTCTCCCGCGTCCCGATGAACTTCGTACCCATGTAGCCGAGATCGCAGCCGAGCACTTCGGCCGCGCGCAATGCGTGGCCGTCGCTGATGCCCCCCGCGAGCACGATGATGCCATCGTAGAACGCACGCACCGCGCGGACGAAGGCGAACGGGTTGAGCCAGCCGGTTTGCCCGCCCGCGCCGGCGGTAAGCAGCACGAGCCCGTCGGCACCTGCTTCCGCCGCGCGTTCGGCGTGGCGGATCGAGGCAACATCCGCAAGCACCAATGCGCCGACGTCGTGCAGCGGCTTGAGCACCGTCGTGGGCGAGCCGACCGAGGTGATGACGATCTCCGGCCTGTGGTGCAGCAACACGGCGAGATCCTGCTCCAGCCGTGCATTGGAGCGGTGCACGATCAGGTTTGGGCAAAGCGGCGCGGCCTTTCGGCCGGTTTGATCTTCATGCCGCCGCAGCCGCGCTTCGATGTCGGTGAGCCATTCATCGAGTTGTTCGGTGCTACGGCAATTCGCGGTGGGGAAGCTGCCGATCACGCCGTTGCGGCAGGCCGCGACCATGAGCTCGACGCCCGACACCAGAAACATCGGCGCGGCAATCAGCGGCAGGGCGAGACGACCGTGGAAATGTTGCAGCCGATCTGACGTCACGCGTGCCTCCCTCGCGCGGGCTTAGTCGTTCCATCCCGCATTCCCTGTGCTAGCGTCGCGGTAAACATTGGCACGCCGGAAGCCGATAACAAAGCAGCGAGGAAACATATGTCCGATCCGCTCCATGCATCGTCCCCGACTTGCGCGCAGGCGCTGCGGGCGCTGTCGCGCTATCCGGGCCGAACCGCGTTCGCGTGGCCCGGCGGATCGCTGAGCTATCAGGGCACCATCGACCTGATCGGGCGCATCCAGGGCGTGTTCATGCGGCTTGGATTGCAGCCCGGCGCGCGGGTCGCCTTCCTCACCGCGAACCGCGCCGACACCTGGTGCGCCGGCGTTGCCGCGCAATTGTCGCGGCTCTGCGTCACCTGGCTGCATCCTTTGGGATCGCCGGGAGACCAGATGTTCCAGCTCGAGGATTCCGAGGCCGAGGTGCTGGTGGTCGATGCGGCCGCCTTCCACGATCGCGGCGGCGAGCTCGCCGCGCAGGCGACCTGGCTCAAGGCGGTGTTCACCACGGGACCGGCCAACTATGGCGTCGATCTCTTGCAGGCGATCGAGATCGAAGGCCATGCCAGCGCGCATTGCCTCGCCCGACCCGACGACCTCTCCACGCTGAATTACACCGGTGGCACCACCGGCAAATCCAAGGGCGCGTTGCGCTACCACCGCGAAAATGCCGGAGCCGCGGCCGCGATCCTCGCCGACTTCGAGATTCCCGATGGCGCGCGCTACCTCGCGGTGGCACCGATCAGCCATGTCGCCGGCACGAAAGTGCTACCGACCTTGATGCGGGGCGGCACCGTGCACATGCTGAAGGGTTTCGATCCCGAGGCGGTGCTGGGGACTATCGCACGCGAGCGCATCAACTTCACGCTGTTCGTGCCGACCATGGTCTATGTGCTGCTCGATCATCCCGCATTGAGCAGGACCGACCTCTCCTCGCTCGAGCTGGTGCTCTACGGCGCCTCCGCGATGTCGCCGAGCCGGCTGGTCGAGGGCATCGAACGGATCGGGCCGGTGTTCTCGCAGCTCTACGGCCAGACCGAATGCTACCCAATCTCGGTGCTGCGCAAGGCGGATCACGATCCCAAAACGCCCGAACTGTTCCTGTCCTGTGGCTTCCCGATCGCGGCGTGCGAGGTCAAGATCCTCGACGACAACGACCAGGAGGTGAAGACGGGCGAGGCCGGCGAAATCTGCGTGCGCGCTCCGCATGCGATGGCGGAGTACTGGAAGCGGCCCGACACCACCGCCGAGACGCTCAAGAACGGCTGGGTGCACACCGGCGACATCGCTCGTAAGGACGATCGCGGCTACATGTTCATCCTCGACCGCAAGAAGGACATGATCGTCTCCGGCGGCTTCAACATCTTTCCGCGGGAAATCGAAGACGTGCTGTCACAGCACGCCGATGTGGCCATGGTTGCGGTCGTCGGCATCCCCGACGAGAAATGGGGCGAGGCCGTGACCGCTGTCGTCGTCCTGCGCGAAGGCGCAAAACCTGACGCCGATGAACTGATCAATCTGGTGAAGACGCGAAAAGGCTCGGCTCATGCACCGAAGCAGATCCAGTTCGTCAAGCAACTCCCGATGACCGGCGTCGGCAAGGTCGACAAGAAGATGCTGCGCGCGAGCTTTTGGAGCGGGCGGGGCCGGATGGTGGGATAGATAAGGTGCCTCACCGCTTCTCGATCACCAGGCTTTGCACGGCTCGGCCGAAATAGCCCTGCCGGTCGGCGAGCCGCGACATCGCAAGCCCGGCACCATCGGGGCCGATCCAGGAATCACCGTCGAGCAGGATCCATTCGCCGACCGGCTGGCGCGCAAAGCTCACGGTGAGGTCAGCGTTGATGTAGGTCCAGGCGCGGAA
This sequence comes from Bradyrhizobium sp. 17, assembly GCF_023073515.1. NCBI lineage: Bacteria > Pseudomonadati > Pseudomonadota > Alphaproteobacteria > Hyphomicrobiales > Nitrobacteraceae > Bradyrhizobium > Bradyrhizobium sp. 17. The sequence goes on along the minus strand of NZ_JADPJQ010000117.1, from coordinate 145,858 downwards.
ATCGAGCGACGAGGCGGTGCCGTTGGAAAAATCGGCCGCGACCACGGCGCGCGTCGCCTGGGAGAGCGGTTCGCCCGCGATCAGGGGATGGTCGACGCGAAACCAGATCGCGCCGGCGCCGGCTTGCCCGAAGCGGCCGCGCGCAGCGCGCATCGAGACTGAACGTACGAACGGGCTGGTAGCGGCATGACCGTCCTCGAGCAGCGAGTCCTCCGGCGACGGCAGCGTAACCGGCAGCGCCTTGACGTGCTCGGGCAGCGTCAGCGCCTGGCGCTTGATCTTGAGCACGGTGGCGCCGACCACCTGGACGCCGTCGGCGAGCAGCTTGACTCCGCAGAGCTGGATCTTGCGGCCCTCGCGCAAGATCTCGGTCGCGATCGTGAGTGGTGCCACCGGCACCGGGCGCATCAGGTCGATGGTGACGCGCGCGATGTCCATTGCAACTGGCGTCGGAATGCGCTCAGCCGCCCACGTCACCAGCGCGGCCGGCGCCGAACCGTGCTGCATACGCCGGTCCCACGGGCCCGCGGCATCCGGGCTGGTGACGACGCTGTCGCCGTCGATGCGGTAGATGGGAGGCATCGTTTCTCCGTGATGCACATTCGGTGCTGAGCAAAAGCTGTCGTCCCGGCGAAGTTCACAACGGCGGATCGACCGCCTCGTCGTATTCCTTCTTGAAGCGCGCGATCATTTCGGCGGCTGGCACGATGCCGTCGATGCTGCCGACGCCCTGGCCCGAACCCCAGATTTCCTTCCAGGCTTTTGGCTTGGCGCGCTCGCCGGAGGCGTCGGTGCCGAAGTTCATCTTGGAGGGATCTGACGTCGGCAGGTTCTCCGGATCCATACCGGCGGCGAGAATCGACGGCTTCAGATAGTTGCCGTGCACGCCGGTGAACAGGTTGGAATAGACGATGTCGTCAGCCGTCGCGCCCGCGATCATCTCCTTGTATTTGTCGACGGCATTGGCTTCCTTGGTGGCGATGAAGGCCGAGCCGATATAGGCAAAGTCGGCGCCAAGTATGCGCGCGGCGCGGATCGCCTTGCCGTTGCCGATCGCGCCCGACAGCGCGATCGGGCCGTCGAACCATTTTCGCGTCTCGGCGACGAACGCCAATGGCGAGATCGTGCCGGCATGGCCGCCGGCGCCCGCGGCGACCAGGATCAGGCCGTCGGCGCCCTTCTCGATCGCCTTGTGCGCAAACTTCTGGTTGATCACATCGTGGAAGACGATGCCGCCCCAGCCGTGCACGGCCTGATTGAGCTCCTCGCGTGCGCCGAGCGAGGAGATAATCATCGGCACCTTGTACTTGGCGCAAAGCTGCATGTCGTGATCGAGCCGGTTGTTCGACTTGTGCACGATCTGGTTGACCGCAAACGGCGCCGACGGCTTGTCGGGATGCGCGCGATCATAGGCCGCGAGCTCTTCGGTGATGCGCGCCAGCCACTCGTCAAGCAGCTCCGGCGGCCGCGCGTTCAGCGACGGAAACGAGCCGACCACGCCCGCCTTGCACTGCGCGATCACGAGATCGGGCACCGAGATGATGAAGAGCGGCGAACCGATCACGGGGATCGACAGGCGTCCCTTGAACAAGGCAGGCATGGACATTGCGAGACGATCCTCTGTTGGCGGTCACATCGAAGTTGGGAGCCATACCAACAAGGCAATCTTTCCACTGTCAAGTATTGCGTTTTAGCGCCGTGGAGGGACGCCGTTACCGCAATTCCAAGCCGCGGAATTCAGCGCGGACCGACGACATCACGCAAGCAAATCCGGATTGATCAGCCGCTCGAACGAGAACATCTCGTCCCATTTCTCCTGGGTCAGCAGCTTGCGCTCGACGACGACGATCTGATGCAGCGACTTGCCGCTCTTGTAGCCCTCGCGCGCGATCTCGGCGCATTCCTTGTAGCCGAGCAGCGGCTTCAGCACCGTGACGATACCGAGCGAATTCAGCACCATGTTGCGGGTGTGCTCCTCGTTGGCAGTGATGCCGACGACGCAATTCTCACGCAGGCTGTTGACCGCGCGCTCCATGGTGCGGATCGAGAAGAACAGCGCGAACGAGATCACCGGCTCCATCACATTGAGCTGGAGCTGACCCGCGGACGCCGCGAGCGTCACGGTGGTGTCGAGCCCGATCACGAGGAAGCTAGTCTGGTTGACGACCTCGGGGATGACAGGATTGACCTTGCCGGGCATGATCGAGGAGCCCGGCTGAAGCTGCGGCAGGTTGATCTCGTTGAAGCCGGCACGCGGGCCCGAGGCGAGCAGGCGGATGTCGTTGCAGATCTTGGTCAGCTTGCTCGCGGTGCGCTTGAGCACGCCGGAGAGCTGCACATAGGCGCCTGTATCCGACGTCGCCTCCACGAGATCGCCTGCTAGGATGAAGTCGACGCCGGTGAGCGCGCTCAGATGCCGGACCGCGAGCTTGGGATAGCCGTGCGCCGCGGTGACGGAGGTGCCGATCGCGGTGGCGCCGAGATTGATCTCGCGCAGCAGCGCGCGGGCCTCGGAGATTCGATCGACCTCCTCGCCCATGGTGGTGCCCCAGCCGCGGAATTCGGCGCCGAGCGACATCGGCACCGCGTCCTGCAAATGGGTGCGGCCCATCTTCAGCACGCGCTCGAACTCCCTGCCCTTGGCGAAGAACGCCTCCTGGAGCTGACGCAGCGCCGTCATGTAGCTCTCGAGCCGCAGGATCAGCGCCAGCCGAAAGGCGGTCGGATAGGTGTCGTTGGTGGACTGGCCGTAATTGACGTGATCGTTGGGGCTGACGTGCTGGTAGTCGCCCTTGGCAAAGCCGAGCGATTCCAGCGCGAGATTGGCGATCACCTCGTTGGCGTTCATGTTGGTGGAGGTGCCGGCCCCGCCCTGGATGAAGTCGGTGACGAACTGGTCCATCATATCGCCGGCGATGACGCGATCGCAGCCCACGATGATGGCTTCCGCGACTTTGGTGTCCACCGCGCCGAGATCGCGGTTGGCCATGGCGGCGGCCTTCTTGACGTAACCAAGCGCCTTCACGAAGTAAGGCTCCTGGTTCATCGGAATGCCGGTGATGTGGAAGTTCTCCTTCCCGCGGATGGTCTGGACGCCGTAATAGATGTCGTCGGCGATCTCACGCTGTCCGAGGAAGTCCTGCTCCGTGCGGCTCATGGGCGCTCCTTGCTTGCTCGCGCGACGTCCTCAGTTCTGGCACAGCGCGCTGGTGACGAAGGTATCAGTGCGGCAGTCATCCGGTTTGCGTTGCCTGCCCGGGATCAGAACCTTGGCCGAGCACTTTTCCGCGGAGTCGGCATTCAGGCTCTTGCCTTCCGTGTAGCCCTTGCTCTGGCAGAGTTTGTCGGCGGCGAGCTTGCAGTCGGGCGCGCCGTTCGACGAGGCCGGACAGGCCACGCGTCCCGACACCATGGTCGACGGCTTCGCCAGGCGCGACAAATCGTTCATGGTCTCGCTCGGGCTTTTGATCGGCGGCAGGATCGAGGGCAGCTTTTCGAACAGCTTGCCCATTTCGTTGATCAGCCCGGGGTTTTCCTCGTGCGCCGGCGGCGACGAAGGAGCTGTCGAGGGCGCCGGTGCGGCCTGCGGTCCTTGCTCCTGCAAGCCGAGCGCCGGCGGTGCGGATTGCGGCCATCCGGTACCGCCGGCAGCGAGCAGGACCGAAAGCGCCGCAAATGTCAGCGTGCCCAGTCGCAGGACCGGATTGCCGGATCGAAGCATCATGGCGGCAACCGTAGCCGAACGAGGCGCGGTGGCAAAGCGCCTTGGGCGTTAGATCAATTTGATTGCGACGACAAAGCCGAGCACGAGCACCGCGGCGCCGATTGCCACCACCAATCCGAGATGCTTCTCGATCTTGATCCGGATCCAGTCGCCGTAGCGGTTTAGCAGGATCGCCACGATAAAGAAGCGCCCGCCACGCGCCACGATCGAGCACAGGATGAAGAGCCCGAGATTGTAGCCGGCAAAGCCGGACGTGATGGTCACGAGCTTGTAGGGGATCGGCGTGAGGCCCTTGAGCAGGATGATCACGGCGCCCCATTCGGCATAGGAGGCGCGGAAGGCGTCGACCTTGCCGCCGAGGCCATAGACTTCGATCAGCCAATGGCCGACCGAGTCGAAGAGCAGCGCACCGATAGCGTAGCCCAGAAGGCCACCCAGCACCGACGTCGCAGTGCAGATCGCCGCATAGACCCAGGCGCGTTGCGGGCGCGCCAGTGACATCGGGATCAGCATCACGTCCGGCGGGACGGGAAAGAAGGAGCTTTCAGCGAAAGCCACGGCGCCCATGATCCAGAGCGCGTAAGGCTTGTGAGCGGCGTCGATGCACCAGTCGTAAATACGTTTCAGCATGGCGCCGCGATGAAGCACCATGGGACGGATTTGTCCATGCCGAGATGGGACCGATTTGTGCCAATACTAGTGGCGCTTGCGCGCGGTGCGGCCTTCGAGCGCGACGATTGGCCGCCTGGCGGCGACACGCGGTGACGCAACTTTGGGCAGTTTCATAGCCGACTTCGGCAGTTTCTCGGCGATGCCGAGCATGTCTTCACGCCGCGTCATCTCGCGCCAGACGTCCTCGGGGCGCACGCCGGCCGAGGCCCAGAGCACGGTCAGATTGTAGAGTAGATCTGCGCTTTCCCGGATCACGGCTTCGCTATCGCCGTTGACCGCGTCGATGACGACCTCGATGGCCTCTTCAGCCAGCTTCTTCGCCATTTTTGACGGGCCGCGCTGAAACAGCCGCGCTGTGCGCGATGTTGCCGGATCAAGGTCCCTGGCCGCGAGCACAGCCAGATATAGCCGCTCAAGCGAATCACTCATGTACGCGACGCTACTCTAAACCCATGGCCAGCGCGTTAACGCGCGATAGTAGAGCCCAAAAAGGGGCCGCCGCGGCAAGCACGACGGCCCGTTTGTGGTCAACCTTTTGTTGTGGCCAAAACTAGTAGCAGTTGGTGCGGTGGCCCTGGCCGCAGAGCTCCGACGGAGCCGTGCCGCCGTAACGCTGATACTGGTAGTTCGGGCCGGGTCCGTAATACGGGCCGTCGCCGTAATAGGCAGGGCCGCTGTAATAGGCGGGGCCGCCATAATAGGGGCCATCGTCATAGGCGTAGGCGTTGCGGGTCGCGGCGATCGCAAGACCGGTGCCGACGATGCCGGCAAACGCTGCAGCAGCCGCCGCGCCACCGCCGCCACCATGCCAATGACGGCCGCCCGCGTAGGAAGCGGTCGGGGTTATTGCGGTCAGCGCCAGCACCGCGGCGGTAGCGAGAACGGCCTTACGGCCGGCAAATCCTGAAAATCTGTCAAACATGTCCTGGACCCTCCTTGGGACCTCGAATGGTGCCTGATGACAGGCTCGTGTCTCTCAAACACCCGCATCCCATGTTGGGTTCCCCAACCCCAACACAAGCTGAACGGGGTTGCGTGATCGTGACGCAACCGCCGCTCATCCGCCGTTCATGTTGGCGCGAACAAGCTTGTCGCCAGCCGGCGCTCCGAGCGTCACCAAGCCATAACAACACCGGACCGGCGCGACTGATGTTCGAATTCACGACAATTGCTCTTCGCGGTCTGCTGGCCGCTGCAATCTCGCTTGCGGTGCTGACTGCGCGCGATGCTACCGCGGCCGAGACCGTCGTGCCCTCCATTGCGATCCACTTCACCTTCGACCGCCCGATCGATGCGAGCATGGCGCCGTTCTTTCTTGCCGCCAAGGACGGCAGCTTCGGCGCCGAACGTCTCAACGTCTCCTTCAGCAGCGCGGCCGGATCGCCGGAGGCGCTTGCGCGCGTCGCCAAGGGCAACAGCGAGCTCGCGCTCGTCGACATCAACGAGCTGATCCGCTTCCGCGACAAGGATGCGACCCCGGTCAAGGCGGTATTCGTGCTGTTCAACCGCGCGCCCTACGCGATCGTCGCCCGCAGGAGCCGCGGCATCCACCTCCTGCCCGACCTGGACGGCAAAACCGTCGGCGTTGCCGATAGCGATCTGTCGATGCGGCTGTGGCCGGCGCTGGCGCAGCAGAACGGCATCGACACGGCTCACGTGAAATTCCACAAGATCAGCGCCGCGGTGCGCGAGCCGATCCTCTCCGCGGGACAGGTCGATGCCGTCGCCGGCTTCAGCTATCTCTCGGCAGTGAACCTGCGCGACCGCGGCGTGCCAGGCGGCGATCTCGTCGCGCTTCGCTATGCCGATTATGGTTGCGAGGCCTATGGCTTTGCCGTCGTGGTCAACCCGGCTTTCGCCGCGGCCAAGCCGGACACCGTGAAGGGATTCGTCCGCGCATTGATCGCCGGCATCAACGCGACCGTCAAGGACCCGGCGCGTGCGGCGGACGAAGCCGCGAGCCGCATCGACGGCGGCGATCGCGATCTTGAGCTGGAGCGGCTGCGCACCGTCCTCGTCGACAACATCCTGACGGACGAGGTCCGTCGCAACGGCCTCGGCGACATCGACCCGGCGCGCATGGATCGCGCGATCGACCAGATCGGGCAGGATTTCAAATTCCGCAACCGGCCGGCGGCGGGCGACATCTTCGACAGCGGGTTCTTGCCGCCAGTTGCAGGGCGGTTGATCAACTGAGCAAAACCGACAGCTTCCGCTATATCTCACGGGCGATCCCTGATTAGAGTATGCGCTCACTCCGTTCCAGCCGCCCGAGCTCCTCGCCCATGCCCATTCTCCGCCTCTACACCCGCGTTCTCGAGCTGCTCGGTAAGGAGGCACGGCTGGGCTGGCTGCTTGCGGTCGTCAATCTCCTGCTTGCGGGCTCGCAATTCGCCGAACCGGTGCTGTTCGGCCGGATCGTCGATGTGCTCTCCGGCAAGACGGTCGCAGGCTCCAACTCGGCCTGGCCGTTCCTGGTTGCATGGGTCGCGTTCGGACTGTTCACCATCGTCTGCAGCGCGGTCGTAGCGTTGCAGGCCGACCGGCTCTCCCACCGCCAGCGGCAGGCGGTCCTGACGGACTATTTCGAGCACATCCTGCAGCTGCCTCTGACCTTCCATTCGGGCACCCATTCGGGCCGGTTGATGAAGGTGATGCTGAACGGCACAGATGCGCTGTGGCGGTTATGGGTCGGCTTCTTTCGAGAGCATTTTGCCGCGATCCTCTCGGTCGTGGTGCTGCTGCCGCTATCGCTCTACCTGAACTGGCGGCTTGCAATCCTGCTGTTCGTGCTCTGCATCGTCTTCACCGCGCTGACCACCTTCGTGGTGCGCAGAACCTTCGGCATGCAGATGGAGGTGGAGGAGCACTACAGCGAGCTCTCCGCGCGCGCGTCCGACGCCCTTGGCAACGTCGCGCTGGTGCAGAGTTTCGTCCGCGTCGAATCCGAGGTGAAGGGCCTGCGCTCCGTCGCCGACGAGTTGCTAGCGGCGCAAATGCCGGTGCTGTCGTGGTGGGCACTCGTCACCGTCATCACGCGCGCCTCCACCACGATCACCGTGCTCGCGATCTTCACTTTCGGCATCGCGCTGCACGACCAGGGGCTGACCTCTGTCGGCGAGATCGTCATGTTCGTGAGCTTCGCGACGCTTCTGATCCAGAAGCTGGAGCAGGTCGTGAGCTTCATCAACAACGTGTTCATGGAAGCCCCGCGCCTGCGCGAGTTCTTCAACGTGCTCGATGCGGTTCCTGCGGTGCACGACCGGCACGACGCGATCGATGCGGGTCGGCTCTCCGGCCTCGTCGAATTCAACGACGTCACCTTCTCCTATGACGGCAAGCGGCCGGCGGTCGAGGACCTCTCCTTCACCGCGCTTCCCAGCCAGACCATCGCACTGGTCGGCGCGACGGGCGCCGGCAAGTCGACGGCGATTGCGCTGCTGCATCGCGCCTTCGATCCGCAGTCCGGCTTCATCAGGATCGACGGCATGGACGTGCGCGGGGTGACGCTGACATCGCTGCGGCGGAACATCGGCGTGGTCTTTCAGGAGGCGCTGCTGTTCAACCGCTCGATCGCGGAGAATTTGCGCGTCGGCAAGCCGGACGCCACCGAGGCCGAGATGCGCAAGGCGGCGGAGCGCGCGCAGGCGCTCGAATTCATCGAGCGCAGCGGCGGCTTCGAGACCAATGCCGGCGAGCGGGGCCGGATGCTGTCGGGTGGTGAGCGCCAGCGGCTGTCGATCGCACGTGCACTGCTGAAGGATCCGCCGATCCTGATCCTGGACGAGGCGACGAGCGCACTCGACGCCGTCACCGAGGCCAAGGTGAATACCGCTCTCGACGAAGTGATGAAGGGCCGCACCACCTTCGTGATCGCCCACCGTCTCTCCACCATCCGCAATGCCACGCGTATCCTGGTGTTCGAGAACGGGCGCGTGATCGAAAGCGGAACTTTCGATGAACTCGTGGCCAAAGGCGGCCATTTCGCCGACCTCGCCAGGGCTCAATTCATGGTTCAGGAGAACGCACGGGCCAGCGTGACAGCGGCTGAGGCTGCCGCGACGGCCGCCAAGTCGCCTTAACAAGCCGCCTTGGCAATTCCCCATCGTATCGTCGAAATTCGGCCCATTTCATTGCGGAATACCCGGCTGATGCCCCTATTCCCGACGCACCAGCCGGTATAGGTTTGCGGCGCCGCAAGCGGCGGCGCTGGATTTCAGAACCGAACATCAGATCACGAGAGCCGACCGGAACCGGCGGGTCTCCAAGGACCGGAATCGGATAGTGCACGCTCTTCGCCCGCTGCTTCGTCAATCCCTGTTCAACCTGTTCGCCGCGGCACTCGCGTGTGCCGCGTTGCTCGCGCCGCGCGCGGCGAGCGCCGAAGCGCTGCTCCTGATCGAGGCCGATAGCGGCAAGGTGCTGCAGGCGGAGAACGCGACCATTCCCTGGTATCCGGCTTCCGTCACCAAGATCATGACCGCCTATGTGACGCTGAAGGCGGTCAAGGACGGCAAGCTCACACTCGACACACTGCTCACGGTTTCGCCGACGGCAGCCTCGCAGTCGCCCTCGAAGATGGGCTTTCGCCCGGGAACGCAGCTTACCGTCGACAACGCGCTCAAGATGATGATGGTGAAATCGGCGAACGACATGGCCGTCGTGCTCGCCGAAGGCGTTGGCGGTTCGATCGATGGTTTCTCGGCGCTGATGAACGACACGGCGCAGAAGCTCGGCATGACGCAGACGAGCTACGTCAATCCGAACGGCCTGCCCGCCGACGGACAGATCACCTCCGCGCGGGATCTTGGCATTCTCGCGCGCTCGTTCCTGCGCGACCTGCCCGAGTACGAGTACTTCGTGCACATTCCGGCAATCCGCTTCGGCAAGCGCGTCACCGGCAATTTCAACAAGCTGATCGGCCGCTATCCCGGCGCCGACGGTTTCAAGACCGGCTTCATCTGCGCCTCCGGCTACAATCTCGTCGCGTCGGCCACCCGCAACGGCCGCCGGCTGATCGCCGTCGTGCTGGGCGCCAACTCCGGGACCGCGCGCGCGGTGAAGGCGGCGCAGCTGCTGGAGCGCGGCTTCTCGCAAGATAATCTCACCTGGCTCCGCCCCTCGCTCGGCACCGTTGACAAGCTGGTCCCGGTCGACGCCTCGCCGCCGAACCTGCGTGACGACATGTGCGGCGGCCATCGCAAGCGGCCGGCCAGCGACGATGACGACGCGCTGATCGCGGCCAATGGCGGCACGTCCGGGTCCGCCTCGGCCACCGGCGGCGAAGCCCAAGTCACCTTCTTCACGGCCGGGCTTCAGCCGCCTCTGATGAAGGCCTCCGAGCTGATGGCCTCGGCCCCGGCGGCGGCCGAGCCCGTGCTGGTGTATACCGGTCCGACCCGCACCGGGACCGCCCTGATCGCGGCGGTCGCGGCCGATGCCGACCAGCAGGCCACGCCAAAGCCGCGTGGCAAGAAGTCGCGCGTCGCCAAAAAGCCCGACGCGGCAGACAAGCCGAAGGATGCCAAGACGGCGGCGGCGAAGCCCGATGCCAAGACGGCGGCGGCCGCAAAGCCGGCCGACGGCAAGTCCGCAGCTAAGCCGGCCGGTACCAAGCATGCCGCAGCCAAGCCCGATGCGGTGGCAAAGCCTGCGGTGAGCGGCGAGGCGGCCAAGCCCGCCAAGCCCAAGGCCGCGACCAAGCCCGCCAAGCCCGCCAACAACAGTTAACAGCCGACGCGAGGCGAGACCGCGCCGCACTTCGCAGTTGCGGCAGCGCCATTTGCAAGGATTCCGGTAGCCACTCCCTGACGTTTGTCCTAAGCCTCGACCGCTTGCCACCCGTTCCGGCAGGCTCGATACTGACGGCAACGAGGCAAGCCCGAGACACAACGGGCTCTGGTCAATGAGGGGAGTTTCCATGGAGCGCATCTGGCTTAAGCAATATCCGCCCGGCGTCCCCGCCGATATCGAGCCGACGCAATATTCATCGCTGGTCGACCTCCTGGAGGAGAGCTTCGCCAAGTTCGCCGACCGCAAGGCGTTCATCTGCATGGACAAGTCGATCAGCTATCGCGACCTCGACCAGATGTCGCTGGCGATGGCGTCCTATCTGCAAGGGCGCGGCCTGCAACGCGGCGCCCGCGTCGCGATCATGATGCCGAACGTGCTGCAATATCCGGTCGCGACCGCAGCCGTGCTGCGCGCCGGTTTCGCGGTGGTCAATGTCAATCCGCTCTACACGCCGCGCGAGCTCGAGCACCAGCTCAAGGATTCCGGCGCCGAAGCCATCATCGTGCTCGAGAACTTCGCCCACACCGTCGAGCAGGTGATCGCCAAGACGCAAGTCAAGCACGTCATCGTCGGCAGCATGGGCGACCTGCTCGGCTTCAAGGGAGTGATCGTCAATCTGGTCGTCCGCCGCGTCAAGAAGATGGTGCCGGCATGGTCGCTGCCGGGCGCGGTGTCCTTCAACGACGCGATCTCCGCCGGCCGCTCTCTGGCCTTCAACAAGCCGAAGCTGTCACCCGGCGACGTCGCCTTCCTGCAATATACCGGCGGCACCACCGGCGTGTCCAAGGGCGCCACCCTGCTTCATCGCAACATCGTCGCCAACGTCCTGCAGAACGACGCCTGGCTGCAGCCGGCGATGGCCGCGCCGCCGCATGTCGATCAACTCATGGTCGTTTGCGCGCTGCCGCTCTATCACATCTTCGCGCTGACAGCCTGCTACCTTCTCGCGGTGCGCGCCGGCGGCTGCAATCTCCTGATCCCCAATCCGCGCGACATCCCGGGCTTCATCAAGGAATTGGCGAAGTACCAGGTCAACAACTTCCCTGCCGTGAACACGCTCTACAACGGCCTGATGCATCATCCCGACTTCAAAAAGCTCGACTTCTCCAAGCTGAAGATCTCGAACGGTGGCGGCATGGCGGTGCAGCGCCCCGTCGCCGAGCAGTGGAAGGCCATCACGGGCTGCTCCATCGCCGAAGGCTACGGCCTGTCGGAGACATCTCCGACGCTGACCTGCAACACCACGACCAATCCGGAGTTCAACGGCACTATCGGCATCCCCGTGCCCTCGACCTGGATCTCGATCCGCGACGACGACGGCAACGAGATGCCGCTCGGCCAGCCCGGCGAGATCTGCGCCAAGGGCCCGCAGGTGATGTCGGGCTACTGGAACAGGCCGGAGGAGACGGCCAAGGTGATGACCGCGGACGGCTATTTCCGCACCGGCGACATCGGCATCATGGACGAGAAGGGCTACACCAAGATCGTGGACCGCAAGAAGGACATGATCCTGGTCTCCGGCTTCAACGTCTATCCGAACGAGATCGAGGAAGTGATCGCGAGCAACCCCGGGGTGCTCGAATGCGCCGTCATCGGCATTCCCGATTCCAAGTCGGGGGAGGCGGTGAAGGCGTTCGTGGTCAAGAAGGACCCGAACCTCACGGCGGAGGCCCTGGTCAAGTTCTGCCAGGAGCAGCTGACGGGCTACAAGGTGCCCAAGCACATCGAATTCCGCACCGACCTGCCGAAGACCAATGTCGGCAAGATCCTGCGGCGGCAGCTGCGCGACGAGAAGAAGGCGGAGGCGGCGTAAGCGCCTCTTTCGTTCATGACCGACGACGGCAACATCAGTCCGGCCGGCATCCTCGCCTTCTGGCGCGAGGCCGGCCGCGATGCCTGGTACGAGCGCAACGACGCATTCGACGCGGAGATCAGGCGCCGCTTTCTCGCGCTGTGGCAGAAGGCGGTCGCCGGCGAACTCTCGTCATGGGAGGCGACCGATGAGGGCGCACTCGCGCTCGTCATCGTGCTCGACCAGTTTCCGCGCAACATGTTTCGCGGCACGTCGCAGGCCTTTGCCAGCGATGCGCTGGCGCGCGACGTCGCCCGCCGCGCCATTGCGCGGGGCGCAGATCAAAGGATCGATCCGGTCCTGCTCGAATTCCTCTATTTGCCCTTCATGCATTCCGAGCACCTGCCCGACCAATTGCACTGCGTCGCGCTGTTTCAAAACACCGACAATGCCGAAAATCTGAAATACGCGCGTGAGCACGCCGACATCATCCGGCGGTTTGGCCGCTTCCCCCACCGCAACCATCTGCTCGGCCGCGACACCACCCCGGACGAGCAGGCCTTCCTCGACGGCGGCGGGTTCGCCGGCTGATGACATAACGGTGAAGGGTCCCGCCCTCACCGCCTGCCCTACCGGCAACATTGTGCAGCGCCGCCGCACGGTCTAAAAAGCGGGACCGATTTTCAGGGAGACTGACGATGGCGATCCAGACTGGCGACAAACTGCCCGAGGCGAAATTCCGCGTGATGACGGCCGAAGGCCCGCAGGTGAAGACCACCGACGACATCTTCAAGGGCAAGAAAGTGGCGCTGTTCGCGGTGCCCGGCGCCTATACGGGCACCTGCCACAAGATGCATCTGCCGAGCATTTTCCTCAACGCCTACGCCCTGAAGGACAAGGGCGTCGACACCATCGCCATCGTCTCCGTCAACGACGCCTTCGTCATGAACGCCTGGAAGCGCGATACCGACCAGCGCGACGAGGCCATCTTCCTCGCCGACGGCAATGCCGACTTCACCAAGGCGATCGGCATGGAGCTCGACGCCTCCGGCAACGGTCTCGGCATCCGCTCCAAGCGCTATTCGATGCTGGTCGAGGACGGCGTGGTCAAGAAGCTGAACCTCGAGGCGATGCCCGGCAAGGTCGAGGTGTCCGGCGGCGATACGCTGCTCGGGCAGCTGTAAGCTTTAGACGCCGCTTTCAGCCACAAACGACTCTGTCATGCCCCGCGAAAGCGGGGCATTCAGTATTCCAGAGCAGTTGTTGTTGAATCGAGAGGCCGCTGCGTACTGGATCGCCCGGTCAAGCCGGGCGATGACGGCGGAGCATGAGGAAGGAGCGCCGACCGCGCGCCTACTCCGCCAGCCTCTGCTGCAACCGCGCCTTCACGATCCCGTCGCGCGCGAGCTGGTCGGCGCGTTCGTTCTCGGGATGGCCTGCGTGACCTTTGACCCAGTGCCACCGCACGTCATGGGCCTTCAGCGCGGCATCCAGGCGCTGCCATAGCTCGACATTCTTCACCGGCTTCTTGTCGGCGGTGCGCCAGCCGTTGCGCTTCCAGCCGTGGATCCAGCCGGTAATGCCCTGACGGACATATTGGCTGTCGGTATAGAGATCGACCGTGCACGGCTTCTTCAGCGCTTCCAACGCGGAGATCGCCGCCATCAATTCCATCTGGTTATTGGTGGTGTGGCGCTCACCACCGTTCAGTTCTTTTTCCTTGTCGCCGAACTTCAGGATCGCGCCCCAGCCGCCGGGCCCCGGATTTCCCGAGCAGGCGCCGTCGGTGTAGATCGTGACAATCGGAAGCTCGCTCACGCCACCAGCCCCGACGGCATCAGCCCGTAGTCGCGCACGCTGGAAACGCTCTGGTGGAAGCGCAGCTTGCGGACATATTCCAGCGGATCCTTCGGCCGAACCAGCGCGCCGGGCGGAACGTTGAGCCAGTCGACCAGCCGCGTCAGCAGGAAGCGCATCGCAGCGCCGCGCGCGAGCAGCGGCAGCGCTGCCTCTTCCGGCTCGGACAGCTTTCGCACGCGGCCATAGGCATTGAGGAAGGCCCGCGCCTTGGTGACGTTGAAGGAATGATCCGGCTCGAAGCACCAGGCGTTGAGGCAGATCGCGACATCATAGGCGAGCCAGTCATTGCAGGCGAAAGTGAAGTCGATGATCCCTGACAACTTGTCGCCGAGAAAGAAGACGTTGTCGTTGAAGAGGTCGGCGTGGATCACGCCTTCGGGCAGAAGCGTCGGCCAGACCCCGCTCTCGAGGTAGTCGAGCTCTTGGCTCAGGAACGCGCGCAGGCCGGGCTGCACCTCGTCGGCCCGGTGTGATGCGGCATCGAACAGCGGCCGCCAGCCCGGGACCGACAGCGCGTTCGCACGCCTGATCGCGAAATTCGCGCCGGCCAGATGCATCCTGGCGAGCCCCTCGCCAACGCCGGCGCAATGGACCGCGTTCGGCTTGCGCGGCCAGACGCCTTCGAGAAAGGTGATGATCGCGGCCGACCGGCCCGACAGCTCGCGCAACGCCTCGCCGTCCGTTCCCTTCACCGGCAGCGGGCAGTTGACGCCGTGCTCGGCAAGATGCGTCATCAGCGCGAGGAAGAACGGCAGATCGTTCTTCGCCACGCGCTTCTCATAGAGCGTGAGGATGAACGACCCCTTGGTCGTATGCAGCAGGAAGTTGGAATTTTCGACGCCCTCGGCGATGCCCTTGTAGGAGAGCAACTCGCCGAGATCGTATTGGTTGAGGAAGTCCGCAAGCTCGTCGGCGGCAACGTCGGTGTAGACCGCCATGAACGTCTACTCGGCGGCGGCTTCGGGGCGCACCTGGCGCGGCAGCGGGAAGAACTCGTTCTCTTCCGCGGCCGAGACCGTCTCCACATGCAGCGTGAAGCGCTCGGCGAACGCGTCCATGATCTCCTCGACGATCACTTCCGGTGCCGAGGCACCCGCGGTGATGCCGAGGCTGGTGATGTTCTCGAACCGCTTCCAGTCGATTTCGGTGGCGCGCTGCGCCAGCACGGCGATCGGGCAACCCTCGCGTTCGGCGACTTCGCGCAGGCGCTGCGAGTTCGACGAGTTCGGCGCACCGACCACGATCAGGGCGTCGACCACCGGCGCCACCTTCTTCACCGCGAGCTGGCGGTTGGTGGTGGCGTAGCAGATGTCTTCCTTGTGCGGCCCGTTGATGTTCGGGAAGCGTTCCTTCAGGAGCGCCACGATCTCCGCGGTGTCGTCGATCGACAACGTGGTCTGGGTCACGAAGGCGAGGTTGTTCGGGTCCTTCGGGGCGATGGTCTTGGCGTCCTCGGCAGTCTCGATCAGGGTCACGGCGCCGGTCGGGAGCTGGCCGAGCGTGCCCACCACCTCCGGATGATGGGAATGCCCGATCAGGAAGATCTCGCGGCCGCGCTTGAAATGGATCGCGGCCTCGCGGTGCACCTTGGTGACCAGGGGGCAGGTCGCATCCAGCGAGAACAAATTGCGGGAGGTGGCGTCGGCCGGGACCGATTTCGGCACGCCATGGGCCGAGAACACCACCGGCGCGGTGGTGTTTTCCGGGATCTCGGCGAGTTCCTCGACGAAGATCGCGCCCTTCTTCTTCAACCCATCGACGACGTATTTATTGTGCACAATCTCGTGGCGAACATAGACGGGGGCGCCGTATTTATCGAGCGCCCGTTCCACGGTGTCGATCGCCCGGACCACCCCGGCGCAGAAGCCACGGGGAGAACAAAGCACGATCTTGAGGTCTGGTTTGGCTGACATTGAGCGATCTCGGGACCGAATCACCTCGCCAAATGGGCGGGAAGCGGTCGATGGATGAACAGGGCTTGGGTACGGTCTTACAGAGACTTCAGAGGGAATTGGGCCCCCTTTCGGGCGCTGTCAAGGCACTATCTATAGCAGAACCATTGCGTGGCTAGCCCCTCCGGGCTTATATAGCGCGAATTCCCAGTCATCGCTGATGACCACCGGTTTCGCCTCCAAAGGGGTGGGCGAAGCACAAAGGAGATTTGCCATGAGCAACGCACCTCTGATGCCCAAGGCGACCGCCGTCTGGCTGCTCGACAATACCGCGCTGACCTTCGATCAGGTCGCCGATTTCACCAAAATGCACCCCCTCGAGGTGCGCGCGATCGCCGATGGCGACGCCGCCCAGGGCATCAAGGGCATGGATCCCCTTTCCAATGGCCAGCTGACCCGCGAGGAAATCGAGAAGGGCGAGAACAACCCGGACTACCGGCTCCGCCTCCAGGAGAGCAAGGTGGTGCTGCCGCCGCAGCCCAAGCGCAAGGGCCCGCGCTACACCCCGGTCTCGCGCCGCCACGAACGCCCGAGCGCCATCCTCTGGCTGCTGCGCAACCATCCCGAGCTCAAGGACGCCCAGATCATGCGCCTGGTCGGCACGACCAAGAGTACGATCGCGAGTGTCCGCGATCGCACCCACTGGAACACCTCCCAGCTGACGCCGATCGATCCCGTCACCCTCGGCCTCTGCTCGCAGATCGAGCTCGATTTCGAGGTCGCGCGCGCGGCGAAGGAAAAGCCGATCGACGCAGCCTATGGCGGCGCCACTTTGCTGCCGGCCTCAGAAACCACCAAGAAGGACGAGTACGAACCCGCGGAGAGGTCCAGCGACGATCTCAACGTCGATGCTGTGTTCGCCAAGCTGAAGACGCTCGGCGGCAAGAAGCAGGACCAGGAGGAGGAGTAATCCTTCCACTTCAGTCGTCATCGAATGCAAACGCGGCGGGGAAACTCGCCGCGTTTTTAGTCTGACGCAAGAAGCTTCAGCAACCTCGTCATTGCGAGCGCAGCGGCGCAGCGCAGCCTTTATGGCCGGTCCGGATGGTTCAGCATGTATTCGCCGAGGTCGCGCTGGCGGCGGTCGGCGCGGGTGGTCGCGGAACTGCGCTGGACGTCGCGGTCCTTGCGGCACGCCACGTATTCGGGCGATCCGGCCGCATAGCCGCGGCTCTGGCAGACCGCGTCGTCATCATCGCCGCCCATCGCCACCGGCGTCTGGTAGCGCGCGGAGCAGGCGGAGAGAATGAGGCCCGCAAATGCAATCGCTAGAAACGGCTTCGAATTCATGGCAGGCCCTTCATCCTCATGGTGAGGAGCCCGCGCAGCGGGCGTCTCGAACCATGCAGGCCAAGCTGCCGCAGCGGGGCCTTTCATCCTTCGAGACGCGCGCCAGGTCCTCAGGATGAGGATTGAGCGGAAAAATGCGGCCTATTCAAGCCCCATTGCAAACCTCACACCCGCCCCTTCAGCGCATCGCCGATCTCGTCCAGCACCTTGGGGTCCTCGATCGTCGCCGGCATGGTCCAAGCTTCACCATCTGCGATCTTCTTGATCGTGCCGCGCAAGATCTTTCCGGATCGCGTCTTGGGCAGGCGGCCGACGGTGATGGCGAGCTTGAACGCGGCAACGGGACCGAGCTTGTCGCGCACCAGCGCGACGATCTCCTTCTCGATCTCGGCCGGGGCCCGTTTCACACCCGCCTTGAGCACCAGGAAGCCGCAGGGCACCTCGCCCTTGATCGCGTCCTTGACGCCGAGCACGGCGCATTCAGCGACATCGGGATGCGAAGCCAGGATCTCCTCCATGCCGCCGGTGGAGAGCCGATGGCCGGCGACGTTGATGATGTCGTCGGTGCGGCCCATGACGAAGACATAGCCGTCGTCGTCCTTGTAGCCGGCATCCGACGTTTTGTAGTAGCCGGGGAATTCGGTGAGATAGGCTTCCTTGAACCGTTCGTCCTGATTCCACAGCGTCGGCAGACAGCCCGGCGGCATCGGAAGCTTGATGACGATCGAACCCATGGTGTTCGGACCGACCGGCTTTGCCGCTTCGTCGACCACGTCGACCTGATAGCCCGGCATCGGCACCGTCGGCGACCCGTGCTTCACCGGCAGCTGACCTAAGCCAACCGGATTGCCGGCGATGCACCAGCCGGTTTCGGTCTGCCACCAATGGTCGATCACAGGCACTTTCAACTGCTGCTCCGCCCATTCCACCGTCGGCGGATCGGCGCGCTCGCCGGCCAGGAACAGCGTGCGGAACGTCGAGAGGTCGTATTGCCGGATGAATTTTCCTTCCGGATCTTCTTTCCGGATCGCGCGGAACGCGGTCGGCGCAGTAAAGAAGGCGACGGCCTTGTGCTCGCTGATCACGCGCCAGAACGCGCCGGCATCGGGCGTGCCGACCGGCTTGCCCTCATACATGATCGAGGTCGCGCCATGCAGCAGCGGGCCGTAGACGATGTAGCTGTGGCCGACCACCCAGCCGATGTCGGAGCCGCACCACCAGACCTCGCCCGGCTTGACGCCATAAAGGTTGAACATGGACCATTTCACCGCGACGAGATGGCCGCCATTGTCGCGCACGACACCCTTGGGAATGCCGGTCGTGCCTGACGTATAGAGGATGTAGAGCGGATCGGTAGCGGCGACGGGCACACAAGGCGCCTTCTTGCCGTCGTTCATCGCCTTGCGGCGCAGGCCCGCCCAATCATAGTCGCGGCCGGGCGTGAGGGCGCAGACGAGCTGCGGACGTTGCAGCACGATGCAGGCCTTCGGCTTTGCCCCCGCAAGCCTGATCGCCTCGTCGAGCAGCGGCTTGTACTGCACGATCCGGCCGGGCTCGATGCCGCAACTCGCCGACAGAATCAACTTTGGCTGCGCATCGTCGATGCGGGTGGCGAGCTCTTTCGCGGCAAAGCCACCGAACACCACGGAGTGCACCGCGCCAATGCGCGCGCAGGCGAGCATCGCGACGACGGCCTCGGGGACCATCGGCATATACAGGATGACGCGATCGCCCTTGGCGACACCAAAATCCTGCATGATGGCGGCAAGCGCCTGCACTTCGGCCAGCAGTTCGGCGTAGGTGAATTTGGTGACGCTATTTGCCAGCGGCGAATCATGGATCAGCGCGACCTGGTCGGCGCGGCCGCGTTCGACCTGACGGTCAAGCGCGTTGTAGCAGGTGTTGACGACGCCACCGCTGAACCAGCGGCCGTAGACGCCTTGCGAGGGATCGAAGATCTTTTTCGGTGGCTCGATCCAGTCGATCTCCTTGGCCACCTCGGCCCAAAAGCCCTTGGGGTCAGCCAGCGAGCGCGCATAAACCTCGTGATAGAGACTTTTTCCGTCGATGTTTCCTCGGACGTTCATTCCCGCGCTCCCGTTCCCTTATTCGCCTGGCCTTGACCTTGTTGCAGGACAGACGTCCCGCCATGACAGGGATCAAGTACCGGCCTTGTTTGAGGGGTATTTTCCCGGGAACGGGCCGCGGTTCAAGCTGAAAAGAACAATGCTCAGCTATCCATCGCATTCAGCCGCTGCAGCCGCTCCTGCATGACCTTCCTGAGATCATAGCCGGGGCGGCCGAAGCTCGTATTGCGGGTGGTGAGGAAATCGCGCTGGGTGCGACGGAGGCCGCCGGCGAAGCGGGACCCGGCCGATTTCAGCACGCGCTCGTAGGTCTCGGCGATCTGGCGATCGAGCACCCCCAGCTGCGGATCGGCACAAATCACCTTCTCGACCTCGCGCTTCGCGGTGGCACAATCGAACGACGGGCCATTGCCGGAATTCGCCGCGAGCGGCCGCAGCGGCTCGCCGCCGAATTTCGCGATCTCCGCGATCATGGTTCGGCGGCCGCCGGCCGCATTGTCGTTGCCGGGATCGAGCCGCAGCGCGGTCTCGTAGTCGGCCAGCGCCTTCTTGCGCTCGCCCATCTTCTTGTAGAGCACGGCGCGGTTGTTGTAGGTCAGCGCGAAATTCGGATCGAGTTTCAGCGCGGCCTCGTAATCGCTCAGCGCCGCGCCAAGCTCGCCCTTCAGGTGGTAGGAATCGCCGCGGTTTGTGAAGAAATTCGGCCGCGGTGCCAGCCGGAGCGCCTGATCGTAATCGGCAATCGCCTTGTCGTACTCCCCCATCGCGGCCAGCGCCAGCCCGCGATTGTCGTAATATTCGGGCACTTTCGGATCGAGCCGGATCGCCTCGCCGTCGTCGGCAACCGACTTGTCGAGCTGGCCGAGCTTCTTGTAGGCGGCGCCACGATTGGTGTAGCTGCGCGGCCGGTTCGGATCGAGGCGCAACGCCTCGCTGAGATCGCGGATCGCCTTCTCGTTGTCGCCGCCGAGATAATAGGTCACGCCGCGGTCGGACCAGGCCTGTGCATTGTCAGGCTTCAGCCTGATCGCCTGGTCGTAATCGGCAAGCGCGCGGTCGAGCCGGTGCTGGTTGGTGTAGACGACGCCGCGCAGCTCGTAAGATTCCGAATCCTGCGGATCGAGCTCGATGGCCTTGCTGAGGTCCGCCGCGGCGCGGTTGAGATCGCCGCCGGCCTCGCGCAGGAGATCACCGCGCAGGCGCCAGGCTTTTGCGTTCTTGCCATCGAGTGCGATGGCGCGATCGATATCTCGCAGCGCCTGCGTGAGGGCGCCCGAGGTTCGCGCATTGGCGTCGGCGCGCACCAGCAATGCCGCGGCGCGATCGAGGGATGGATTCGAGGCCTGGTCGATGATGGCGCTGCAGGCCGGGATCAGCTCAGCCGGAGCGGCCTTGCTCCCGATTACGCAATCGACGCCGGCCGAAGCAGGGGCGACGAGAACGACGCTCATTGCCGCGCTGAGCAGGAGCGAGCGAAACGAGATTTTTGCAAACGAGAGCATTTGCGCGGAAGGATGCGTGCCGCACATGGCATAGGGCTCCGGGACATCAGGCTTTCACCATTGTCGCGGCAGCCAAAGAATCGGTTCAAATCGAGGCGTGCCAGCGGCGCACCGATCCCTTCCCTCCTTCGTCCCGCTCTTACGAGCGAGACGAGGAGCCTCAATACCCGTCCACCCCGTTGAGCCGCTGCAGCCGCTCCTGCATCGCCTTCTTCAAATCGTACCCCGGCCGGCCGAACCCGGCGTTGCGGCCGGCGATGAAATCGTCCTGCTCGCGTTGAAGCGCCTTCGCTTCGCCTGCATTGCGGGCTTCGCGCAACACGCGCGCGTTGGCGGCAAAGATCTCGCGGTCGAGATCTGCGAGCTCGCGGTTGGCGCAGATCGCCTTCTCGACGGGACGGCGCACACCCTTGCAAATGAAACTGGGCTTGCCCGCGACTGCCATCTGCGCGCCGATCCGCTCGATCTCGCGCGCCATCGCCTTGTGATTGGGCTTGGCCTTCTCGTGGTTCGGATCGATTTTCAACGCCGCACCGAAATCCTGCACCGCCTTGGGCTTGTCGCCCTTCCTTAGCCAGAGTTCGCCCCGCGCGTTGAAGATATCGGCGAGACCGGAATCGAGCTCCAGCGCGCGGCTGTCGTCGGCGATCGCGCGGTCGACTTGGTCGTGCCGCGCATAAAGCCCGCCGCGCGCGATCAGCGCCTTGATCAGGTCCCCTTTCGCCGTCTTCTCGTTGTCGATCACGGCGGCGCAGGCCGTGGCGGCCTTGTCGATGTCGTCGGCTGCGGCAGCCGCGAGGCACGGCGCGATGTCGACCTGCGGCACCGCGGCCGGCTCGCCGCCGGTCGCAGCATGAGCCGCAACGAACGAGAGCGCAAAGAGCAACCCGGCGCCGGACCATTGAATGAGAAAACGCATGCTCGCCACAGTTGGAAAGTCTTGAGTTAAGGTCCGCCTTGAGGTCTTGCCTTGGGGCTGCACCATCCATCATACGACCGGATTGGTGCTAGCTTGTGGCGCCGCTCAAATCGGGTTCGGGGATCAACGTGTCGACATTCGAATGGATCATCGTGCTTCTGCTCGGCGCCGTTGCATTATCGGCGCTGGCGCGGCGGATCAAGGTCCCCTACCCGACCTTTCTCGCAATCGGGGGCGCACTGATCGCCTTTGTGCCGTCGAGCCCGTCCTGGACGCTGGAGCCCGACCTGGCGTTGGCTCTTTTTGTCGCACCGGTCCTGCTCGATGCCGCCTTCGACACCTCGCTGCGCGATCTCCGCAACAATTGGGTTCCGGTCTCCACCCTCGTCGTCGCCGCGGTCGGCTTGACCACGGCCGCTGTGGCCTACGTCGCGCACCGGCTGATGCCTGATATGCCCTGGGCCGCCGCGGTTGCGCTCGGCGCCATCGTGGCCCCGCCGGACGCGGCCGCCGCGGTCGCGATCCTGAGCCAGGTGAAGCTGCCTCACCGCATGGTGAAGGTCCTGGAAGGCGAGAGCCTGCTCAACGACGCGACCGCGCTCTTGATCTATCGCATCGCCGTCGGAGCGACCGCCACCGAGCATCTGGCATGGAGCCAGGTCGCGCCAACCATGGCTCTGGCCCTGGTCGGCAGCGTCGTTGCCGGCTATCTCGCCGCGCGAGTCATGCCACTGGTGATCGTGCGGATCACGGAGGCTCCCAGTTCGATCATCATGCAATTCGCCACTACCTTCATGGTCTGGATCGGCGCTGAACATCTCGGCCTCTCCGGCATCCTCACCATCGTCGTGTACGCCATCACGATGGCACGCGCTGCACCCGCTCGCATGCCGGCGCGGTTGCGGGTGCCGTCCTACGCGGTGTGGGATACGATGGTGTTCGTGCTCAACGTGCTCGCGTTCATGCTGATCGGCATGCAGATGCGACCGATCTGGACGCGGCTGGACGCGGACGTGCGCTGGGACTATTGCCTGGCCGCCGCCTGGATCCTGCTCACCGTGGTCCTGGTCCGGTTGGCCTGGGTCACGCTCTACCGCACGACGCTGCGCACGCTGGTGGCGCACGGGATCTATCACCCCAAGGATCCGAAGCAGGTCGCCTCCGCCAAGGGCGGCCTCATCATCTCCTGGTGTGGCATGCGCGGCCTCGTCACGCTCGCCACCGCCTTTGCCTTGCCGGAAAACTTTCCGCATCGTGACTTCATCGTCTTCTCGGCGTTTGCGGTCGTGCTCGGCACGCTGGTCGTGCAGGGCCTGACCTTGCGGCCGCTGATCCTGGCGTTCGGCCTCAAGGACGACAATCCCGTCGGCATCGAGGTCGCGCGCGCCCGCGCCGTCGCCTATCGCGCGGCGCTCGACGCGATCGAGGACGATCCGTCCGAGGAAGCCGAAATCCTGCGGCTCGAATATCGTGCCATCCTGATGCAGGCCGACGACGATCCCCATGGTGGCATCACCAACGGCGAATTGCCCGCCGATCCGCTGCGCCGCCGCGCCATCGAAGCCGCGCGAAAATCGATCTTCGACCTCCGGGCCACCGAGGTGATCGGTGACGACGCGTTTCACAGGATCGAGGAGGAGCTCGATCGCGCGGAACTGAGCGCGGGGGGTTAGATTTCGTCATCCCGACAAGCGCCCTGCACAGGTGGCTAGGGGTTTGAACCAAACGCCGCCTCTCCAGACTCATCCCTCATGACGACCCTGATCGACGACCGTCGTGTGCGCGCGCGAGATGCGTCGCCCGCACGATATTTCTATCTCCACATGGCACTGGCCTGCGCGGCCACCGCCTTTCTCGGCTTCGCACCGACCTATTTTGTGCCGCTCGCGAACCGGACATTGTCCGCAAGCCCCGTCATTCATTTCCACGGCCTGTTGTTCTTCACCTGGTCTCTCTATTTCGTGATCCAGACGTGGCTCGCCGCCTCAGGCCGCATGGTCAATCACCGTGCGCTCGGCATAGCCGGCGTTTCGCTCGCGACCGCGATGACGATCTTCGGCTTCCTCGCCTCCGTCCATGTGATGCAGCATTCCGCGGCGCTCGGCCAGAAAGAGGCCGGCATCGCCTTCTCGATCGTGCCGATGAGCGGGATCGCGTTCTTCGCTGGTGTATTCGTGCTCGCGATCATGAACACGCGAAAGCCGGAGATTCACAAACGCCTGATGCTGCTCGCGGCGGTCTCCATCCTCGATGCCGCGATCGCGCGCTGGTTTCTCACTTTCCTCGCGCCTTCGGGACCGCCAGGGCCGCCGCCGGTGCCCGTCACCATCGCGCCCGCGATGGTCGCTTCGCTGCTGCTCGTCGTCGCCATGGTACGCGACTGGCGCACCGCGGGCCGAGTGCATCCAGTCTACATCACCGGCACGCTCGCGCTGCTGGCGGTGAAGGTGCTGAACTGGCCGATCAGCGAAACGGCGGCATGGCATTCATTCGCCGGCGGGATTCTGGCGCTGGCGCAATGATGTCGTCCTGGCGAAAGCCAGGACCCATTACCCCGAATGCCGAATGTTGAAGTAGCCGGAGCCGCCAGCCTTCGTCAAACTTCTCCCTGGGGTTATGGGTCCTAGATCAGCGCTCGTTACGCTCGCTTGTCCAGGACGACGGCGAACACGGAACGACGCCTAGGCCCCCGCCTTGCACGTGATCCCGCCGTCCACCACGAGCTCGATGCCCGTCACATATTTCGCTTCGTCCGAGGCCAGGAACAGCGCGGCGTTGGCGACGTCGAAAGCGTCGCCCATGTGGCCCATCGGCACTTGCGCATCGCGCGCCCGCCACATCGCTTCAACATCGCCCTTGGCATAGCTGTTCGCAAGACCTGCGGAATGTTCCACCATCGGCGTCTTCATCAGGCCGGGCAGGATCGCGTTGACGCGGACATGGTGGCGCGCGAACTCGATCGCGGTGGTGCGGGTCATCTGGTTCATCGCCGCCTTCGAGGTGCCGTACGTGACGTAGGAGATGCCCATGTGGCGGATCGAAGCGATCGAGGAGATGTTGATGATCGAGCCACCGCCCTGTTTCACCATCACGGGGATGACGTGCTTCATGGCGAAATAGGCGCTCTTGAGGTTGACGCTGAAGACCCGGTCCCAGCTTTCCTCGGTCACTTCGACCACGCTGCCCATCTCGGCGATGCCGACATTGTTGTCGAGCACGTCGATGCGGCCGTAGGCCTTGAGGCATGCCGCGACCATCGCCTCGACCTCGCGCGCATGCGAGACGTCGGCCGTGAACGCGCTCGCCTGGCCGCCTTCGTCCGCGATGATCTTCGCGGTCTCCTCGGCGGCCGCGCCGTTGCGATCGACGCAAAACACCTGCGCACCCTGGCGGGCAAAGGTGACCGCGGTGGCCTTGCCGTTGCCCCAACCAGGCCCGATCGAGCCGGCACCCACCACCATCGCAACCTTGCCCTTGAGCCGACCCATCGCGTGTCTCCCTTATTATTGTTCTTTGCAGACGATCATCTTTGTGACGTTAGCACCAATGGGATGACCGACAATCTCGGACAACGTCCGGCACTTGCCGTCATGGCATAGCCGCCATTCGCCAGCCGCGTCCGAATTGCCCAGCACGACCTCCGGCATCGGCGCGCGCGCGGGCCTCCATTGAAACCAGCCGTCGACGAGGCGCGCCTCGGGCGGCGGCTCCATGCCGGGGCCGGTGCCCTTCACGCGTGCCTGCACCAGTTCGAGCCCGGCGGGGGTGACGCGCCAGTCTTCCTGCCAGTCGACCTTCGCGATCGAATGCGTCCACACCAGTGTGAACGCGGACAGCGCCAGCGCCTTCAGGCCTGAGGCTGTGACGAGGCAGAGGCTCACACCGCCTCGACCGGCGCCGGCGGCCGCCGCCGCCACTGCCACAGCACGATCGCAGCGGCGAGCAGGAAGCCCGCGGTGTCGCTGAACGGGAAGTCGCCGAGCAGGCACAGCGCGGCACCGAGCGCGACCAAACGTTCGAGGAACGTCAGGCGCGTGAACAGGAATCCGATCGCGACCATGCCGAACAGCGCGATCGCCACCAGCGCCTTGACAGTCGCCAATGCCACCGCGCCGTAGAAGCCGAGCTTGGCCGCCATGGGATCGCCGCCCTGCAGCATCAGCGCCGGCGAATAGACGAAGATGAAGGGGATGACGTAGCCGGCGAGCGCGATGCGCATCGCCTCCCAGCCGATCTTGTCCGGATTCTCCTTCGCGATCGGTGCTGCGGCAAGCGCGGCCAGCGCCACCGGCGGCGAGAGGTCCGCCATGATGCCGTAATAGAACGCGAACATGTGGCTTGCGATCAGGGGCACACCCAGTTTGGCCAACGCGGGCGCCGCGAGCGCTGCCGTGATGATGTAGGTCGGGATGGTCGGGATGCCGGTGCCGAGCAGGATCGACAGCAGCATGGTCATGATCAGCGCCAGGAACAGGCTCTTCTCGCCGAGACCGATCACCCAGCCGCCGAAGATGGTGCCGACGCCGGTCTGCGACATCATGCCGATGATGACCCCGACGATGGCGCAGGCCATGCCGACGGTGATCGCGGATTTGGCGCTTTCAGCCAAGGCATCGCGGCAGGCGCGCAGGGCGGAAAATCCGCCACGCACGAACGCAGTGATCACGATCAGCGCGACGACGACGCCTGCGACCGGCACGATCTGAAGGCCGTCGCGCGAGAGCGCCGCGACGACGAGCGCGAGCCCGATCCAGAAGACATAGCGGATCGCCATCGAAGACGCGCCTGTCGTGATGGCGGTGCCAAGGATCAGCGCCACTGTGAGCGCGAGGCCCATGCTGCCGGCATAGAGCGGCGTAAAACCTTCGAACAGCATGTAGACCAGCGCCGCGAGCGGCAGCACGAGATACCAGCGCGTCACCAGGGCCTTCCAGGCGCTCGGAATCTCCGAGCGCTTCATGCCGGTGAGCCCGTGCTTGCCGGCCTCCAGATGCACCATCCAGAAGGCGGAGGCGAAATAGAGCATCGCGGGAATCGCGGCCGCCTTCACGATCTCAGAATATTGGACGCCGAGCGTCTCTGCCATGATGAAGGCGACCGCGCCCATCACCGGCGGCATGATCTGCCCACCCATCGACGCTGTCGCTTCGACGCCGGCCGCGAACGCGCGGCGATAGCCGAACCTGATCATCAGCGGAATCGTGAACTGGCCGACGGTGACGACGTTGGCGACGCCGGAGCCGGAGATCGTGCCCATCATGCCCGAGGCGAACACCGCGACCTTGGCCGGGCCGCCGCGGGTCCTGCCGAATAACCCAAGAGAAACGTCGGTGAAGAGCTGGATCATGCCGGCGCGCTCCAGGAACGAGCCGAACAGGATGAACAGGAAGATGTAGGTCGCCGAGACGTAGATCGGCACGCCGTAAAAACCTTCGGTGCCGAACGACAGATGCGTGACGATCTGGTCGAAATCATAGCCGCGATGGTTGAGCGGTGACGGCAGATACTGGCCGAAGAACCAGTAGACGAGACAGGCGCCGCACATCAGCGGGAGCGCTGCGCCCATCAGCCGCCGCGTGCCCTCGAAGATCAGGACGGCGAGCAGCGTGCCGACCACCAGATCGAGGCGCGTCGGATCGCCGTCACGTGCGATCAGATCCGCATAGAAGATCCATTGATAGAGCCCGCACAGAAAGCCCATGCCGCCGATCAGCCAGCCGATCGCGCGGCCGAAATCGCTTTTGGCGGTGAAGTTGCCGATCAGGCCGAAGGTGAGGAGAATGAGGAAGCCGACATGGACGCCGCGCACCACCTGGCTCGGCAGATAATTGAAGGCCGCGACATAAAGCTGGAAGATCGCGAAGGCGATGCCGATCCAGTAGGCGAGCGTGCCCCACCAGCCCGGGCCAAAGCCTTCCGGAAAACCGTGCTCGAAATTGTCGAACTCGACCTTGATGGGCTCTTGAGCGCCCTCTGCCTTCTCCAGCATTTCAACCCATCCCCAATCGTCGAGCGCTTATAGCATTGGCACGGTCCATCCGCG